>NZ_JAILKR010000123.1 GCF_024693525.1 Selenomonas sp. | reverse complement strand
GATGGTGGGCAGGGATGGATTCGAACCATCGTAATCCGAAGATGACAGATTTACAGTCTGTTCCCTTTAACCACTCGGGCACCTACCCATATGCAATTAACAAGTGTTAAGAACAAGATATATTATATCTGCTCTTAACATTCTTGTCAACTGTTTTTTTATTATTTTCGACGCATCCAGACCGGAATGTCGATAAAGTCTGGAGCTGGTGCAGCAGGCTGAGCTTCTGCCGTTTTATCCGTTACATCTGTTGCCGCAGGAATCGCACTTGCTGCCGGCTGAACGGGAGTCTGTACGCCAATTTCTTCTGGCGCATCAAAACCAGTGGCAATAACTGTAACGCGTACAGTATCCCCCATGGTATTATCAACGGCAGCACCCCAGATAATATTTGCCTGGCTGTCAGCAGCTTCCTCAATAGAATTCGACGCCTCGGTAACCTCAAACATGCTGAGATTCTCTTCCGCACCGGTAACGTTAAGTAAGATACCACGAGCACCATCGATGCTGGTTTCCAGCAATGGCGATGCAATAGCCGCCTTAGCAGCCTCTACCGCTGCATTTTCACCGGAAGCTTCACCAATACCCATCAGGGCAGAGCCAGCATTGCTCATGATATTCTTCACGTCAGCAAAGTCAAGGTTAATAAGCCCCGGCAATGCAATAAGGTCTGCAATACCTTTTACGCCCTGGCGCAACACATCATCTGCAATGCTGAAAGCCTGCGTAATCGGCGTCTTTTTATCAACCACCTGCATCAGACGGTCATTGGGAATCGTAATAATCGTATCCACATGTTTTTTTAGATTTGCAATACCAGACTCTGCATTGCGGCGGCGCTTCATTCCCTCAAATGAGAACGGACGCGTCACAACGCCTACTGTCAACGCACCAATTTCACGGGCACACTCTGCTACTACCGGAGCAGCACCAGTACCTGTTCCACCGCCCATACCAGCAGTTACAAATACCATATCTGCACCACGGAGTGCTTCCAAAATATCGTCGCGGCTTTCCTCAGCAGCCTTCTGCCCAATCTCTGGCTGAGCACCTGCACCAAGACCACGGGTGAGTTTTTCACCAATCTGCATCCGTTTCGGTGCCAAAGACTTCATCAAAGCCTGCGCATCAGTATTTACAGCAATAAATTCTACGCCCTGAAGGCCAAGATTAATCATGCGGTTGACTGCATTGCTGCCACCACCGCCAACACCGATTACTTTAATTGTAGCCAATTGATCCAGGCCATTATCATCCAATTCAAACACTGCATTAACCCCCATGACGATTATATTCTATAATGCGGTTATCTTACCACATTTGCCAATCTGCACAATTATACTGTTTTATTTTATCATTATTTTGCATTGAATTCCATAGCTTTTCCGAAAAAACTTCCAGAATTCCCACTAAACAAGGTATATTTACTGTGCATTCGCATTGACAACAGTCTCTTTTTCTGTTGGCATGTGCTTCAGCCGAATAAAGGGGGCGGTATAACTGAAATCCACATATTCGATGGGATGGCGGCTATTGGGAAGGTTATCGAGAAACTCCTGGGTTAGTTTTGCCTTTTCTTCCATTCGATCCATGTTTCCCAAGCGTATCTGAACCGAGTTTGTCGTATAGGCAGTTATCTGTTCCGGATTGGTCATATTAATTTCCGAAATCTGGTTAAGGGCATCCGCATTCAGTCTCTGCAGAAACATGAGGATTTGCGCCACCCGCTCATCTTTATTGTCATCCCCAATATACAAATCATGCAAGGTCGTTCCCGTTATCAAAGGGATTGGCATTTTATGAAGAGACCGATAGCTGTGAATTACTTTTCCCTGCCGGTCAAAATCAATATAGCCATAATCGCATATTGCCGTTGCCACCGGCACCCGTTCGGTGATATCAATCTCAATCGTATCCGGCAGCCGTCTGCGAACCACCGCTGATTCAATGCGCAGGTCATGCATGAGATTTTGCGTAATTTCATCGGTTTTCAGCTGAAAAAGCGGTCTGCCCTTCTGGATTCTGCCAATATCCATAACATCATCGCTGCTTAAATATGCATTGCCATTGAGAATCAGCCGCTGAAAGGTAAACAAAGGCGAATAGATGGCAATCCCCATTATGCTTCCACATATGAGCAGAAATAAAAGACCTTTGATAATTCGCCGTGGACTGCGGCGAACTTTTCGATTGACCGTCACGGGCTGTGGTTCTAGTTGTTCATGTTCCCTTTCTTCCATTACTTTCACTTCCTTCCTCTGTTAGAAATAAACCGGACAGGTGATATCCTGTCCGGCATGGTCCGGCAAGCGGCTTATTTTTGGAAACCGGCCATTTCCAAAATGCGTTCGCAAAGCTCCGGGAACTCAACCCCCATTGCCCGAGCAGCATCTGGAACCAAGGAAAGTTCCGTCATGCCCGGAACGGAATTGACTTCAATTACATAGGGTTTCTCATCAGTTCCCAGCATCATGTCAACCCGTGCTACCCCACGGCATCCGCAAGCCGTAAAGGTTTTGATAGCCAATTCCTGAATTTCTTTCGTCTTGGCATCCGATACCGGCATGGGAATAATATGCGTCGAGGCACCTTTGGTGTATTTGCTTTCGTAATCATATCGGCCAGAGGTAGTCGTAATCTCAATGATAGGGAATGCTTCTTTGGCTTCATCGTCGCCCCAAACGGCAACAGTCAGCTCACGGCCCTGAATAAATTCCTCTACCAGGACTTCATCGTTATAGGTAAAGGCTTCCTGTAAAGACTTTTCCAGCTCGTCATGATTCTGAACGATATAGACACCGATACTTGACCCCTGGGAAGCAGCTTTAACCACTACCGGCCAGGAAAAGTTTTTCTCGATTTCCTCTACCAGATTGTGTTTCATCTCAAAGGCATGGAAGGTCTGGGAGCGCGGCGTCGATATGCCCTCAGCCAAAAATACCCGCTTGGAGGCTGCCTTGTCCATAGTTACAGCCGAAGCCAGGACCCCAGAGCCCGTATAAGGAATTCCCAGCATATCCAGCGTTCCCTGAATCATGCCATCCTCACCAAATTTGCCATGAATGGCATTAAATACAATAGCACAGCCGCTCTTGCGGATATCTTCGGCAAAAGTAGTCGGATTGAGTTCCATCCCCTCGGCATTATAGCCCTTGGACTGAAGTGCCTTCAAGATGGCCGTCCCCGTCTGACGGGAAATCTCTGCCTCCGTGGAGGTTCCGCCCATAACAACAACAATTTTATCCTGATTCATTTGAATGTATTCTCCTTTAACCTCGATTACTTTTCCAACATCTCAACGAGTTCTTCTCCCGTCTTATAGATATCGCCTGCGCCCATTGTGATAACCAAATCCCCATCTTTGACTTCCTCTTTGAGGTGCGCGGCCACTTTTTCGCGCTGGGGCAGATAGATTACGTCTTGGCCGGACTGACGACGAACTTCCTTCAGGATCGTCTCACCATCTACCCCTTCAATGGGGCTCTCGCCAGCTGCATAGATATCCGTAAGAATCAAAAGGTCTGCCGATACAAAGGCCTTGCCAAACTCCTCATGCAAAAGCTGAGTGCGTGAATAACGATGGGGCTGGAAAGCACAAATCAAGCGGCCCGGTTTCGTTTCCTTGGCAGCCTTAAGCGTTGCGGCAATTTCCGTCGGATGATGGGCATAATCATCCACAACCCATACACCATTGACACGTCCCTTCGTCTGAAAACGGCGCTTAGCGCCATGGAAGGCGGCCAAGCCTGCAGCCATCTGCTCGAAGGGAACCCCCATGGTAAGACCAGTTACAATACAGGCCATGGCATCCAGCACATTGTGACGTCCCGGAATATTGAGGGAAATATGCCCCAGTTCCTCTTCCCCATGAACCACATCAAAACAGATTCCCTTGCCGCCAGTTTTGATATTGACAGCACGATAATCCGCCTCATGATCAATGGCATAGGTGTAATATTTGCGGTCTACCGTTTTGGCGATATTGCGCAGGTTTTCGTTATCAAAGCAGAGTACCGCATACCCAGTCTCTTTGTCCACATTCTGGATAAACTGACGAAAGGCCTTAATGATGTTTTCCATCGTACCATAGTGGTCCATATGATCATCTTCCACATTGGTTACCACCGCAATATGAGGACGAAGTTTCAGGAAGGAGCCATCGCTTTCATCGGCTTCCGATGCCAGATATTCACTTTCCCCAAGTTTTGCATTGGTCCCCAGGTCTGGAACCTCACCACCGACAATTACCGTCGGGGAAACGCCTGCATGGGTAAGGGATACCCCCAGCATCGAAGTGGTAGTAGTCTTACCATGTGCACCAGCAACGGCAATGCCTTTGTATTCATTTACCAGGGCTGCGTTGATATCCGAACGATGGAGCTTGGTAATGCCCAAGTCACGGGCTGCCAGTACCTCTGGATTGTCATAGGGAATTGCCGTCGATACGACAATCGCATCAACGCCCTTGACATTTTCCCCCTTCTGGCCTCCCAGCATAACCTTGACGCCAAGCTTGCGCAGATTTTCAATCACCTGAGAATCTTCCCGGTCAGAACCAGATACCTCATAGCCAAGTTCTGCCATAATCTTTGCCAGTGGGCTCATACCAGCTCCACCGATACCAACAAAATGAATCTTTTTGATATCTTTAAGCTCTTTCAGCTGTTTCATCAATCTTTCTCCCCTCATGAACGATTCGCAAGTTCCAGTACGAGATCGGCAATGTCTGCTGCCGCCTGAGGACGTCCCATTTGGCGGCTGGCCTCTGCCATCGCCGCTAATTTATCCTCTTCACTCAAAAGTTCTGCCAGAACGGAACTGAGCCGTTCACTGGTCAATTCTTTATTAAGAATCATCCTGGCTGCTCCAGCTTCTTCTAATGCTCTTGCATTGTGCTCCTGATGGTTCTCAGCCGCATATGGATAAGGAACCAGAATCGATGGAATTCCCCGAGCCGTGAGCTCTGCCAATCCAGTGGCACCGGCACGGAATACGGCCAAGTCTGCCACAGCCATAGCCTTTGGCATATCGTAAAGATAGGGTCGAACCTTAATATGTTCCACTGCCTCCAGGTCAAGACCGGCTTGAGTCAAGCGCTGAACAACATCTTCATACTCGTTCTTTCCCGTAACATGCAAATACTGTACCTCAGGATGAGCAGCAGCTTGCACCAGTACATCAATCATGGCGCGATTGATGGCCCGGGCACCGCGGCTGCCGCCAGACACCAATACCGTCTTGCGTTTCGGGTCAAAACCGAATTCGGCGGCCCCTTCTTCCCGCAGGGCCGTCATGACTTCGCTGCGGATGGGATTGCCCGTGCAAAGGACCTTTTCGGCTGGGAAGTGCTTCATCGCTTCCTCGGTCCCCGCTGCAATCTTCGAAACGAATTTGGCCAAGATTTTGTTGGTAATTCCCGGGACAACATTCTGCTCCTGAATCAATGTTGGCACGTGCATAAGGCTTGCTGCCAGCAAAATTGGGCCGCAGACGTAACCGCCAGTTCCCACCACCACGTCTGGACGGAAATCGCGGACAATCTTCGCCGCTTTTGCCACTCCGGCCATAGCCTTGCCGGCACGAATCAGATTAGCTGGCGTCAAATGACGTTCAAAGCCCTGAATGTCCACCGTTGCAAAGGGCAATCCTTCCTTGGGAATGATATCGGCCTCTAATCCCCGGGTCGTTCCCACATAGAGGAAATTCGCCTCGGGATATTTCTGCTGTATCGTGCGGATAATCGTGATAGCCGGATAGATATGTCCACCCGTTCCGCCACCAGATACAATAATATTCAAAATAAGAACCCCTTTTATAAATTATTTACCAGGCGCTTGAAGTCGCGGCCACGCTGCGCCATTCCATCATACATATCAAAACTTGCACAAGCCGGTGAAAGCAGGACCACCTGCGGAGCTTTTGCCAGAGCATGTGCTTTTTCCACTGCCTTTTCCATGGAGAACCCTACCCGATGAATGTGCTCGGCCGGATAACCATTTTTAAGAGCCTCCTGCTCAAAGCGCTCAGCGGCTGCACCGAGCAGCACCAAATCCGAAACGCGTTTTTTGCACAGCTGCATGAAATCCGTAAGATCCGTGAGTTTATCGTCACCGCCTGCCAAGAGCACAATGCCATGCTCAAAAGTCTCCAAAGCCTTGATGGCAGAATCCGTATTAGTTGCCTTAGAATCGTTATAATAGGCCACACCATCTACATCACGGACATATTCGATGCGGTGTTCAACCCCACGGAATTCCTTGAGAACATGAACCATGGCTTCCGGCTCACAACCTGCCAAGAATGCCGAAACCACCGCCGCCAAAGCATTCTCCACGTTGTGACCTCCCTTGATGCCCAAATCCTTAACGGGGCAAAGCTGATGCTCCTGCCCTGACCAACGGATTACCAACTGGCCATTCCGGACAAAGGCACCCTCCGCCAGCTCTTCCCGGCGGCTGAAATAGCAAACTTTCGCCTTAGCTCTTGCCTTCATGCCACGGGTCTGCTCGTCATCGTAATTGAGCACCAGAAAATCCTCTTCGGTCTGCTGCGCAAACATTTTCTCCTTCATCTGTTGGTAGACTTCCATGGAACCATGACGCACAATATGGTCCGGCGTTACATTAAGCACCGCCGCAACATGCGGGTGAAAATTCTTCGTGATTTCCATCTGATAACTCGATATCTCTGCGGCAATGCAGCCGCCCTTGCCAACGCGAAGCACTTCTTCGGAAAGCGGGACACCGATATTACCACCCACACCTACCGGATTGTAATGGGTTGCCAACAGCAGCCCCAACAGCGTAACCGTGGTGGTTTTACCATTTGTCCCCGTTACCGCACAAATGGGGGATTCGGCCAACTCATAGGCCAGCTCTACTTCGGTAAGCACGCGGATTTTGCGGGCATAAGCTGCCTGAATAAGCGGAATTCGCTCGGGAACGGCCGGCGATACCATCACCCAGTCTACATCATCCAACAGACTTTCCTGCTGGGGACCAAATACCAGTTCAATCCCTTTATCCCGAAGTTCTTGGAAATCGTATGAAATATCTTTTTCCTCTTTAGCATCGCTGAGCACTACCTCTGCTCCAAAGGACTTGACCAATTTAGCCGAAGCAAAACCGCTGATGCCGGCACCGATTACCAGTACTTTCTTTCCCGAAAGATCCATAACCACGAAGAAATCCCCCTCAATGAATTCTTATGAACTCGAATGAACAATTACAGCATGCAAAGGCCCGCAATACCTGCCAAGAGCCCTACTGCCCAGAATACGAATACAACCTTCCACTCAGACCATCCGCCCAGTTCAAAGTGATGATGAATGGGGCTCATGCGAAACACACGCTTGCCCGTAGACTTGAAGGAGATAACCTGGATGATAACCGAAAGGGCCTCACAGACAAAAATCAAGCCGACGACAGCCAGCAAAACTTCTGTATGTGTCAAAATCCCGACTGCTGCCAGAGCACCGCCCAATGCCAGGGAACCCGTATCCCCCATGAACACTTTAGCCGGATGCGCATTGAATCGCAAAAAAGCCAGGCAGGCTGCTACAACCGCAACGCAGAAAATCGCCAATTCCTTATGCCCCATATTCAGACAGATAACCGCGTAAACACTAGCAGCAATAGCCATCGTACCAGAAGCCAATCCATCGAGGCCATCGGTAAGATTTACGGCATTGGAGGTCCCCACCATAACAAAGAGTAACAGGAAATAATATCCTGCTCCAATGTTGATGGAAGTGTTGGCAATCGGCAGCCATACGCTCGTATCGATTCCCAGCATGCGAGTACCGATAATCATCGTAACGACCGCAATGATAATCTGTCCTAGCATCTTCTGCTTGGCCTTAAGGCCCAGGTTGCGTTTCTTAACCACCTTGATATAGTCATCGAGAAACCCAAGTACGAAATGGCCCAAGGTGATGAAAAGCGCCAGCAGGATTTCCGTGGAGAGCGGTGCTGCCACCACCGTGCCAATCGTAATTCCCAAAATAATCATGATTCCGCCCATGGTTGGCGTACCACTTTTCGCCTGATGGCTCTTTGGCCCTTCCTCACGAATGCTCTGACCAAATTTCAGTTTATGAAGTTCGGGGATAAAGAAGGGTCCCGTCACCAATACAAAACCAGCAGCTACCACTGCCGCAATGAGTAAACTCGTTTCCACTTTGTGATTCCTCTTTCTATTTCATTTTCCTTAAAGCAGGTCGATAATTTTTTCCATCTGCATCCCGCGGGAGCCCTTGAATAAAATCGTATCGTCCGGCTGCAGGATTTCGTGAAGCCGCTGGGCAGCTTCTTCATGGGAAGTGCAGCGATATACAGGTGCAATCCCGCCAGCTTCGGCTCCATCGGCAATGTGATTTCCCATCTCACCACGGGTGATGACAGCAGCAAAATGATGCTCCGCCAGCTCCTCACCCACACGGCGATGGGCTTCCACCGATACACTGCCCAATTCTAACATATCGCCCATTACCGCAATCTTGCGGCCCTTCGTCAATTCTGAAAGGGTATTGATGGCTGCTGTCATCGACATAGGGCTGGCATTGTAGGCATCGTTCACCACATTCCAGTCCTTAACTTTCTGGCACTCAAAGCGCATCTTCGTCGCTTCAAGATGCTGCAGTCCTTGACTGATTTCCGCCGCCGTGAGCCCTAAAGCAAAGCCTGCGGCAATAGCCGCCAGGGCATTGTAGACATTGTGACGCCCCACCATGGCAATGGTATATTCGTGGCGTTCCTGCTGATACGTTACGGAAAATCGCGTCGTCTGCCCTTCCGTCTCAATGGCATCACCGCGCACATCGGCCTCCTGCTCTAGGCCGAAGGTCAGGACGTGCACGCCAGCCTTGGCCTTGTCCCGCATGCCGGCCACGTATTTATTGTCCGCGTTGAGGATAACCGTCCCCCCAGCCGGAATTGCTTCTACCAGCTCTGCCTTTGCCTTGGCAATGTTCTCCAAGGAGCCCAAAAGCTCCATATGGGTCTCGCCGACATTGGTCACAATACCAATCTGCGGCTTTGCAATGGGGGCCATCGCCTCAATCTGGTGGAACCCTCTCATGCCGATTTCCACCACGGCAGCCGTGTGATCCTCCCGGATTCCCAAAAGGGTCATCGGCAATCCGATTTCATTGTTGAAATTTGCCTGAGTCTTGAGCACCGAACCACGGGCAGACAGTACCGCTGCCGTAAGGTCCTTGGTGGTGGTTTTTCCATTAGAACCGGTAATAGCAATCACCGGCAAGTTCGCAAAGCGCATGCGCCAAGCATGGGCCAACTGCTGATACGCTGTCAGCGTATCCTCCACCTGTAAAACCGTCCCCCTGCAAGCCGCCAAAATCTCCGGCGCGCAATCACGGCTTACCATTACGCCAGCAGCCCCTTTTTCCAATGCTTCGGCAGCAAAATCTTCGCCATTGAAGCGCTCACCCTTAAAAGCCAGGAAAAGGACGCCTTCCGAAATCTTGCGGGTATCACTGACCAGGTCGCAGAAATTTTCTTTCTCTTTGGCATACACGGAAGCCTTCGTAATCGCCTGTACTTCCTCAAGATTAAATGCTGGCATCAGTTTCCCTCCTTGTGGGCAGCAACTGCCTCTTTCGCCACTTCCTTGTCGTCAAAGTGAATGGTTTCATCCTTCAAAATCTGGTAGTTTTCGTGGCCCTTGCCTAAGATAATGACAATATCGTCGGTTTCAGCCAATTCCACTGCCCGGAAAATAGCCTCACGGCGATCCGTAATCTTCTCATGGTGCTTGCTGCCAATCGCTTCTTTCACACCGGCTTCTACTTCACTCAAGATAAATTCCGGATCCTCCGAACGGGGATTATCCGACGTGGCAATGACCACATCAGCCAGCTGGGCTGCCAAACGCCCCATAATCGGGCGCTTGGTGCGGTCGCGGTCGCCACCGCAGCCAAAGACAGCAATGATTTTCTTCTTGGCAATCTGCCGCGCTGTGCGAAGCACATTTTCCACGCCATCCGGCGTATGGGCATAGTCAACGATAATGGAAAAATCCTGACCTGCTTTTACCAGTTCAAAGCGTCCCGGTACACTGGTAAAGCCCTGCAAAACCTTTTCAATGATTTCCGGTTTGATGTTTTCCGCCAGAGCAGCGCCCACAGCCGACATGACGTTGTAGACGTTGAAAATACCCGTAATATGTAGCTTGAGAACCATCTTGCCAAAGGATTCATGATTCAGCGTGAAGTTAGCACCACTAGCCAGGACATCGACATCCGTAGCCCGCAAATCTGCTTCGCCATTAATCGCATAGGTCAGATGGCGGCAGGATGCATGCTCTAGCATCGTCTTGCCTGCTTCATCGTCGACATTGACCACAGCGGTCTTGCCCTGTTTGACGCCCTCCCTTGATACCGCTTCAAACAATTTGGCCTTTGCCAACATATAGTTTTCCAAGGTTTTATGATAATCCAAATGATCCTGGGTAAGGTTCGTAAAGACAGCCGTATCGAATTCAATCCCCGCCACACGGTTCTGGTCCAGTGCATGGGAAGATACTTCCATAACCACATAGTCCATTCCCTTATCACGCATGATGGCCAAAGTATGCTGAAGTTCCACTACATCCGGCGTCGTATTGTGAATCGGGAATACTTCATCTTCCATCATAATCTGGATGGTTCCGATGAGACCTACTTTATAGCCAGCTTCACGCAGGATAGCTCGGGTGATATAGCTGGTGGTAGTCTTGCCATTGGTACCGGTTATACCAATAACCCGCATGCTGCGAGCCGGATAATCATGGAAAAAGGGCACAATCGTATCCAAGGCTGCCGTAAGGTCTTTGACCAAAAGCACGGCGATGCCCTCTGGCACCTCTACCTCTGCCCGCGTCGTGAGGATGGCCGCAGCACCGGCAGCCACTGCCTGGGGAATAAATTGGTGGCCATCCACGTGGATGCCCGGAATGCAAACGAAAAGCGTTCCCTTTTCGACCTTGCGGGAATCGTGTTCAATCCCCGTGATAACCGTTTCTTTATTGCCAATAACTTCAGCGCCCTTAACGAGCTCTGCCAGCTGATTGATAGTTTTCATCGATTTTCCTCCTCAGATTCCGCCACTCATAATTGCGGACCGTACACTATTATAAACCGTCTGGATAAAAAATAGTAGTATTTTTTCTTTCTGTATAAACGCGAAAGAAGCTGTTCACGTTGCATGACAGCCTCTTTTCTTGACAGCCGCCTGTTATGCGGCCAGGTATTTACTTTTCCTGACTGAAATACGTATGCTTAGGAACTTCCATCCCCAGCTGGTCTTGGGCAATATTTTTGATGCGTTCCGGCGATTTGAGCTTCGCAATATCAATCTTCAAGCGTTCATTCTCCTGCTCCAACGCATCAGCCTTCTGCTGCACAGCCACCAGTGCATAGCCACGGCTTGCACTGACACCGCTGCCCACCGTAACCAGCATGGCCAGAACTGCCATCGTCAAAAAAAGGATTTGGCAGTGGGATCGGGTACTCGTATCCAAAACCGTCTTAAAAAGCGGCTCCTTTGGTGCTTGTCTTAACCGTCTGTTTTCTTCCTCCACCGAAAGCACTTCTTCTACCTGTTCTTCTTCCTGTCTTGCGAGCATCAGCGATCCCCTCCTTTCTCTTGTTGCGGTAATTTCTCTGCGATTCTTAGCTTAGCGCTCTTCGAACGGGAATTGTTGGCCAATTCCTCACTGGTTGCCTGGATTGGCTTGCCAATCATGCGAATTTCTGGCTTATGGTTGCACATGCAGACGGGAAGCTCTGGCGGGCAAATGCAGCCACGGGCCATTTCCTTCAAGGTCGTCTTGGCAATGCGATCTTCCAGGGAATGGAAGGTGATGATGGCAATACGCCCCCCAGGCTTCAAATGCTTGACGGCCGTGCGGAAGGCATTCTCCAAAATGCCCAGTTCATCGTTAACTTCAATGCGAATGGCCTGAAAGATGCGCTTGGCCGGATGACCGTTTGCCGCTTGACGAACCGCTTTCGGCACGGCCTTGCAGATGATATCCACCAGCTCTCCAGTCGTCTCAACCGGTTTTGCCGCCCGCTCCTTGACGATAAACTGCGCGATGCGGCGTCCCCAGCGTTCCTCACCGTAATCATGGAAAATGCGGTCCAGATCTTTCTCACTATAGGTATTGACCACATCGTAAGCCGAAAATCCTGCTTCCGGGTCCATGCGCATATCAAGAGGCGCATCCTGCATATACGAAAACCCACGCTCCGCCGTATCAATCTGATGGGACGAAACACCAAGGTCGAACACCACACCATCCACCAGTGGAGCATTCTCTTCCTCAAGAATCGACTCCAGATTGCGGAAGTTGCTATGAACAATATCCACCTGACAGGGCGCATCCTTCAACCGTTCTGTTGCCGCCGCAATGGCCTCTTCGTCCTGATCAATACCAATGAGACGCCCCTCCGGTTCCAACAATTCCGTAATCCTGCGGGAATGACCAGCTCCACCCAGGGTACAATCCACATAAGTTCCCTTTTTATTTGTCACGAGACCTTTTACCGTCTCCTCCAGCATCACGCTGATATGATGAAACTCCATGTTTCCTGCTCCTGACTTTTCTCTAACTTCATGAAAAATGGGTTATATTCCCAATTCCGAAAGGGAATCGGCAATCGCCGTCACATCCGGCTCCACCTCTTCATTATATTTCTGCCATTGCTCCTGACTCCATACTTCAATGCGATTATCGACACCGGTAAGCACGACATCCTGCTTTAAGGCAATCCCCGCATGGGAACGAAGATTAGCCGGAACCAGAAAACGGCCCTGCTTATCGCATTCCAGGGTTCTAGCACCAGCAAAGAAGAATCGATTGAGGGCACGGGCAGCCGGTTTCGCCATGGGCAGAGCGCGAAGTTTCGCCGCCCATTCTTCCCAGGCCTGCTGTCCATATAGGAATAAGCAGTTATCGAGACCACGGGTGATTACAAAGGTAACGCCAAGTTCCTGACGGAAATCAGCCGGCAGAATGATACGCCCTTTGGCATCGATGGAATGTACGTATTCCCCCATGAACATTCTGCCTCACCACCTTTCTGGTCTTTTAAACCACTTTCCCCCACAATTCACCACTTTTCTTCTCTCATTTATATCAAAAATCCGCCACTTTTGCAAGTCCTAGTTCGTCGCCACTGAAATTTTTCCACATATTTTTCCACAATTATGCAAAAAAACCTGTGAATAAACCGGATGTCCTCATTGTTTATTCACAGGTTTTTTCCTATCTCTATTAATTTTTGGTCCAGCCAAAGCGTTCAAATATGGGGGTATAACGGATGCGCTCCAGAAAATCCTTGCGCGTATCTTCGGTATGGAATATCGGCACACGCTCCAATGCATAGATATTGCTGGCTTTATCCACATTTCCATATTTGATGGTAAAGGCCGCTTTATAGCCTGCTTCCTTCACCATCTCCGCGATGTGAAGGTTATAGGTGCCCGTGGGATAAGCCATATAATCTACCGAATGGCCCAGCTCCTTTTCGGCCTTCTTCTTGGAGTCGACCAACTCCATACGAAGCTGTTCATCCGTAAGGTCCGTCATGGATTTGTGGTCAACGGTATGGGATTCGATGCTGATGCCATGGGCATCCATCTCCCGGGCCTGATCCCATGTCAAATAATTCTTATCCTTTCCTAGGAAGCTGGTTATCACAAAAATCGTTGCCTTAAAGCCATATTTCTTCAAAATGGGGTACGCATTGGTGTAATTATCTTCATAGCCATCATCAAAAGTAATCAATACCGGATTTTCCGGCAATTCCCCATTCCCCGCAATGCTGTCATACAGTTCATCCGGGGAAATCGTATGATAGCCATTATCCCGTAGGTAACGCATCTGCTCGTCAAAGTCATCGGGGCGAACGGCCAGCGATATGAAGGTGTTATCGATTTTGTGATAATTCAGCACCATCACCTTGGTGCCCGTCTCACTGTCTGCCACCATGGTCGCCGTCATCGGCTTCTGGCCGGATATCAACACGGGAACCAGCAGCAAAAGCAAGATTGCCACCGCCCGCAGCCACCATTTTCCAGGAATTTTTCTTCTATGTTCCAACGACATCTTTCGATTCCTCACTTTCAAAGTCCTATTCATTTTAACCCGATTCAAAAGAAAATTCCAGTCCCCTTTCGATTTTTTGATGAATGTGGTTCATTATTCCTTGTATCGCCGAACCCATCTGTGCTATAATTCGGGTAATGGAAATTTCCCATCCTTGATGGGTTTTTACTAGGCTATATATAGGAGGTTATATATTATGGCAATTACCAAAGACATGAGCATTCTCGAAGTTGTTCAGAAGTATCCGGACACGGTTGATGTATTCGTTAACGCTGGTATGGGCTGCCTTGGCTGCGCTGCCGCTCATTTCGAAAACATCGAGCAGGGTGCTATGGCTCATGGCATCGATGTTGACGCTCTGGTTGAAGGTCTCAACGAGGCAGTCGGCTCTGCTGAATAATCATTCATAGCACAAAAAGCTCCATCTTACGATGGAGCTTTTTTATATGCCCGTATAACCTTAAAGGGTCTGCAAAAGTTCCTGAACTTTTGCCAGATACTCTTCCCGGCTGAAGGTAAATACTTCCCCGGTCTTACGTACCTTGACCTCAATCAAGCCTTCTTCCACAGCCTTCGGACCAACCACTACCCGCACCGGGTAGCCAATCAAATCGCAGTCTTTGAATTTGACGCCAGCGCGCTCTTTGCGGTCATCGAGCAGCGTATCCATGCCAGCTTTGCGGCATTCTGCATAGATTTCTTCGGCATAGGCCAGCTGGTCATCTTTTTTCGCATTGACGGCAACGACAACCACTTCAAAGGGAGCAATGGCTCTTGGCCAAATGATGCCCTGCTCATCGTTGTTCTGCTCGATTGCCGCAGCCATGGTACGGCCAACGCCTATACCATAGCAACCCATGTAGAGGGGCTGGGATTTCCCCTGCTCGTCCAAGAAAGTTGCCCCCATTGCTTGGGAATACTTCGTTCCTAGCGTAAATACCTGGCCAGCTTCGATACCACGAGTCATCGTCATCGGGGCTCCGCAGCGCGGGCACAGGTCGCCTTCTTTGACCATGCGCAAATCCGTAACCACTAGGCTCTGCTGCGTGAAATCCCGCTTCGGATTTACATTCTTGTAGTGATAATCCGCTTCATTAGCACCAGCCACTGCATTGTACATGTTCATGACGGTCGGGTCCACCAGAATCAACGTGCCTTCTTTGATCCCAATGGGGCTCATGAAGCCCGGGCATCCGCCCACAGCCTCGATGGCTTCGTCCTCAGCCATCCGGAGTTCCAGCGCACCTTCCACCTGATTGATGACCTTAACTTCGTTGACTTCATGGTCACCGCGAACAAAAGCCAATACCAGCTGGTCCGTATCCGTCTGATAGGCTACGGCCTTGATGGTTTTCTCCACCGGAACATTTAAATACTCCGCTACACTCTCGATGGTAGCAGCTGCCGGAGTTTCAACTTTTTCCAGCGCCAACGCTTCCTCAGAAGCGGCCTCAATCGGAGCCAGTTCAGCCTTTTCATCACTGGCGGCATAATCGCACTTCGTACAGTAGGCAATGTTGGACTCACCCGCCTCAGCCAATACGGTAAATTCATGGGAATGACCACCACCGATAGCACCGTTATCGGCTTCAACCGGACGGAATTTGAGTCCCATGCGGTTGTAGATGTTCGTATAGGCATCGTACATCTTCTGATAGGACACATTCATGCCCTCTACGTCCTTATCAAAAGAATACAAATCCTTCATGATAAATTCGCGGCTGCGCATAAGACCAAAACGCGGACGGCGTTCATCGCGGAATTTATCCTGAATCTGATAGAGCAGCAGCGGCAGCTGTTTATAACTGCTGACCTCATCCCGGACGAGGTCGGTAATCATTTCCTCATGAGTCGGGCCAAGGCAAAAATTACGGCCATGGCGGTCCTTGATGCGCATCATCTCATCGCCATAGGCAGCCCAACGGCCACTTTCTTCCCAAAGCTCCGAAGGCTGCAGAATCGGCATAGCTACTTCCTGACCGCCAGCTTCATCCATCTCCTCACGGATGATTTCCTCAATTTTGCGGATAACCCGCCAGCCCAAGGGCAGGAAAGTGTACATACCACCGGCAACCTTGCGGATCATCCCCGCCCGGTACATCAGCTGATGGCTGACAATCTCGGCCTCAGCCGGCGTATTGCGAAGTGTTGGTGCATATAAATTACTTGCTCTCATTTCTGTTTACGCTCCTCCAATATTGCATCGATTTCCTTGAACAGTTCCTCCACCAGTATTTCTTCTGGTACCTTGCGGATGATTTCCCCCTTGCGGAAAATCAGGCCCTCGCCATTGCCGCCGGCAATGCCTACATCCGCTCCCCGTGCCTCGCCGGGGCCATTGACCACACAGCCCATAACAGCCACATCGATGGGATCCTTGATGGTTTCCAGCTTCTTTTCCACCTGGGCAGCAATAGCCGGCAAATCGATGCTAGTCCGGCCGCAGGTGGGGCAAGCTACCAGCGTGGGGCCATATTCTTTAAGCCCTAAGGATTTTAAAATCTCATTGGCCACCTTTACCTCAACCACCGGGTCTCCCGTCAGAGAAATCCGGAAGGTATCGCCGATGCCTTCCGCCAATAGTGCACCGATTCCTACCGCCGATTTGATAATCCCCGTATTGACCGTTCCCGCCTCAGTGATACCAAGATGCAGCGGATAATCCACCGTCTCGCTCATCAAGCGATAAGCCGCTAAGGTAAGGGGCACATCGTGGGCTTTGAGAGATATTTTCATATCGTGGAAATCCAGGTCCTCCAAGATGCGAATATGCTGCATTGCCGATTCTACCAAGGCTTCTGGCGTAACCGCGCCG
Source organism: Selenomonas sp. (assembly GCF_024693525.1). The sequence goes on along the minus strand of NZ_JAILKR010000123.1, from coordinate 43,868 downwards.
TACTTGGCCAGAATTTTCTTATCCAAGGAACCAGCATTGACGCCTATGCGAATGGGGATATGTTTGTTTTTGGCCGCCTGCACCACAGCCCTTACCTTCTCCTCACCGCCAATATTTCCTGGATTCAAACGCAAAGCTGAAATTCCCTGATTAATAGCCTCCAAGGCCAGCTTGTAATCAAAATGGATATCGGCTACCAGTGGCACATCAACCTGAGCAATGATATTACCCAGATTCTTGGCCGCTTCCATATCCGGCACCGCCAAGCGGACAATATCACAGCCCGCAGCCTGCAAAGCCTTAATCTGCGCCACCGTGGCCTCGGTATCCGTCGTCTTCGTATTGCACATAGACTGCACCGAAATCGGTGCGCCGCCGCCAATAGCCACGGGCCCAATATGAATCTGCCGGGTCTTTTTTCGTTTTATCATTTCTTAGCCTCCCGTAAAGACGCGTACGATATCGTTCTTCGTCGCCAGCACCATGAGCAAAATCAGCAAGAAAATGCCGATTTTCTGGGTGTATTCCAGTGCCTTCGGACTCATGGGCTTCCCCCGTACTGCCTCAACGACCAGGCCGGCAAAATGTCCGCCATCCAGAGCCGGAATGGGGAACAGATTCACGATGCCAAGGTTGAGGCTCAAAAATGCAGCAAAATTAAGCAACGGTACAAACCCCATTTGCGCAACCTCACCAGCCATCTGGGCTACGCCAATGGGGCCAGCCAATTCCGCCCCGGAAAGCTCCAGAATAATCTTATAGAGGGCATCCAGCATCATCAGGATAATCGCCACGGTCTTGCTTACAGCCAGCTGAGCTGCTTCCAAGACACCGGGGTGATGGGTCTCCACCGAACTCATTACACCAACTACAGCCTTCTTCGCCTGATTATCATAAACCGGCGTCATGACCGTGGTAACTCTCTCGTCGCCACGCTGAACCACAACGGTAATCGGTTCTCCCGTATTGTCCTTCACGCCATTGACAAAATCGGCCCAAGAATTCGTGCCCACACCGTCAAGGCTGAGAACCCGGTCGCCATTTTTAAGGCCTGCTTCCGCCGCTGGCTTGCCTTCCATAACCGTTCCAAGGATTGGCTCGGGATTTGGGGTGCTGACGCCAGCAAAGAAAAAGATGCCAAAGAACAGGAACACCGGCAAGATAAAATTCATAATGGACCCCGCCAGAATGACCACCATTCGGGAAAGAACCGGTTTGGCACAATAACCGCGCTCACCAGCATCGTTATCACTAGGGTCCATGCCCGCTATGTCGTTGAAACCACCGAGGGGTATGGCACGAATCGAATAAACGGTTTCGCCCCACTGATGGCTTATGAGCTTCGGCCCAAAGCCGATGGCAAATTCATCCACGCGCATCCCCGTTAGTTTTGCCGTAATAAAATGCCCCAGTTCATGAACCAGCACCAAAAGACCAAAAACAAAAATAGCTGCTGCTATCGTCAAAACCATAAAAACACCTGCCTGTTATTTCGTCAGCAGGGACGCCGCGAAGTCGCGGGCCCAGCGATCCTCCTCAAACAATTCCTCCAGCGTCGGTTCCATGATGCATTCACGTTTCAGCATCGTCTGCTCGATAATGTCATAAATATCGAGGAACTTGATGCCCCCCTTCAAGAAGGCACCAACAGCAATCTCATTGGCCGCATTGAAAATACAAGGCATGCTGCCCCCCATCTCACCGGCCTCATAAGCAAATTTCAATCCCTTGAAAGTATCCGTATCCGGTTTAGCAAAGGTCAAGTCCTTCATCTTCCAGAAGTCCAAGCGCTCAAACTTCGAATCGGTGCGGTTAGGATACGTAAGCGCATACTGAATTGGCAGCTTCATATCCGTAGACCCCAATTGGGCGATAACAGCACCGTCATGAAACTGTACCATGGAATGAACGATGCTCTGCGGATGAACCACTACCTGAATCTGGTCATAGCGAACGCCATAGAGCCATTTGGCCTCGATGACTTCCAGTCCCTTATTGACTAGCGAGGCCGAATCAACGGTAATCTTTTTGCCCATATTCCAAGTCGGATGAGCTAGTACCTGCTCCACCGTCGCATCTTTCAAATCTTCGCGTTTTTTCCCGCAAAAAGGCCCTCCCGAACAAGTCAGCAGAAGCTTTTCGATGCTGGCCAGCTTTTCTCCCTGCAAGCACTGGAAAAACGCACAATGCTCACTATCCACCGGCAAAATCGCTACGCCCTGCTCCCTAGCCCGGCGGGTGACAATTTCACCAGCCACTACCAAGGTTTCCTTATTCGCCAAAGCAATGTCTTTCTTGGCATCCAGAGCTTTCATCGTTGGTTCCAAACCAGCAAAGCCCATCATCGACGTAACCACCGTATCGACTTCATCCACGGCAGCTGCATCGATAAAAGCCTGACGGCCGCCCGCCAGTTTTGTGGGACCACTATACCGGCTCTTCAGCCGGTTATAAGCAGCCTCATCCGAAAGAACTGCCAACTCCGGTTCAAACTCGCGAATCTGCTGTTCCAAAAGTTCATCACTGGCATTAGCTGCCAGCACCGAAATATGAAATAAATCCGGATGACTGCGTACTACCTCTAAAGTCTGGGTCCCGATAGACCCCGTAGAGCCCAATACTGCTATATTTTTCATCGCCGCTTCACCTTACTTCCTTTTACATCGACAATCCGACGAATTTTACAAAATAATACACCAGCGGTGCTGTAAACAGGACACTGTCAAAGCGGTCCCAAACGCCACCATGTCCCGGAATAATATTTCCCGAGTCCTTGATGCCCGTGTAACGCTTCGCCACCGACTCAACCAAGTCGCCCAGCGTTGCCAGAATGGAAATTGCCAATCCCAACAGCGCCAGCTCCTTGACCGGCAACGAAAAGAATACTCCCAGGCCAGCTACGGACACCGTCGTACCCACTACCGAGCCTAAGAAGCCCTCTACCGTCTTGTTCGGACTGATGCTTGGGCAGAGCTTATGCCGGCCAATTGCCGAACCGGTAAAATACGCAAAGGTATCACTGGCCCAAGTGCCGATAAACATAATCCAAATCAGGGCTGCACCGAACTCAAATGCCCCCAGTGACGTAAAAATCGTCACCCCCGGCTGCATATCCCGCAGCATAACCATATAGGCAAAAGGAAAACCAAAATAAAAAACTCCGGCGATGGATGTCACCGCATCCATGATGCTGGTTGCGCTATGGCGCAATACCGTTTCCAAGAGGATTACCAACAGGATAAGCGTACTAGCTGCCATCATCAATTCGGCATTGCCAAAGCGGCCTGCATACCAAAGCAGCGTAATGCCAGCTAATCCCGTAGCAAAGGTCAACCCCATGCCACGCTCTGAAAAGGCCCGGACATACTCAAACCATGCCAGCAGGGCCAGCACCAAGGCAAAACCGGCAAACAACATACCGCCGGTCTGGATTACCAGAGCCGCCAAGGCAATCCCGATAATCCCCGTAATAATTCTTGTAATCAATGAAAACGCCCCTATTATTTTTTTTCTTCCTTCGTAAGTCCACCAAAGCGGCGGTCACGGCCGGCATAATCGATCATGGCCTTGACAAAACACTCCGGCGTGAAATCCGGCCAATTCGTATCCGTAAACCAAAATTCAGCATAAGCCGACTGCCAAAGCAAAAAGTTCGACAAACGCTGGTCGCCACTGGTACGAATCATCAGGTCAACGGGCAGATTCCCCTTCGTGTCCAGGGCCTCCTCAATCACTGAGGAATCAATATCCGCCACGGACAATTCCCCAGCATTAACCCGCTTGGACACCGTCTGCACAGCACGAATCAATTCATCCTGACCACCGTAGTTTGCCGCCACGTTAAATTTAACACCGGTATTATTCTTCATCAGTTCTTCGGCATCCCGCATCTGCTTTTGCAGCGATTCTGGCAACCCATCGATTCGCCCGATGAAATGAATCTGCACATTGTCCTCGTGCATTTCCTGAACTTCTTTCTTCAGATATTCCGAGAAGAGATTCATCAAGAAATCCACTTCCGCATGGGGGCGCTTCCAGTTCTCCGTCGAAAAGGCATAAACCGTAAGCGCATCGAGTTTTAAGCCAATTGCCGTTTTTAAAATGTTCTTGAGCGTCTTGACACCAGCGGTATGACCAGCCGTGCGAATCATTCCCTGGCCCTTCGCCCAGCGCCCATTTCCGTCCATGATAATTGCTACATGACGAGGCAGTTTCTCCCAGTCAATTTTAGCAAAAAGCGGTGAATCGTGCTCCGGAATCTCAAAAATCCCCCCCGACACCACGGATTTGCCAATGCTGCCTAAAATCTTCTTAATCATATCGAAATCCCTCGTTTACAGGATATTGTATGCTTCAATAATACAAGAACAAGCCCCTCTTCCGTCAAGCCGTAAGAGGGGCCTGTTCCCAAAGGAATCCTAGGATTCCCTCATGCGTCAGGGAGCCTCGATAGCAGATACCGGGCAGCCAGCAGCGCAAGCGCCGCACTCTACGCATTTGTCTGCATCAATTTCATAATGCTCAGCACCTTCGCTGATTGCCTCAACCGGGCAAGTAGCAGCACAGGAACCGCAAGAAATGCAGTCATCATTGATTTTGTAAGCCATGTCAGAACACCTCCTTCTCGAGTTTCTTCTGCTTCGCAACCAGCGTAATCAGCAGAGTGCCGTCGGCGATTCTACGTTCGCGAACGACATAAAGACAGTTCCTATCTGTCTTGAAAAAATCACGCGAAGGGCGCGATATTTCCATCTGATACCCAATCCCTGCCGATTCCAGCAATGCTTTTGCTTCCTCCCAGGGACGGCCAACTACGTCATGAGCCATATCAGACTTCCATGACCTCTTTCTCCTTGGCTTCTTTCGTCGTATCCACCAGCTTGATATACTTATCTACCAGCTTCTGGACACTTTCCTGACCACGTTTGGACTCATCCTCCGTGATTTCCTTAGCCTTTTCGAGTTTCTTCACCGCATCATTGCCGTCGCGGCGAACGTTGCGGATTGCCACTTTGGCCTCCTCGGCCTTTTTGTTAACCTGTTTTACAATTTCCTGGCGACGCTCCTGGGTCAAAGCCGGAATAGCCAGGCGGATTGCCGTACCATCCGAGTTCGGGGAAAGTCCGAGGTCCGACTTCATGATGGCAACCTCAATCTCATGGAGCATGGATTTCTCATAGGGCTGAATCAAAATCATACGCGGCTCAGGGACGGCAACTTTCGCAATCTGGTTAACCGGCGTCGGCGAACCATAATAATCAACCATTACCTTATCCAGCAGAGCCGGCGTAGCCCGACCAGCACGCAGGGATGCGAACTCACGCTTCAGGGCCTCAATGGATTTCTGCATGCGTTCCTCATGGGAAGCAAGGATGTCTTTAATCATTATTCTTTACCTCCTACCGTCGTACCGATCTCTTCACCGAGAGCAGCCTTGACGATGTTTTTGTGATCATCGATATTGAATACAACCAAGGGAATCTTGTTATCCATGCAAAGGCTCGTTGCCGTAGTATCCATGACCTGCAAGCCCTTGTTCAGAATTTCAATATACGTCAGCGTATCAAACTTCTTAGCATCCGGATTTTTATTCGGATCCGAATCATAGATACCGTCCGTTCCCTTCTTGGCCATGAGAATAACATCGGCTTCCGTCTCAGCGGCGCGAAGTGCTGCCGTCGTATCCGTCGAGAAATACGGATTGCCAGTGCCGGCACCAAAGATGACAACACGGCCCTTTTCCATATGACGGATGGCCTTACGGCGGATGTAAGGTTCAGCAACCTGGCGCATTTCGATAGCCGTCTGTACGCGGGTATCCACATCGAGCTTCTCCAGTGCATCCTGAAGAGCCAACGCATTCATAACCGTAGCCATCATGCCCATGTAGTCCGCAGTAGCCCGCTCCATGCCCTTTGCCGAACCAGAAAGTCCACGCCAGATATTTCCGCCACCAACGACAACGGCAACATCAACGCCATGATCACGAACCTTCTTAATCTGAGCAGCAATATCCTCGACAACGGCTGGGTTGATACCAAATCCCTGGTCACCAGCCAGCGACTCACCGCTAAGTTTAAGGACTACACGTTTATACTTTGCTGTTTCCAAAACTATTACCCTCCATCCAGGCATCACTGTACCCGATTCAAACTCATACTTAGTATATTATACCTTAAAACGCAGCGCGAAACAACGCTTCCAAGGCTATTTCCTCGTTTCATCGGCACATCTATGGGATAAATCAAAAAAAATCCGTTGACTCATCTTGAGTCAACGGACCTTTTAAAAAATCTTATTTCATCTGTGCAGCAACTTCAGCAGCGAAGTTTTCTTCTTTCTTCTCGATACCTTCGCCAAGCTGGAAGCGCGTGAATGCCGTAACTTTGACATCGCCGAGAACGTCAGCAACCGTCTTCTCGGAATCTTTAACGAAAATCTGCTCGTTGAGGCAAACTTCTTTGTAGAATTTGTTGATACGGCCTTCTACCATACGCTCGATGATGTTAGCCGGTTTGCCCTCTTCCTCAGCCTGTTTGCGGAGAACTTCCTTCTCATGCTCGAGGTCAGCAGCGTCAACGCCAGCACGGTCAATAGCCGTCGGAGCAGCAGCAGCAATCTGCATAGCAACATCTTTGCCCAGAGCCTCGTCACCAGCCGTCATGTCAACGAGGACACCGATCTTGCCGCCCATGTGGATGTAGGTAGCAACGCGGCCAGCAGACTCATAGCAAGCGAAACGGCGCAGGGAGATTTTCTCACCAATCGTTGCCGTAGCTTCCGTAATGAGGTCGGAAACTTTTTTGCCATCGATAACGCTGTCATTGAGTGCATCGAGGTCAGCCGGTTTCGTGTCAGCGATGTGCTTAGCGATTTTAGCCGTCAGCTCTTTGAACTGGTCATTGCCAGCAGCGAAGTCCGTCTCGCAGTTGATTTCAACAACAACACCAACTTTTGCATCGTCGCTGACGTAAGCAGCAACTGCACCCTCAGCAGCGACACGGCCAGCTTTTTTCTCAGCCTTAGCGATGCCTTTCTCGCGCAAGAAATCGATTGCTTTTTCCATGTCACCATCGACAGCCGTCAGTGCTTTTTTGCAGTCCATCATGCCTGCGCCCGTCTTTTCGCGCAGCTCTTTTACCAGTGCAGCAGTAATTGCCATTTACTTCTTCCTCCTAAAAATCGTTTTGATTTTCATAATAAATAACGGGGTAAGGGATAATTATTCCCTTACCCCGTCATGACTTTCTTGTGTGAGTACTATTACTCAGCAGCTTTCGTATCAGCTGCCTCGCCATCCTGGCCCTGACGGCCTTCGAGAACAGCATCAGCCATACGGCCCGTCAGCAGTTTGACGGCACGGATAGCATCATCATTGCCCGGAATGACATAATCGATCTCGTCCGGATCGCAGTTCGTATCAACGATAGCAACGATAGGAATGTTGAGTTTGCGTGCCTCAGCAACAGCAATGCGCTCTTTGCGCGGATCAACGATGAACAGTGCGCCCGGAAGCTTGTTCATTTCTTTGATACCGCCGAGGTACTTCTCGAGTTTCTCCATCTCATGACGGAGCCCCTGAACCTCTTTCTTCGTGAGGACTTCGAACGTGCCATCAGCTTCCATAGCCTCGAGCTCTTTCAGGCGAGCAACGCGCTTCTGGATCGTCTGGAAGTTCGTCATCATACCACCGAGCCAACGCTCGTTGATGTAGAACATGTTAGCACGCAGAGCCTCTTCTTTGATAGCTTCCTGTGCCTGTTTCTTCGTACCAACGAAGAGAATGTTCTTGCCTTCTTCAGCAACGCTGCGAAGGAATGCATAAGCCTCGTCAACTTTCTTGACGGTCTTCTGCAGGTCGATGATGTAGATGCCATTGCGCTCCGTGAAGATGTATTTCGCCATCTTCGGGTTCCAACGGCGGGTCTGATGTCCGAAGTGGACACCTGCTTCAAGTAACTGTTTCATGGAAATAACTGCCATGTTGGTGCACCTCCTGTTTTTTCTTCTGAGCTCCTCATCTTCTGCACCACCCCATACCGGGGCACAGGGCAGATATCGGATACTCATGCTTTTTATTACACCGTCAAGTATTATAGCATAGAAATACCGGGAAACGCAATCCATAAATTGCAATTTCCCGGTATTTTTTTGCGATATTTTAACCTTTATGCCGCAGCGTGTTTTTTCTCTTCCTGGTCCATGACAATGGTCACGGCACCATCGCCAGTGATGTTCAGACAGGTACGGAACATGTCGAGGACACGGTCGATACCAGCTACCAGTGCTAGTCCCTCGATGGGAAGGCCCACAGCCTGGAGTACCATAGCCAACATGATAAGGCCCGCGCCCGGTACACCTGCCGTACCGATGGAGGCCAGCGTACCGGTCAGGATGACCATCATCATCTGTCCCATGGTCAAATCGACGCCAAATACATTGGCGATAAACAACGTGCAAACGCCCATGTAAAGTGCCGTACCATCCATGTTGATCGTCGCACCAAGCGGCAGAACGAAGGAAGAAACCTCACGGGATACGCCGAGTTTCTCCTGACAGTTCTTCATATTGACCGGCAGTGAAGCTGCACTGGAGCAAGTCGTGAAAGCGATGAGCATCTGCTCACTCATGCCACGGAAGAACTGCATCGGCGTATGACCGCCCCACAGTTTTGCCAGCGTGGAATATACCGCCACCGCGTGGATAGCACAGCCAACGGCCACGCAGGCAATAACCGACATCAACGGCAGCAAGACTTTCGGGCCGTTCTTAGCAACCACCGGCAGCAAGAGCGCGAATACACCATAAGGAGCAAAGCTCATGACAATGCCAATGATTTTATAGGATACTTCCGCTGCAGCATCAAAGAATTTGACAAGCAGTTCCGCCCGCTCGCCGCCTACCTGAAGGATGCCAACACCAACAAACAACGAGAAAATAATGACCGGCAAAATCTGCGCTTTCGCCATGGCCTCGATTGGATTAGCCGGAACCATTGCCACGAATACCTGCATGATAGAAGGTGCTTCTTTTACCTTCACCGCTGCATCACTGGCAATCTGCAAACCAACGCCCGGATGAATAAGACCTGCAATACCAAAGCCAATGATAATAGCAATTGCCGTGGTGAACAGATACAGCAGGATGGTTTTTAAACCAATGCGCCCCAGTTTCTTCGTATCGCCAAGACTTGTCATACCGACTACGAGGGAGAAAAATACCACCGGTACGATCATCATCTTGATGAGATTGATGAAAATGGTGCCAATGGGGGCAATCCACCAGTTGATGAACGGCAATGCCGGTTCACCCGCGATAAGCCCCACCACCACCGAGAGGATGAGTGCAATAAAGATCTTGATTGAGAGGTTCATAACAATCACTCCTTTTTTAATAAATTTTAATAATAATTACGGTATCCCTCGTTTACATATATTATACTTTAAATTTTCAGACACGTCTACAATCTGTATACAAAACTCCGTCATGTGTATTGTATACATAAATAAAGCGTCTCCATGATAGACGTTTGTCCTCATAAAGACGCTTTATACTTTATCAGATTGTTAATTTTGCTGCAAAATGGAATAATTCTCCGGGTGCATTCCTGACTTCACCGTCACTTTAATGTCCGTCCCGAACTCAGCAGCCAGATTCATCATCAGTTGATTCTGGCGCAGCTCCTCGGCTACGGTTTCATGGACTTCAATCTCATAGCCTTCACTGGCATGAGATGAATGTTCCATGCGGCGTATGGCGGTGGCAATGCGAATGCTGACCGTCTCCGGGGATTCTACCCGTCCGCGGCCATGACAGACCGGGCATTCACTATAGATAATGCTGTCGAGATTCTGGCGGGATTTTTTGCGGGTGATTTCCACCAGTCCCAAACTGGTAATATCCACGATATTCGTCTTGGTGCGGTCGTGTTTGACATTTTCCCGCATGAAGTTCAGCAGGTGTTCCTTCTGCTCTTCTTTCTCCATGTCGATGAAATCAACAACGATGATACCGCCGATATCACGCAGGCGTAATTGACGCAGGATTTCCCTGGCCGCCTCTAGATTCGTCTGGTACACCGTATCCCCCAGATTGGATTTGCCCACGTATTTTCCGGTGTTGACATCAATGACCGTCAAAGCCTCCGTCTTATCAATGACGAGGAATCCGCCAGATTTTAGTTCTACCTCCCGGGCTCCTAGCTTTTCCAGCTCCGTTTCAATGCCGTATTTGCGGAATAAGGGCTCTTTGCCTTCATAGAATTTTACCCGGTCCAGCAGCTCCGGCGACAGGAACTGTACCAATTCCCTAACCCGCTGCCAAACCTCGTGGTCATCGATGACCATCTCATCGATTTCCTCGGTCAGCGAATCCCGAACAATTCGGATGATGAGGTCCGCATCCCGAAACAAGAGATTCGTTCCCTTGCTCTTGAGCTTGAACCGCGCCATGATGGACTGCCAAAGTTTCACCAGATAATCCACGTCTGCCTTGAGCACCGCTTCGCTCTGGCCAGCAGCTGCCGTCCGAATGATAAGCCCCATTCCTTCCGGGCATATCCGGCTGGCAATCTCATGAAGACGATTCCGTTCCTCCTCGTCTTCAATCCGCCTTGACATCCCAATATAAGCGGCAGTGGGCATCAAGACCACATTGCGTCCTGGTAAGGAAATGTGGGTAGTAGCCCGCGGCCCCTTGGTGCCAATCGCATCTTTTATGATTTGCACCGGCAATCGCTGGCCTATATGGATATGCTGGGCTTTCGGCAGCGCCTTTACCATATCCTGGGGCATGCCATCGCCGATATAGAGAAAGGCGTTTTTCTCCGTTCCAATATCCACAAAAGCCGCCTGCATTCCCGGCAGGACATTCTGTATCTGTCCCTTGTAGATGTTGCCCACCAGATGTGAGTGGGATGAGCGCTCCATCTCTATGGTCTCAAGCACACCATCTTCTATCATTGCCACCCGATTTTCCTCAGGCGTACTGGTTACCAATATGGATTTCATAAGCTCCCCCCTTCCCTGTCTTATTTATAGCTATTATACCAGTTCAATCAGCCGCTTGCCATGCCCGAAAAGTCCATTGCGGGTAATCAAAGCCTGTCCAGCATCTACCGGCAGGGCAAACTGTTCGGTAATGGCCCGCAGTACCTCTACTGGCTTGACACTGCCCGACTGGGTAATGACGATATCCATGACCAATTTCAGGCCATCCTTTGTCACTTCCGCCGTTACCGGCTGTTTCATATACTGTTTCGTTTCAATTTCCCGTTTTTTCTTCGGCGTAACCCGATGGAAGATGACCTCAACAGCATCGTTATAGGCCTTCACCGCCCGCTGGGCAGCAGCCTCATCCCCATCATAGGGAACCAAAAGGGTATACCGAGCTTCATCTGCCTGAGCCATCAACGCCGGCTGCTTGCCATGAACCTCGCGCAGTTCCTTGAGTTTTGCCCCCGGCGGCAGCTGCGCATTCAACCGGTCAAAGACCTCCGGCTGGCAAAGGGGCTTCAACAGTTCAAAATCCATATACTCGGCGTCACTGGTAACCCCCAGGGACAGAGCCGACGCAAAGGCAACCTTCATATGGGGATTGAATCCCTCAGAATAGGCCATGGGCAATTTTGCCCGGTCAAAGGCCCTCAGGAACAGATTCGCATAATCCAAATGGGATACATAGCGAAGTTCCTCGCCTTTGGTGATTTCCGCACGATATTTGTACAGCGTGCGTGGCTTGCCTGGTCCTTTCGGGTCTGTCTCAGGATTTTTCGGCGCCGAAACCTTGGCAATCTGCTCAGCAACGGTGGGATTTTCCTTGGCATAATCGATAACATGAACTCCGAGATTCGGACAAATCCCGCAGGCACTGCATTTGCCACGGCGGCAGTCTTCCGTCAGGGCTCCTTCCATAGCTTTTTTCCACTCCCGGAGCAAAAATTCTTTATTTACCCCTGGAGAAGTGATATCCCATGGAAGAGGCTCATTGAAATCACGCGAGCGCTCATTGTAATAGTTCATATCAACGCCGCATTTTTCAAAGGCCTGGAGCCAGGTGTCGTGCTGGTAGAGATCCGACCAGCCGTCAAACTTCGCACCGTCCTGCCAAGCCTGATACAAAACTTTTCCCAACCGGCGGTCACCCCGGGCAAAAACGCCCTCGATAACCGAGAGCCGGGCATCGTGGTAGTTAAAGGTAATCGCCCGATCGGTGATATTTTCCTTCAGCAGCTGCTGGCGGCGTTCAAATTCAGCAATGGGAAGCTGACCAAACCATTGGAAGGGCGTATAGGGTTTCGGCACAAAACAGGCAACAGAAATCGTCACCTTAACGCCACGGCGTCCCTTGATTTCCGTATAAAGGTCAACGACCTTCTTTGCCAGTTTAGCGATACCGATGATGTCTTCATCCGTTTCCGTCGGCAGGCCCATCATGAAGTACAGTTTAACCTGTTTCCATCCCTGACGGAAAGCCGAGCCGCAGGCATTCATGAGGTTTTCTTCGGTAACGCCCTTGTTGATGACATCCCGCAGGCGCTGAGTGCCGGCCTCCGGAGCAAAGGTCAGGCCAGATTTTCTCACCTGCTGCATTTTATGGGCCAGCTCAATGGAGAAACTGTCAATACGCAGCGAAGGCAGCGAGAAGCTTACCTTTTCATTTTTGAAATCCTCCATCAAATCGTTGACCAAATTGCCAAGACACGAATAATCCGCCGAGGACAGCGAAGTTAGACTCATTTCATCGTAACCGGATTTATCCACCAGCTGCCGTGCCATCGCCTTGAGATTTTTCTCCGTGCGCTCACGCGCCGGCCGGTAACAGATGCCAGCCTGGCAGAACCGGCAACCGCGAGAACAGCCACGGAACAATTCCAGCATGATGCGGTTATGAACGATGTCCATGAAGGGAACAATTGGATTCTCCACAGATGGGATTTCATCCATATCGCGGCAAACCCGTTTGAAAATAAGAGGCTTTGCCTTTTCATCCAGCGCCTTAAGGCTCAGATAATTTCCCGCCCCGTCGTACTGCGGTTCGTAAAAGGAAGGTACATAAATTCCGTCCATGGTAAGCAGCCGTTTCAAGAAACCACGGCGTCCCCCCTGGCGGCCGGCTTTTTTCCATCCCGCTATTGCCTGGGCGATTTCCACCACGGCCTCCTCAGCTTCGCCCACAATGAAGAAGTCAAAGAAGTCCGCAATAGGCTCCACATTGTAAACACAGGGGCCGCCACCGACGATAAAGGGCATGGTATCGTCACGGTCTTTGGCGAAAAGCGGGATGCCTGCCAAATCCAACATATTGAGCACGTTGGAATAAATCATCTCATACTGCAGCGAAAAGCCCCACAAGTCAAAGGCCGAAAGCTCGGTATGGGTCTCCAGGGAAAACAGGGGGATGTTCCGCTGGCGCATTTCCTTTTCCATATCGGTCCAAGGCGCATATACTCGTTCTGCCGCCACATTTTCCTGGCGGTTTAAGGCATCATAAAGAATGGCCAAGCCCAAATTGCTCATACCTACTTCATAGACATCCGGCAAGGACAAGGCAAAGGTGCAATCTACATTATCCCAATCTTTTTTCACGGCATTCCACTCACCGCCAGTATAGCGGGACGGCTTCAAGACGTTCTGAAGCACTTCGTGGTCAAGTCGTATCATTTGTTCATTCCTCCATCATTTCATTCCGAATCATTGTTTAGATAGAAATAGCCCTCCCCATAAATGGGGAGGAGCCACTTCAATTTCGCGTGAAACCTGCTAAAACAGCAGCTTTTGCTTTCGTAATTGGATATTCATCAATATCGTAATCGACAAAATATTGGTGGTCAGGGAGCTGACACCATAACTCATCAGCGGCAGCGGTATACCGGTAACCGGCATAATGCCAAGGGTCATGCCCACGTTGACCAGCACATGGAAAGCCAGCATGGAAGTGATGCCTACCGCCAGCAGGCGGCCGAACATATCACTGGCATCCCGGGCAATGCACATCCCGCGCCATAGTACCACCAGGTAAAGCAGCAGCAGGAAGGTGACGCCGATAAACCCCAGTTCTTCGCCCACCACGGCAAAAATAAAGTCCGTGTGATTCTCAGGCAAAAAGTTCAGCTGGCTCTGGGTGCCTTCGAAAAGCCCCTTGCCAAAGAGCAGCCCCGAACCGATGGCAATCTTCGACTGGATGATATGATAACCAGACCCCAGCGGATCCACATTCGGATCCATAAAGACCATGATGCGCATCTTTTGGTAATCCTTGAGCACATGCCATAAAATCGGCATCATGGCGATTCCCGTGGCAAATATTCCCCCGAGTATCCGCAAATTGATACCGCAGGCAAAAACCATGCCGAAAAAGATGGCCATGAATACCAGCGAAGTTCCCAAGTCCGGCTGCTTCATGACCAGCAGGAAGGGCAAGCCCACATAGGCAGCCACCGGCAATAAATCATGGAGTGTATTTAGCTTGCCCACCCGGTCTTCCAACATGGTTGCCAAAGACACAATCATGATAATCTTGGAAAACTCCGATGGCTGGATGCTGATTGGTCCAATGGAAATCCAGCGCTGGGCTCCCAATGCCGACTGCCCCACAAACATGACAGCCAGCAGCATAATGAGATTGAACACGTAGAGCTTGTTGCCATATCCCTGCAGCAGTTTATAGTCAAAGTTCAGCAGGAAGGCGGCAAAGCCAACATTTACCAGAGCAAAGATGCCCTGCCGGGCAACGAACCAATAGCGATCATCGCTGGGCGTATTGATATGGGTGGCACTGCCGATGATGACAAGACTCATGAGGATAATCCCCACCGTTGCCGCCAGCAGCGCCAAATCCATACGCCGTAATATACTTTTCGTCATTTCTTCTTATTCATCTCTCAGTGATTTCCCTTATCATGCTTCATGCGAGCGACGGGGATATTGGCAACCAGCGCAACGGAATCATCATCGTTAGCCAGGGAAATTTCCATATCCGTCTGGTTGATTTCCATGTAGTTGGAAATCACTTTGATGATATCGTTTTTGAGGTTATCCATGACTTCAGGAGAAATGTTGGCACGGTCATGGATGAGCACAACCTTCAGGCGGTCGCGGGCAATCTTACCAGACTGCTCTTTCTTGCCGAAAATCTTCATCAATGCGTCTAACATAAAACCCCTCCTTACTTACGGAAAACGTGCTTCAGACGAGTCCAGAAGCCTTCTTTTTCAAAGGTCATGAACGGAATATCTTCGCCACACATACGTCCAACGATGTTGCGGTAAGCAGTACCAGCCTGAGAGTCATCCATCGTAATGCAAGGCTCACCCTTATTGGTGCTGGTAACGACTTTGATGTCATCCGGAACCTGACCGATGCATTCCAGGGAAAGAATGTCGTCAATATCTTCCATATCGAGCATGTCGCCGTTTTCCACCATCTGCGGACGAATACGGTTTACAATCAGCTTGATATTCTCCTTATCGGCCCGTCCCAGCTCACCGATAATCTTATCAGCATCGCGAACCGCCGAAATCTCCGGCATCGTTACCACCAGCGCCGTGTCAGCAGCAGCGATTGCCGTTTTAAAGCCCTGCTCAATACCTGCAGGGCAGTCAATCAGGATGTAGTCAAATTCCTTGCGAAGTTCGTCACACAACGTGATGAGCTGTTCCGGGTTGACTGCCATCTTGTCCTTTACCTGGGAAGTCGGCAGCAGGAACAGGGAATCATATTTCTTATGACGAACCAATGCTTTCTTGTAAGGAACCCGGCCTTCGGTAACGTCAATCAAATCGTACATGATACGGTTCTCAAGGCCCAGCAGCAGATCCAGATTCCGAAGTCCGGTATCCGTATCCACCAATACGACTTTCTTGCCACGCATTGCAAGGCCCACACCAAGATTTGCCGTCGTTGTGGTCTTACCAACGCCGCCTTTACCGGAGGTAATTACATAAATTTCACTCATGTTTTCAGTTCCTACCTTTCTATTGGTTCAATCACAATACGGCCTTCTTTGATGGAAGCCCGTTCTGCACGCTCAGTTTTCTCCATCTCATCCGGCGACCGGGCAATGAGATTGGAGATGCGAATCTGCGTCGGCATCAGATGGTCAGCAATGATAAAAGCTGTACTGTCCCCAAATGCGCCTGCATGTACCATGCCACGACAAGTACCGCGGATGTCAATACTGCCCCCCGCAATTATCTGGGCACCGGGATTTACATTGCCACAGACCATGACCGAGCTTTCCGTCCGAATTTCCTGGCCCCCCCGCAGGGTGCGGTTGACCACCACCATCTCCTGGACTTTCTCTTTCTCAGCCTTTGCCTTTTTCACTGCTTCCTGATGCTGTTTGCTTTCCTCCCGCACCTTTTCCGACGGAGTCTGCTGCTCCGCCTTCATGGTGCGGCAAATCAAGCCATGCTCATGGAATAGCTTCTGGAGCTTTCCACGTTCCCCTTCGGTAAACGCATCATTAGGAAGAAGTACCAGTGTTCCACGCAGGAAAAAACCTGTCCCAGAGACGAGTTTCTCTTCGATATCCTGGCGAACATCATCAAAGGTAGCACCATCTGCGAAACTAAGCTGCAGACCGGACTTACTGCCCTTGATCTTTACAATTTCTTCACTCATGGCTGCCCTCACTTCTTAAAAATTTTATCTTCATCTGCCGCTATATGTGGCGGCAGAATGGATTACGGATTTTGCTACTGTGCAGCTTTTTGCTGATTAATACCAAAGGCCGCTTCCAAAATCTTACGGCCGATCGGTACCGCCGACTGGGCACCAAACCCCCCCTGCTCGACGATGACTGCTACCACGATATTGGGATTATTAAAAGGCCCATAGGCAACGAACCAACCATGGTCTCTACCATGGGAGTTCTCCGCCGTACCAGTCTTGCCGGCAATATCGATGGTAAAGCCCTGGAAGGCCGAAGCCGCCGTACCGTATTTCGTAACATCGTGCAGACCATCCTGAACCAGCTTGATGACGTTGGGGTCAACGTCCAAAGTCGACAGGAGTTCCGGCTGGAAGTCCTTGATGACCTTGCCATCCGGTCCCACAATGCGCTTGACGACATGGGGACGATACCGCTTTCCATCGGCAGCGATTTCTCCCATTACCATGGCAGCCTGCAAGGGTGTCACCAGATTGAATCCCTGACCAATTGCTGCATCAAAGGTCTCGGACAAGTACCATTCGCCGTCCTCGAAGTTCAGTTCCTTATAGCGGCGGTTGGCCACCAGTCCCGATGCTTCATAGGGAAGGTCGATGCCCGTCCGCTTGCCCAGGCCAAACATCCGGGCGTATTTCTCCAGTCGGTCAATGCCCAGGCGATTGCCCATCTCATAGAAGTAGACGTTATCCGAATGAGCCATTGCCTGACGGAAGTTGATGAGTCCCAAGGCCTCCCCCTCCGAGTTCCCCTTCGGAATAATCCAATGGCGGCCAGTATCGTTAATGAGTTCCTCCGGCGATACTACCCCTTCCGTCAGAGCTGCCGTACCAGTAACAATCTTAAAGGTGGACCCCGGCGGATATTCACCGGAAATGGCCTTATTATCCATGGGATGATAAGGATTGTTGTTCAGGGCATTCCAATCCTTCGTGGAAATGCCATGAGCAAACAAATTCGGGTCAAAAGCCGGACGGCTTACGATGGCCAATATCTCCCCCGTCTGTGGATTAAGGGCGACAGCAGCTGCCGCATGGGCGTTGATGGCCTTGAGCTGTTCATCCACGGCCTTTTCCGCAGCTGCCTGCAGGTTCTTATCGATAGTAAGGTAGAGGTCATCACCAGGAACCGGGTCCTTTTTGCCAAGGATTTCTACCGGACGTCCGGATACATCTACTTCCACCTGCTGGCCGCCATTTTCGCCCCGCAGTTCCTTATCATAGATTTTTTCCAAGCCGAACTTGCCGATGATGTCGCCGGTCTTATAGCCGTCGTCCTTCATCTTCTCCAATTCCATGTCATTGATTTCACTGACATAGCCATAAGTATGTGCAGCTTCCTGCTTATTCATGTAATCGCGAATCGGCAGGACTTCGATAACAACCCCCGGATAATTTTCCTTCTGCTCTTCAATGATGGTAACGATATCCGGAGTGACATCCGCCTTGATGCGAATGGGATCAAACCCGCTATGCATGGCGATTTTTTTCTTGATGTCCTCCACCGGCACCTTTATAAGTTCTGACAAGCGCTCAATGACATCCTCCGAAATCGGCGCCGTCAACGGCAACAAGGACACCGTAAAGCCCGGGCGATTCTGTACCAAAAGTTCCCCATTGCAGTCATAAAACGTTCCCCGAGGAGCCATTGAGGGAATGATGCGGATGCGATTGCCTTCGGCCAGCTCCGAATAGTATTCCCCCTGATAGATTTGCAGGTAACCTGCCCGCCCGATGAGTACGGCAATGACTAGCACGCAAAGCCAGCCCAGGACTTTTAATCTGCCGCCAAATTCATCATTTTCGACCAAGAATTATCTCTCCCATAACGAAAGGCACCCCGGAAGGTGCCTTAATCAGTGTTTTTCTTTTTTGCTGAGTTTCTTATCCAAAGCATAGGTAAGACGATGCACCGGATAGGCAAAAGCCAGCTGATAGATGAGCATAGGAACCAGCATGGATTCCATATTGCCCACCAGATTAAAGCGATAACCTAATAATACCATAAGCAACGCCAAAATAAAATAGTTTGCCACAATTGCTGCCACCGATGCAAATACCGGCAGGAAAAACTGCTCCTTAAATACCCGATCGGAAAAGCGGCCAAAGAACATACCAATAAGCAGCTGCGAAAAGGCATGAATTCCCAGGAACGTTCCCATCGCCAAGTCTTGCAGCAGGCCAGTGCTAAATCCCATCAGCCCACCGTGCCGCATCCCTCGCAAAAATGCATAAGAAACGGTAAGCAGCAGCATGAGGTCTGGACCGATTCCACGATAAGCAATAAGGGTCAGTAACGACGATTGCATCACATAAAGCAGAATGACAAAAAGCGCCAGTTTTCCAAACTTATTCATTTCTGATTCTCCCCAGCTGCCGCAGCTTTTGCCTCAGCAGCCTGTGCAGCCGGATCCGTCTCCGTCCCCGGGGTCTGCACCGGCGGTTTAATCGGTTCCGGAGGAGCCTCACGGGAAGCTGTGATTACCATGACATCTTCTAATTTCTGGAAATCCACCGCCGTCTCTAACAGGCCGATTTTCAGCAGACCGCCAGCATCATTTTCGATGGAAGAAATCCGTCCCACCACAATTCCCTTGGGATAGATACCGCCAAATCCTGACGTTACGATAACATCGTCTTCCACCACATCCGCATTCTTCGCAATATTTACCATTTGCGGCATCATGGGGTTGTTCATGTCCCCCTGGACGATTCCGGCCACCCGGGACTCAGCCCGCTGAACGATGGTTCCCACCGAGGAACGCGGGTCCAAAATCAGCTGAACCTTTGAGGTATTCCAGCCAGCCTCAACGATATGGCCTACCAACCCTTCGGAGGTTACGACAACCATGTCTACATCCACGCCGTCCTTCTGGCCCCGATTGATGACAATCATCCGTGACCAGGTTGCCGACTCACGGCCGATAACCCGGGCAGCGACCATATCAAATTGGGTGGTCATCTGACGATAGCCCAGCAATGTGCGCAATCTCTCATTTTCAGCCATTGCCTCGCTTGCTTCAAGATTCTGTATGCGAAGCTGCTCCACCTCATTGCGCAGCAGCTTATTCTGCTCATGGGCCGTAGCAATATCCCAAACCGTGCTGGTTACATAATCCAGCTGGCCGCCAATCCACGACACTGCCTGCTGAAACGGCGACAGCACCAGCGCCACAGCCTGGCTGTTTGCTGGTGCCTGAAAGCGCCCCTTGGCAGCAAAGAAAATGATGCAGAACAAGCTCACAATGACAAACAGCACAGCCCATGTCTTGCGATGCGGATTCTTATCTTTTCTTACTCTGCTGCTCATTGTCTCAACTTCTTCGAGGTCATTACTACACGTTTCAAGAGCTCAATATTCTCCAGGGATTTGCCAGTACCTTCGCCGACACAGGAGAGTGCATCTTCCGATACCAGAACCGGCATACCCGTTTCCTGGGATAAGAGCTTATCCAGGTTCGTCAGCAGTGCGCCGCCGCCCGTCATCATAATGCCGTGATCCATAACATCTGCTGCCAGCTCTGGCGGGGTCTTCTCCAAGGTTCCCTTAACCGCATCGATAATCTTGTAAATCGGTTCATTGAGGGCATCGCGAATTTCACGAGCCTGGATGTTCAGGGTTTTCGGCAGACCGCTGACCAGGTCACGGCCACGGATATCCATGGTCTTGTCCGTCTCCGGAGTGACAATAGCCGTACCGATGTTGATCTTAATTTCCTCAGCGGTGCGCTCGCCAATCATGAGATTGTACATGCGTTTGATATACTGCACGATAGCCGAATCCATCTCATCGCCACCGATGCGAATGGAACGGCTCGTAACGATACCCCCCAGGGAGATAACAGCGATTTCCGTCGTACCACCGCCGATATCGACCACCATGCTGCCCGTTGCTTCCTCAACCGGCAGACCGGCACCAATTGCCGCTGCCATCGGCTCCTCAATAAGGTAAGCCTCGCGGGCGCCAGCCTGCTGGGCTGCATCGATAACTGCACGCTTCTCCACTTCCGTAACCCCAGAAGGAACGCCGACGACAACGCGGGGACGAACAAAGGACTTCGAATTCATGGCCTTGCGAATGAAGTATTTCAGCATGGCCTGGGTTACATCAAAGTCAGCAATAACGCCGTCTTTCATCGGGCGAATGGCTACGATGTTGCCCGGCGTACGGCCAATCATCTGCTTAGCTTCCTCACCAACAGCCAGTACATCGCCCGTATCACTCTTAATGGCAACAACCGACGGCTCACGCAGGACAATACCTCTGCCTTTTACATGCACCAGGGTATTTGCCGTACCAAGGTCAATGCCCATATCGTGAGATAAACCACCAAAAAGACTCCACATTTTACCGAAAAACTCCCTTCGAAATAAAACAAGCCAATACGATATCGCACCGGCGAAATTTACCATAAAATAAAACAGCACTCATATTGTAGCACAAATCCTAGCTGTTTGTAACGGAAAAATTCCAGAAATAACAATTTTCTCCTAGGACATCAGCCCTTTGTCCTTGAGGCTGACATACCGGTTGCGCCCAATAATGACATGGTCTAACACTGGTATATCCATAATTTTTCCCGCTTTGACCAGCCGGGTCGTCACTGTGATATCCTCGTGACTAGGTGTCGGGTCGCCACTGGGGTGATTGTGCAACAAAATCATGGAAGCTGCTGCATAGTCCACCGCCGTCCGGAACACCTCCCGGGGATGTACCACGGCAGCCTGCAGGCTTCCCACTGATACATCGTGCAGTCCCAAAATGTGATTCTTGGTATCCAGCAGCATGACCGCAAAATGTTCCCGCTGTTCAAACCGGAACCGCGGCATGGCAAAATGCGCCACATCCTCAGGGCCATTTACCACCTCCGCGCTTTCGGCCTCCGCTATTGCCAGCCGACGGCCCAGCTCCACCGCCGCTAGGATAGTGGCGGCTTTCGCCTGCCCTACACCATGAATTGCCGCCAGCTCCGCAGCGGGAATGTGGGCAATGGCCAAAAGCCCCCGCTCTTTGTAATAAGCCAAGACTTCCTCGGCAATCCGCAGAGCTGACTTCTCATGGGTTCCCGTGCGAAGCAGCACCGCCAAGAGCTCCGTATTGCTTAGCCCCGCTGCACCAGCCGCCAATAATTTCTCCCGAGGACGTTCGTTAATCGGTAAATCCCTCACCATGATTGTCATACAAATCGACGCCTGCCTTTCTTGCAAGCTGTGTGACTGCATGCAGCGGCAACCCCACCACGTTGGAGTAGGAACCATCGATTTTCTCGATAAAGCGCGCCGCTATTCCCTGCACCGCATAAGCTCCCGCCTTATCTAGCGGCTCTCCAGTCTCTACGTAACGGGAAATCTCTGCTTTGGACATGGGCCCGAAGGTGACTTTTGTCGTCACAACATCCGTGTAAATCTTTCCCTTTACCGCAAACGCTATGCCCGTAGATACCTGATGGGTACGGCCAGAAAAGGTCTCCAACATGCGGCAAGCCTCCTCCGCATCACACGGCTTCCCGTATGTATGCCCGTCAAGCGAAACCACCGTATCTGCTCCCAGCACCAGGCTGTCCGGATGCTCGGACGCCACGGCCTTTGCTTTCGCCACGGCATTTATTCTCACCAGTTCTTCCGGCTCGAGCAAGTCGCTGCTTTCCTCCGAAGCCTCGCTTACCAAGACCTTAAAACTGGCTCCGATCTGTTCTAAGAGTTCTTTTCGGCGTGGTGAACCAGACGCTAAAATAATCATGACTTCCCCCTCTCAATACCGGCGGAACAAGATAATTGCCAGCACAATCCCGAAAATGCTCATGAGATTTGGGGCAAAGGCCAGTCCCAGCGTCAGCTGAATCACATAAAGATTAATCGTAAAAGGCTGCACGTCAAACACCGGGTACGTCGCCACCAAATAGGGCATCAACCCCGAAAGGGCATCCACATTCATCAACAGCTGACCAATAATTCCGCCCAGGATTGCACCTACCACCACAAATAGGAAACATATCCCCGTACTGCGTCCACTAAACTTTGCCAAAAGAACCCCTCCAAACCATTATCATCCTTACTATTCTTGTCCTGCTCCCGGATTCCTGCCGGCAAAAGCAAAATCCAGACAAAAAAACAGCTGCGGAATTTGATTCCGCAGCTGTCATCAGCAGATTAAATCAAGTACCGGATATAAACATACACCGTTGACAGTATAATCGTCAAGAGCATGATAGGAAATCCGATTTTAAAATAATTGATAAAGGTAATTTTAACGCCGCGTTCCGCTGCCAAGCCAGCTACAATGAGGTTAGCCGAAGCACCGACCAGCGTTCCGTTGCCGCCCAGGCAGGCCCCTAGTGCCAAACTCCACCAAATAGGTTCCAGGTTGCTGACTCCCATATTTCCCATATCCTGAATCAGCGGAATCATGGTAGCGACAAAGGGGATATTATCCAGTACTGAAGAGACCAGGGCACTGAGCCACAGCACCAGCAGCGAAGTTTTCGTCACGTCGCCCCCCGTAAGTTCCACAGCCTGTTTGGCCAGGCTGCCGATAATGCCCGTCTCGATGAGACCGCCAACGGCGATAAAGAGACCAATGAAGAAGAAGATGGTCGCCCACTCTACCGATTTCATCGTCTTCTCTACCAGATGGTGGCTGCCACCTGCCAACAGCAGCAGCAGGAAACCGCCAGCCAAGGCAATCATGGAAGACTCAATATGGGTAATGGAATGGGTGAAGAACCCCAAAATAACCAGCGTCAGCACGAACAGCGAGCGAACCAACAGTCCCCGGTCCTTGAGGGCTTTTTTCTCATCCATCTGCATGAGTTCTGCCTGCAGTTCCGGCTTCGTGTTCATCTTGTTGCGGTAAATGACCTCCACCAGGAAAATTACCACGATGAGGTTGATAAGAGCAATCGGTGCCAGATTCTCAATAAATGCCATAAAGGTCAATTCTTTGATTGCACTGCCAATCATAATATTCGGGGGGTCACCGATAAGGGTTGCCGTACCACCCACATTGGACGCAATAATCTGCGTCAGCAAGAAGGGAATCGGATTGATATGAAGCTTCTGCGTGATGCTGAACGTAACGGGAACCATCAACAGAACCGTCGTAACATTATCCAGGAAGGCCGAAAAAACTGCCGTAATGAGTCCAAGATATACCAAAATGCGTTTTGGTTCCGCCTTGGCGACTTTCGCTGCTTTAATGGCCACGTAGTCAAACAAGCCCGTATGACTCGTCACACCCACTAACACCATCATGCCCACCAGCAAGCCCAGCGTATTAAAATCCACATGGTGCAATGCCGTCTCCTGGCTCAAGATGCCCAGCAAAACCATCAGCGTTGCGCCAAGCATAGCGGCAACCGTACGGTGTATCTTTTCCGATACAATCACCACATACATCAAAATAAAAATAATACCTGCTAAAACTTCCATTTTATGCCTCCTTTTTGCCCTTGGCAGTACCACAGGCTTCCTAAAAAAACAGACGGAGCCCATGGTGACCAGACTCCGCCAAGATTCAAATTTAATTGCAGAAATATCTTACCATATGGAATGCAGCCATGGCAAGTCCATTCCTACGCGTTATAACATGACCACCGTATTTTTTCCCACAGTGCGCTTTGCCTCATACAAGGCACGATCCACCCGGCGGCAAAGGCTGTCGACGGTATCCTCAGGATTAGCTGTAACCACACCGATACTAGTCGTTACCTTTCCTCCCTCGGTCAAAACATCCAATTCTTCAACTTTCCGGCGGATGCGTTCCGCAACCTCCTGCAGGACTTTTTGATCCATGTCGTAGAACACCACAAAGAATTCGTCGCCGCCCCATCTTCCCGGAGCATCGTCGTCCTTGCGGGTCGAGGCCCGCAAGATATCCGCAATGGCCTTGATAGTCGCATCCCCGGCTGCATGGCCATAGGTATCGTTGATTCCCTTGAAATCATCCACATCCATCATGAGAACGGACAAGGAATGGTCGTTAAGCCTTGCGGCCTTCATCATGCGCCGCAGCCGCAGCTCCGTCTCCCCACGGTTATAAAGTCCCGTGAGCCGGTCGAGCTGTGCCAGACGCTTCAGCTTAGAATTGGACGCCTCCAGCTCCTGGGTAGTCGTCTCAATAAAATGCACCAAATGGGCCATAATAGACCGATGCTTTTTGAGCTTCGGCGGCGTTACCACCAGCTGGGGGCTCTCTCCAGTCTTGAGTCCCTCACGCATGCCAATGGTCATCAGTGTCATATTGGAGACCATAATTTCCCCATTTTTAATGCGCATGAACTCACCATAGGCATAAAAGCCAGATGAAGGTGCCAAATCCCGCGTGATGGACAATTCCTGCTCGGTATCACTGCCCAGCAGCATCCAGCGGGCCACACAGCTTACGACAAAAATCGCTTCTGGCTGAAACGATGCCAGTTTGCCCTGCAACACCAAGGCATTTTCGATAATATCCCCTGGGTCGCCATAAGCCAGGCGCACTTCCTCCCCTTGACGAATATCCGCCCCAAAGACTATACCGCCATCTTCGCGGCATCTACGCGGATGACGCGCCAATACCACGCCATGGCGCTCAAAATAAAAGGGAAAGGTCAGCGCCTCCACCAAGAATTTTTCATCGTTGGCAATGCCCAGATAGCGGCTGAAAATATCCAGCGCCGGCTGTCCATCCAATTCCTGCAGACAGTATTCTCCATCCATCTTCGTTACCGACATACTGCGCCCCAAAGGCTTCCAGCCGAAACTGGAGCTGGCCTCCACGTGAAGCTTATCACCACTAAACACCGCCACCGCTACACCGTGACGAAGATTCGTATTCTGGGCAAAAACCATTCCGTTTTGTCCTAAACTGCCATCGTCCGCTAAGCCGCCAAAGAAGACAATCTCCTCCCGTGATTTGGAAACCTCCCGAAAAAAGGGATTGATATCAAGATGGAATCCTGCTGAGATTACCTCAACCGCAGCAACGTTTTTATCCGCGTTCAATATGGCCAGCAATTCCTTGCCCGCCTGTTCACTGGACATCTGCCGGAAATCGTACGACATGACGCGGACCTCCGAGCATTCAAACAACGTGAAATTAACCACGATATTATGCTCGATTAACCGTCCGTTTACAATTTCTCCCGTGGACACGGCACCAACAATCTGCGCTTCCGGAAAGGATGCCGAAATTGTCCGCTGCATCTCCATCAACATTCGCTCATTAGCCGTATCCATGAAAATAGAGACCATCACACAGGATACCCGCCGCATCAATCGGGCTTCTTGTTTTACTTTTTCAATACAGTCCTGAAGTTCCTGACGCTTTTGAATCGAAAAAGGAATCTGTTTCATTTTATTTCAACCCTTAACCATTAACAAAAACACTTACTTTATTCACTCTCATGTTATGATACGTCAATATCATATTACCGTTTACGGTTGGGATTAGCAAGTTGTTTTTCCACAGATATCCAAGCACATGTTTTTCTCGCAGCCTATGGAAAAAAGCTCGAATACAACGAGGTACCCGGGCTTTGGCAAACACTTGCTGGACTTCAACACCTATAATACAAAAAACTCCGAGGACCCCTCGGAGCAATTATCCATTGGTGCGTCAGGAGGGATTCGAACCCCCGACCCACGGCTTAGAAGGCCGTTGCTCTATCCAACTGAGCTACTGACGCAATAAAATAAATGGTCGGGATGACAGGATTCGAACCTGCGACATCCTGCTCCCAAAGCAGGCGCGCTACCAAACTGCGCTACATCCCGTAGACCACTTATATAGTATAGCCAAAACTCCTATTCTTGTCAATGTTTATTTAAATTTTATTTCCTTTTTGCAGAACTAAGTTGACAATATTACAGTTAAATGATAGTGTTTATTTTAATAATGTAATAAATTTGTATTTGAGGTGAATACGCATGATTAAAGAAGCCATTGAAAAAATAGTCAGCAAAAAAGACCTTTCCTATCAGGAAGCCTACGACGTCATGAATGAAATCATGAACGGGGAAACGTCTCAGATTCAGAATGCTGCCTATCTTTCTGCGCTTTCGACCAAAAGCACCAAGGCAGAGACCATTGAAGAAATTTCCGGTTCCGCAGCGGCCATGCGTGACCATGCCCTGGCGGTAACCCACGATATGGATGTCTTGGATATCGTCGGTACAGGCGGCGACCATGCGCACAGTATCAATATCTCCACCACAGCGGCGATGATTATCGCTGCCGCCGGCGTAAAAGTTGCCAAACACGGCAACCGGGCTGCCTCTTCCCAATGTGGTGCCGCCGATTGTCTTGAAGCTTTAGGAGTCAATCTGGACCAGCCGCCAGAGAAAGTGGTGCAGGAATTAAAAGAAATTGGCCTTTGCTTCATGTTCGCCCAGAAATATCACAGTTCCATGAAATACGTGGGCACCATTCGCAAAGAACTGGGAATCCGTACCGTATTTAACATTCTTGGCCCACTGACCAATCCAGCCCATCCCACCCATATGATTTTAGGTGTTTACGACGAATACCTGCTCGAACCTCTGGCTAAGGTCATGTTATCCTTAGGGGTAAAAACCGGTATGGTAATCTACGGCCAGGACTGCTTGGATGAATTCTCCCTAAGTGCTCCCACCAGCGTCTGCGAGTTCCGTGACGGCTGGTTCCGCCGCTATGAAGTAACGCCAGAGGAATTTGGCTTTACCCGTTGCAAAAAAGCCGATATCCGTGGCGGTGACCCCGCTGAAAATGCCCAGGTTACCTTGGATATCTTAAAGGGCGCTGCCGGCCCCAAAACCGATATCGTACTGTTAAATGCCGGTGCTGCCATCTACGTTGGCGGCAAAGCCGACAGCATAAAAGCTGGCATCGAAAAAGCCCGTGAGCTCATCGCTTCCGGCGCCGCTATGAAAAAACTTGAGGAATTCCGTCAGCTCTCCAATGCCTAACATACGAAAACAGGCTATGACAAGCGCTTTTGTCATAGCCTGTTTTTTATTCCAAGTCTCGGCGATTCATCTCACGAAGAAGTTCAATGGCCCCTTTGCCGATTCCCGTCTCACGAGCTGTTTCTTCTACCGAATAGCCGCTAAGCAGCAAAGCCCTTGCCTTAGCGGCATTCTGGGACATCCCCTCTTCCGGCTCTTCCACATCAGAAACATCTTCTGTCTTAACAGGCTCTTCTTCTGCCTCAGTCACACGGTGGTTCATAGCCTCAGCTAAACCGGCAGCCTGATGTTCCCCCATAACATGGGGAGCATGAAGTTCCTGCTCCTCCCGCTGGATGGATTTTTGCAGAACAGCGGCAAAATCCTGTGCATCGACACGTTCAACGGGTGCAGCTGGCGGCTGCATCATCGACGGCTGTTGTGCCATAGCCGCTGGCGCCAGCGGCGCCG
The DNA here is from genome assembly GCF_024693525.1 of Selenomonas sp. Next base: position 15,828 of record NZ_JAILKR010000123.1, on the reverse strand, counting down.
GTGCCATCATCGGCATAACCGGCGGATTCTGCCAACGTACCGACAACTCCTGGGCCATCTGTTTAGCGGCCATAATCCGATCATCGAGCTGACGCCCCTGCTGCTCTAACGACAGGGAAAGCTGACGAGCTTCCAATAGCTGCGCCTCTAGCTCACGGTTACGGGCTTCAGCCTGCTGCAATAGCTGCTCCAAATGACTGATATGACTTCCCATCCGCTTGATTACTGCATCAGCTGATCGCTCGATTTCGGCTTTAAGTTGATTCGCAGAATCCACCAGTTCCTCTTCATCCCAGGAACCCTGCTGCCGCCTAGAAAGCCATCTAGCCCCCATCACCAGGATAAAACCAACTATAATAAGTGAACCTAACGTATTGACCATAGTGGAAAAAAATGCCTCCTAAAAGCTAATATCCAAAAGATTCCCCCTGGAGGGATCCTTGGCATATTTAACAGGCTCCGGCGCTTTTTCTTCTTCAGAGGAACTGGCCTGATGCTTAGAACCATACCCCTGTCCGCCGTGTTTTTGCTGGCGCTCCGGGTCGTCCTTGATGCGGCCGTCTTCCGGATTATCCTTTGCCCGTACCTGTTCCTGTTTCAGCTTGTCGTCTTCTTTTTGTTGTATTGCCTGGAAATCAGACTGCATGGCATTAGCCTGATTGAGATTATGCTGTACCTGCGCCGCATCAGCAGCACGCGGCACCATCATTTGCAGGCTCATCGGCGTTATATCCATGAGGAATCCTTCTTTCTCAATACCGCCACTTATATCTCTTAATAGGGCCCAATATCTACACGATCGTTTTTCACCGCCAGGGTTGCCCGCTTAATTTCCGACTGTACATTCATCATAACTGAATTGATGGATATCCTTACCCCCGGATAAACGGTATCACTGACGCGAATTTTACCATTCTGCATCATATTGAGTTCTGTCTCGATAGCTAAAATCTCTTTTTCATCGCGCTTAATTTTGCCAGCTAAGGGGAACTGGGAACGAGTCAACGCATTGATTTGATTGATGCGCTCCTGAGGCAAGCGGCTAATATCAATCTTCCCCAAAGTGTTGAGCATCTGGGTGATTTGCTTGAGACGCTGTTTGGAATCTTTGTATTCCTGACAGAGTTCCCGATAGCGCTTTTGCAGCTGCGGATTGACCCCCACGGCCAAGCGAGTTACCACAAATGCCGTATTGCCGACAATCTTGCAACGAATCTCTTCGCCAGCCTCCACCAAGCCGCCTGTAATCATCCCGCGTTTATCTTCAAGGAAAATACGTTTCCCCGCACTGATATTGGAATGAAGTGCCACATCCTGGATATAAATATCCCGCTCACTTTCTATCACAGCATTTTCCGCAAAAGCAGCCCGGACATCCTCCCGAGCCTTGACTTTTCCGCGATTCATCCCGTTTACGCCGCCCTGGATATAGACGTTACGGCCCTCGACATCACCGCCACTGACCATACCACCAATCTCGATGTCACCAGTAGCTTTGACGACAAAGCCGGCTTCAACATTGCCCTTGATTTCTACACTGCCCATGAAGTCGATATTTCCGGTTCCCACATCAACACTGCCTTGAATTAGCAAATGGGGGTCAATAGTAATCTTCTTGCCACTATCCACAATCTGACCATCAATAGAGGCAATCAAATCATTCTCACCGGAAATTTCCGTATTCTTCCCCTGGGGGATAGGAATTGGCTTGCCGTTTTTCGCTGGCACTTCCATGCCATAAACATCACGGCCTGCCTCTCCTTCCGTCTGAGGAATACGCACCGCCAGCAAGTCACCTTTCTTAGCCAGTACGAATAGATTCATATCTTTGAAATCAACCCGATCGTATTGGTCGACCTTGGGGCGTCCTTTAACCCCCAAATCGAAATGGCGCTCAATCCGGGCATTTTCCCCATTTTTCGGCGGTTTCCCCGTTGCGGCTACAAAGGGGTTCAAACTCTCTACACCAACACGAATCGCTTCATCGTCAATGCCAAAGACGATATTGTGGTCGGCCAACGCAGCCCGTACCGTGTCAACGGATGGAAGCCTCTTGCCAATCTTCGTGTCGTAGCGAATGGTTACCGTCATGCGGTCCCGGCTGACATCAACAATAAGACCGGCTTCAGCCTCTGCCTCGTTCTCTTCCTGAGTGATTCCTTCATCCTGAAGCGATAGATTCGCCGCTTCCTCCGATGATATATAACAGTCTGCTAATTTTTTCGACTCTCCTGAAGCCTCTCGTACAATCTGTGAAAGCGTGATGATATCATAATCGATAACACCATTATCGTGCAAAATCTGGCGGATATCCGAAAGTTCAAATAAAAGGCCATCAGCAGCATCAGGATAAATCGTCAAATAGACACCATCTTCCCGAAATTCACACAGGTAGCCTGCTTCTTTGCTGCCTACTGCCGGGCGCAATGTCTGGTCATCCATGATACGTCCCCCCCAGGCTGAAAATCGCTATACCAAGCTTGCCTTCATGCGAGCCAAGTAACCGCGTAAACGAAAAACTGCTTTTGTGTGCAGCTGCGATATTCTGGCCTCTGATAATTGAAGGATCAAACTGATTTCTTTCAAAGTCATTTCTTCGTAGTAGTAAAGTGCTACAACCTTTTTTTCTTTTTCCGGCAGCCGGTCTATCGCCGCTGCCAAAGTATCCCTAAGTTCGGCCTTTTCCAGCCGTTCTGTCGGACCTGCCTCACTTGATGCAGGAGTATCTGTCCGCAGATAATCATCTAGTGGAATCACAGTGGCTACACTGATTTGACTCTCCAGGCTTTGCAATTCTTTTGCACTAACCCCTAGTTCTTCCGCTAACTCCTCATCATTTGCCGGACGTCCCAGACGATTCTCGAGTTCATAAACCGTCTGCTCATAGCGACGGATTTTTTGCCGTATCGCCACCGGCAGCCAATCCTTGGACCGCAAATAATCGAGCATCGCGCCCCGGATTCGAACACCAGCGTAGGTCTCAAACTTGTTTTTCCGCTCCATGTCATAACGGTCGATTGCATCAAGCAAACCAAAAAATCCACTTGATAGCAAATCGTCCCGATCCACATGGGACGGAAGACTGATTGCCAAACGCCCTGCCACCATCTTTACCAGTGGAAGATAATGCTCTGCCAACTGGTTGCGAAGCTCGATTGATTTATTGTCCAAATAACTATGCCAAAGGGAAGTAATATCGGCCAAATTTTCATCTTGGTTCTGTCCCCTAGAATCCATTGGAACGACCTCCTCCCATCCTAAGTAATTCCGATTCGATGTTTATTGATTGAGAACAGGAGCTGCGCCATCAATTATCCGATGGCGCCTCCATATGTTTGAGGTTATTTGATGTCAGCGGCTGAAAATCCGCATTATCTTCATCACTTGTTTGCATTTCCGCCGACGGGGCTTCTGCCTCTGCTGCCGCCGCTTCATCCTCAGCTTCGTATTCCTCCGGACTCTTTGGTTCTTCTCCTTCCGGATTTTCCATGAGCTCCAGATTTTTATCAAAGCCTACCAGTTCTTTAGCTTCTAAAACAAAAGCCACCAACCAGACGACGGCACCAGCAACCAGAAAGCCTACCAGACTGCGTAGCAGCACCGTCATCAGGCGTACGTCACTGACTAATCCCGCCAAAGCAATAACCATAGCGGAAATAAATGCAAAAACTAACGACATACCTAATTTGAACAAGCTGCTTCACCTACTAATTGCATAAACATGATTAAATTTCTTTTTCACCTTTATCAATGGTCTTGACCTTATAGACACCGTCTTCCATATTGATGGAAACCGTGCGTCCATAAGTACCTCCTGTATCCTCAGCAATCAACCGGATATTGAGATCCTTGAGGATTTTCTTGGCGGCTTCGGCATTGCGTGCACCAACTCTCATGATATCCGTAGCATTCGCAAAAGCAAACATCTGCGCTCCACCAGCAATTTTCGCTACCAAACGGGAACGGGATGCTCCTAATGCCAATACATCCTTGAGCATCAGCGGAAGTCCCGTGTCTGCAAACTTTGCCGGATTATCCGTTGGACGCGCTTGTGTGCTGTCCGGCAGCATGATATGCAGAAGCCCCCCTACTTTAGCCTGTGGATCATACAGAGAAATGCCGATACAGGAGCCGAGACCATAGCTGATGATTGTGGACGGCGCCTGGCCTACTTTGTAATCAGCCATGCCGACTCGGATAAGATCTGCCATTTTACTCAACTCCCACCGCGTCAATAATCGTATTCAGGGAACCCGGATCCGGAACCAGGAAGAACTGACCATTAATCCCATCGTCCTCGGAAAGGAATTCCGTCTCGATAACCAGAGCCTGGTCACCCATCTGCCCCAACTGAGCCAATACAACATTCAGGATTGCCCCTGCCATATCCATTGCCAAGGCGGGAATAGACGGCAGCATGGTAATCTTGGTGAACGTGAAAAATGCATTCAGATAGGCACCGGATAAAATGTTGCCGATTTCCATGAGCGCAGACTCATCCATAAAATCGAGACTCGTGGTTGAGCCATGCGGTTTGCCCATGAGCGTGTCAACCAGATAGAAAGCACTTTTCTGTGGAAGCAGGAATAAGATGTTGCTTGGTGCTTTACCGTATACACGCAAAAAGATACCAACAACTACAGCATCCGGTCCACCAACCAGATCTGGTACAGCTTCCAACGGAACCAACGCCACTTTCGGCACATTCATGTCAATCCGGCGATTGATTACCTGCGACAGAGCCGTGGCTGAGTTGCCGGCACCAACATTGCCGATTTCCCGCAGAGCGTCAAGCTGGTTCGCGGAAAGATTCAATTCATCTGTCATAGTTGGACCCCTCTTTTTACAGGAATGGGACGTGCCTAGGCACGCCCTATTCCCCTGATATACTCAAATTATTTGCCGTCACCAACGTTGCCAATAATCTCTTCAAGATTCAGCATGATAATCAGACGGCCATCAACATTGCCAATCCCACTTAGGAAACGAGAACCGCTCTTGTCATTGATTGCCTTTTTCGTATCTACCGGCTTGCTGTCAATGGTCAGAACTTCCGTTACGGCATCTACCAGCATTCCCACATGAAGGTCATCGATATTCACGGTTACAATACGCGTATCATCCGTATAGGGAGTCTCCGCTAAGCCAAGGCGTTTCTTCAAATCAATAACCGGCAACACGGAGCCGCGGAGATTGATAACACCCTTGATGAAGTCAGCGGAAAAGGGAACGCGCGTAATATCCGTGAGGTTACGAATTTCCTGGACATTCAGGATGCTTACACCATACTCCTCATCGCGAAGTTTGAAGGCTACTACCTGTCTGCCTTCATCCATCTCATTCATATTCTCTTCATTTGCCATCTCAGCTACCTCCTCTTACTGCTGCATCATCGTAGCGACATCCAGGATCAAAGCCACACGGCCATCGCCGAGAACCGTCGCACCGGAGAACATCTTGAGACCTGCAAACAGGTTGCCAAGCGTCTTGATAACGATTTCTTGCTGTCCAATCAGATTGTCAACCACAATACCTGCTTTAGCCTCGCCGGCATGGACAACTACGACAAAAATTTCATCCGAATCCTTGACGTGCGGTACCTGCAACGTCTCTTCCATGCGGATAATTGGGATGATTTCCCCGCGCAGGACAATAACTTCCTTATTCCTTACCGTCTTAATATCCTCTGGCTGAATGTTAATCGTACTATCAATCGAGCCAAGAGGAATTGCATACATCTCTTCCTGTACCTTAACCAGCATAGCCTGGATGATAGCCAGCGTCAGCGGCAGTTTAATCTTGAATACCGAACCTTCATCGACCTTCGTCTCAACATCGACATGTCCCGAAAGGGATTCAATCTTGCTGCGAACAACGTCCATCCCTACGCCACGGCCGGAAATATCCGTAATTTGCTCTGCCGTTGAGAAACCTGGCAGGAAAATCAGGCGAACTGCATCTGCATCATCAAGCTTGTCAGCCTCTTCCTGGGTAATCATGCCCTTCTCAACTGCTTTTTTACGAATCTTCTCAGCCGGAATACCTGCACCATCGTCGGTAACCATGATAACCACGTTGTTACCTTCATGACGAGCAATGAGTCCGACCTCACCAGTACGCGGTTTGCCTTTGGCTTCACGCTCATCCGGATGCTCAACACCATGGTCAAGAGAGTTGCGCAGCAAATGCATAATCGGATCGCCGATTTCGTCGATAACCGTACGGTCAAGCTCTGTCTCCTCACCTTCGATGGTAAGATTGATTTCTTTGTTGAGTTCCTTCGATACATCGCGTACCATACGCGGGAAACGGTTAAAGACTGCACTAACCGGGACCATGCGGACCTTCATGACGATGTTCTGCAAGTCCGTGGTTACGCGGTCCATCTGCTCCAAGGTTTCCGTAAGTTCTGCCAAGCGATGAGTCTGACCAATCTGCTCCAGACGTACTTTATTGATAACCAGCTCACCCATGAGGTTCATCAGCGTATCGAGTTTGTCGATATCAACGCGAACGGACTGACTCTGATGCGCTTTTTTCGGTGCTGCCGGTTTTGCCGGTGCTTTCTTGGCTGCTGCCGGTTTTGCAGCAGCTGGTGCAGCTGCTGGAGCCGGCGCCGGAGCTGCCTTCTTCTCCTCAGCTGCTGGTTTTGCTGCAGCTGGTGCCTCCGGATCAACGAGCTCAACAACCAGCTTGTCAATTTCCGAAATGCTGCTCAAAGCTTCCTCAACTGCCTTGGTGTCAGAAGCCGTTACCACCAATACATCAAAGGAATGATCAAATTTTTCCTGTTCCAAAGCTTCTGCCGGCGGAACGGATTTGATTACATCACCGAGCTCATCGAGAGCATTCATAACCATATAGGAACGTGCTGATTTCAGCAGGCAGGTTTCCGACAGGGTAACCTGTACATGAATCCCCAGCAAGCCACCTTCCTTAGCCTGACGCAGCACGTCGCGGTCTACGTCGGTTAGCTCAATTCCCGCACTCGGCGCTGCTGCCGTTTTTTCAGCGGCAGCCGGTGCTGCTGATGCAGCTGCCGGTGCTGGCTCTCCTTTGGAGATAGCACTGAGTTTTGCCACCAAATCGGAAACATCGACAACATCTTCCGATTCACCATCCGCAACGCTGTTAATCATCTGTTCCAGGGAATCCAAACATTTAAACAATGTATCAATGATGTCCTCATCCAGCTTTAACTGCTCTTTGCGAATCAGATCAAGAACATCTTCCATTTCATGGGTAAGTTCGGCAATTTTATTGTATCCCATAGTTGCCGACATACCTTTTAGCGTATGTGCATTACGGAAAATATCATTGACAACTGATACATCCTCTGAATTTTCTTCCAAACTCAGCAAGCCTTCATTCAAAGACTGTAAATGTTCATGTGATTCATCCAAAAACATTTCCATATACTGATTTGTTTCCATTTGTATTCCCCCTATATCCTTTCTATCTCTTTACAGCCTCGACGATTGCCCCGGCAATATCCTGCAATGGGCGGACCTCATCAGCCAGTCCAGCGTCAACCACCGCCTTGGGCATACCATAGACCACACAGGTTGGTTCGTCCTGCGCGATACTGTAGCCTCCTGAAGCCTTGATTTTCTTCATGCCCTCACAACCATCCGAGCCCATACCTGTCATAATGACCGCTATGAGCTTGCGGCCTAACGGTGCTACCGAATCGTACATTACATTTACCGCTGGGCGATGATTTCCCACACGCGCTTCCTGACTCAACTTGATTCTACGTATCCCGCCATCGTCCTTGACCCGCAAATGAAAATCTCCCGGCGCAATATATACATGACCTGCCCGGATTTCCTCTCCATCCTCAGCTTCCTTAACCGAAATCTGAGCAATTGAATTCAACCGGTCAGCCAATGCCTTGGTAAATCCAGCTGGCATATGCTGGACAATCACGACCCCACAGGGAAGATTTCCCGGCAACCGCGTGATTACATTTTGTAGTGCCTGCGGGCCACCAGTAGATGTCCCAATCACTACCAGCTTATTGCAGCGCCCAAGGTTTCCCACCACCATGGGAGTAGGTTTCCCAATAGAAGCTGGTACGCTGCTTCGGCCTTGCAAGAGGGGATTGTTTCTCTTGCTGCCAAAAACGGTTTTCTGCGCTACTGGCTCGGCAGAAGGTGTCCCTCCCAGTTTCAGCCCTTGGCGCTTTGGCATCTCCACCCGCTTCATTACCGGGGTACCTGGATGCCCAGCTGCCCCATCTGTCTTTTTGGTAACTAAAGCTGTTTTCTGCACGCGCGCCTTGGCAGCCGCACGGCATTTTTGCAGGATTTCCTGCTCAATGCTGTCGATTCGCGAAATCGAACCTCCAGCTTTGCTGACAAAGTCAACAGCTCCTGAACCCAAAGCCCGGACGGTCGCGTCCGTTCCCTTTTGCGTCAGGCTGCTGAGCATAACCACTGGGATGGGGCACTCTTCCATAATGATTGACAACGCCTCCAGCCCATCCATTACCGGCATATTGACATCCAAGGTCAATAAATCCGGTTTTAGCTGCTTTACCTTGCTGACTGCTTCCTTGCCGTTCATTGCCGTTCCCAGCACCTCAAAATCCGGCTGTTTCCGAAATAAATCGGCTAAGACTTGGCGCATGAATGCTGAATCATCAGCAATTAAGACACGAATCATTCTGATCACCCCATTTAGTGGTTCATCATTCGTCATCCATTTTGATGCCCTTAGCGATTTTTTTCCGCTGAACATCAAATAAATAGTGAACGAGCTTATTGCTCACTTCACGAGGAAGATGTTGGAAAGATGCCCCGATATGATAGACCGTTGTACCGTCCTCACGGGAAATCGGCGTGCACCGAGCTACCAAACTCATTTGTTCAACCGGTCCCACGCCAGGAATGCCCTCTAGCGATAAAGCGGCCTTCGTTCCTGGCACCACTGGGTGGTCCAGCGCAAAACAAATGCCATTGCCACTGAGATCGACAATTTTTGCCGTCACAGTCGGCTTAATCGTGCCATCCCCCTCAATGAGCCGCACCCCAACTAAAAGATTTACCTTCACCCGGACAAACTCACGATTTTGATAACGCTCTACCTGTTCCGGCCAGGAAATATGCCATACCGGAATCCGCGCATCCATGCGGTCTGTATTATGGAAGGTAGTGAAAAAGCGATAACGGCATTGCCGCCCTACCGCCAATGCATAGAGCTTCTCTCCAGTCCGTGGGATAATCGGCACACGCTTGATACTCATAGGCATTGCCACGATAAGCTCATCTTCTGTTAGTTCTTCAATTCGGCTTGCATAGCGTTCCTCACTGTCTTCGACATAAAACTCTACGCGCTGGCCAATCTTTAAGACTTCCCTTGCTTTTATTAATTCGCCCGCCATAGTAAAGTTCCTCCATGTTTAACGCGAAAAATCAAAAATTTGTCGCAAAAATCCCTTCCAACCTCTTTTTACCTTCATTCTGCTTCCGTAAAGGACACTGTTTGCCATTGCCTGGATACAACGAGCAGCCACGCTGCCTGGCTGTGCCGCCAAAAAAGGAGTCTGCCGTCGCACGGAACGCATCACCGCGGTATCTTCAAAAATATATCCCAGGCAGTCAATCGGCATATTCAAAAACCGCTCGGAGGTCTGCTGCAATTTCGCCACTACCTCTCGACTTTCGGCTTCATCGTAAACACGATTTACGACTAAACGGAGATTTTGCTGGGTAGCATACATGCTGTAGGCCTTCATAACCGCATAAGCATCCGTCAAGGCAGTGGGTTCCGGCGTCGTAACCAGCAATACCTCATCGGCCGCCAAGATGAAATCCATGACATTTTTGCCAAGACCTGCTCCCGTATCAATCAAGATTATATCAGCCAATTGGCCACAACGGGAAAGTTTTTGCATAAGCCGCTGGCGTTCCTCATAGGTAAAGTCCGCCGCCTTCTCAATTCCTGAACCACCAGAAATATAATTGACTCCATAGGGTCCATACATCAAGACGTCTTCAAGCTCAATACCATCCTCCAGCAGATTCAGCAAATGTTTTTGGGACCGGCTGCCCAAAATGACATCGACATTGGCCATCCCCAAATCCGCATCAAGAACCAAAACCCGCTGACCGGCCATGCCTAAAGCTATGGCCATGTTCACAGTGAGATTTGTCTTGCCAACGCCGCCCTTACCACTGGTCACGGCAATGACTCTTGCCCCCAAAAGGCTGCCGGACTGCAGATTCAAATTATCGCTTTTGTGGGATATATTATATTCTGTTTTTCCGCCAACTAATTGGCGAAGACTCTGAGCCTGATCTCCCATATTATTCCCTCAATAACAGTTCAGCCAATTTTCGCGGCGTTGCCGGAACAATGTCGTCCGGCACGCTCTGGCCATTTGTCAGGAATGACAAAGCAATCTCTTTTTCCGCCAGCAGATTAAGAATCAAACCAACGCTGCTGGTTTCATCCGCCTTGGTGAAAATAACGCGGTCTGGATTGCAAACCGAGAATTTATCCAAAATTTCTGCGGCATCGCGATTTTTGGTTGTTGCACTCATTACCAAATGACGTTCGATATGGGAATTCACTGCCAGGAAATCCTGCAGCTCCTTCATCTGATAATCGTTGTGCTGGCTCCGGCCAGCTGTATCAATCAAAATCAAATCCTTATCTCGATGTTTGTGGATAGCTACTTTAAGTTCATCAGGGGTATAGACAATCTCCAAGGGTAAACCGATGATATCCGAATAAGTCTTTAACTGGTCAACAGCCGAAATACGATAGGTATCTGCCGTAATCAACGCCGCCTTGATATTTTTCTCTAAGACAAACCGCGCTGCAATTTTGGCCAAGGTTGTGGTTTTTCCCACACCAGTAGCACCAATCAAGGCAACAATGCGAACCCCATGCTTATTCAGCGCAATTCCCTCGGAAAAATTCATGGTCTTACCCAGGTAATCAGCCAACACATCGGGGGCCTTTGCATCCAATCGATCCAAAAGCGTATCGCCAGCAGGAACCGACGCCGCCATATTTTTAACGATGTCCTCATCTACTTCCTGAAGACGCAGAGCTTCCTGGATGGAAACCTTTCCCTTCGGCTGTTCTTTCCCCATGACCTGAGCCAGCATTGCCTTCATCTGGGCCAGTTCATCTTCCAATTTCTGGATTTTTTCCGTATCTTCCGGATTTGATGTCGTTGAAGCCATTCCAAACTGTGCCATATCTTGTACTTCATCCTTTTGCTCAATCTTATGAACTGACGATCCCCCCATGGACGCACCGTAATCGGATGCGGGAAAAGCCTGAGCAGGCTGCACCGGCTGTACTGGGGAAATATGCTGAAAGTTCGGGGCGGGAATTGGCGATTCTGCCATCTTCACTCCTACTTCGGTGCCATTCGTCTTATATTGCGATAATACCGAAGATGGCATAACCGGAGCTGCCGGAGAAATAATATCCAAGGTGCTTCCACTATTGACTTCCTTTTGTTTCGTTGTCACATTGCGTTTTGCCCGTTTTTTCAGAGCTGCATCCTCTTGGTCTTCAATCGCTGCTGTCACTTCTACGACCTCCGTGCTATGATATCCCAAGAAACCGCCTTCCCGATATTTTTTGGTATGGAGTATGACGGCATCAGGCCCAAGTTCTTCTTTAACCTGTTGCATTGCTTCTTTCATTGTTGGTGCTTTGACTACTTTTATTTGCACTTAGATCTTCACCACCCCAAGGATCTGAATTTCAACACTCTGTTCAATCTCAGCCTGGGACAATACAATCAATCCCGGCACAGAGCGCTCTACCAATTTGCGGAAATACAAACGAACTGCCGGACTGGTCAGTACAATTGGCTGATAGCCCATATTGGTAAGTTTCGGCAGCTCGTTGTTGAGTGCATTGACAAGATTCTGCAACGAATCCGGGTCCAGGCTGACATAGGAGCCATGGTCTGTGCGCTGTACGCCGCCAGCAATTCGGTTTTCCAAAGCCGGATCCAGCGTAATGCAAGGCAACGTGCCATTCTGTACATTTTGCTGGGTAATCTGACGCGCCATTGCATGTCGAACATACTCCGTAAGGATTTCCGTATCTTTGGTTGCCCGGGCATAATCGGACAACACCTCAAGAATGGTCGCCATATCGCGAATCGAGATGCGTTCACGCAGTAAGTTGGCCAATACCTTCTGGATTTCGCCCACACTCATGAGGTCTGGAACGACTTCGTCCACCAGGGCCTGATTGGTCTTCTTGAGATTGTCCACAAGGTTCTGGGTTTCCTGACGTCCCAGGATTTCATCGGCATGTTGCTTGATGACCTCTGTCAGATGGGTTGCCAAAACCGATACGGCATCGACTACCGTATAACCATTGAGCTCCGCCTGTTCGCGTTCATTCTCGGGAATCCAGAGTGCTGGCAGGCCAAAGGCTGGTTCCGTCGTCTCGATGCCCGGAACCTCTTCAAATACGGTGCCGGAGTTCATAGCCAAATAATGGTCCAGCATCAGCTCCCCCTTGGCAATTTCAATGCCCTTGAGCTTGATGATATAGGCATTCGGTTTAATCTGAATGTTATCGCGAATGCGAATCGTCGGCACCACGAGACCGAGTTCCAGAGCACATTGCCGACGAATCATAACGATACGGTCAAGCAAGTCACCACCCTGCCCGGTATCAACCAAGGGAATCAGCGAGTAACCAATTTCCAATTCCATTGGGTCCACCTGCAAAAGGGAAACGATATTTTCCGGCGTCGTCGCCTTCTTTTTTTCCTGTACCTTCTTCTCTTCCTTCTGGGTTTCCGCCTTTACCTCGGTTCCCTGCCGCAGGAGTCGGCCAATAAAAAGGCAGGCAATCGACAAGGAAAAAAACGGGATTCCCGGTAAACCAGGGATAATCGCAAAGAACAGCAAAACGCCCGTCAAGATGAAAAAGATACGGTCATTGCGAAACAGCTGCCCCACCATGTCGCTGCCGATGTTGCCTTCAGCACCTGCGCGCGTAACGATAAGGCCCGTTGCAGTCGAAATGAGCAGGGCTGGAATCTGGCTTACCAGGCCCTCACCAACGGTCAGCAGGGTATAAGTCTGCAATGCCTGGGCAGCATCCAGATTACGCTGCATCATACCGATGATAAAACCACCAGCGATATTGATGAACATGATGAGAATTGCCGCAATGGCATCACCTTTTACAAACTTTGAAGCACCATCCATGGCACCAAAGAAATCAGCCTCATGCTGAATCTTTTCGCGGCGAATCTTCGCCTCGGCATCGGTGATGGCCCCCTGATTGAGGTCAGCATCGATAGACATCTGCTTACCGGGCATAGCATCGAGGGTGAAGCGTGCGGATACCTCTGCGACACGCTCAGAACCCTTCGTGATAACGATAAAGTTGATGGCAACCAGGATGACGAACATGATAAAACCGACAACTGGATTACCACCGACGACGAAATTACCAAACGCCGTAATAACCTCACCGGCATAACCATCCAACAGGATAAGTCGCGTAGAAGAAATGTTGAGTGCCAACCGGAATAATGTCGTAATAAGCAACAAGGATGGGAATATCGATAAGTCCAATGCTTCCTTGTTATAAATAACTGCCATCACCAGTAGTAACGCAATGGTGATGTTCAAGCAAATCAACATATCCAGCAGCAGCGTCGGCAGCGGAATAATCATCATGACAACGATCGTAATGATAGCCACCGCAATCATTACGTCACTGTATTTTTGAATAAAACTGCCCTGTCCAAAAACATTGGAAGGGGCAGCTGCCTGTGGTGCAGCCATAAACGACTCTCCTTATATCTAATCAACTAAAAACAAATGGTATCCGTTTACGCCCGGCGGCGGTGTTTCAAGCGGTATACATACGCCAGCACTTCGGCCACCGCTTGATAAAGCTCCGAAGGAACCATATCCCCCACTTCAGCGCCTGCATAGAGGGCACGAGCCAACGGACGATTTTCCACAATGGGTACCTTAGCATCCCGAGCAATTTCCTTGATGCGCTTCGCCACCAGGTCTTGTCCCTTTGCTACAATAATCGGAGCAATCATGCCTTTCTGATATTGTAAAGCTACCGCGAAGTGAGTCGGGTTGGTGACAATAACATCTGCCTTGGGAACCTCTTGCATCATGCGGCTCATGGCCATCTGACGCTGTTTTTGCTTTATCTTACCCTTAATCTGCGGGTCACCTTCGGTCTGCTTCATTTCATCTTTTACTTCCTGCTTGGTCATTTTGAGGTCCTGGGTTGTCTGCCATTTCTGATAACCGTAATCCAAAATACCAAGAACAATGATAACGCCAATAACCTGAAACGCCATCTTAAAGACAATGTTGGCCACCTGTCCCAGACTGGTGGCTAAGTCAAAGTAAATAAACTGAGGCATAGCCAGCAGCTGTTCGGATAAAAAGCGAACCAAAAAGTAACCGATAATGGCAATCTTGAACAAGGATTTGACCAGCTCAACCAAGGAACGCTTAGAAAAAATACGGCCAAAGCCATTGATGGGATTGAGTTTATCCGGCTTAAAGCCTATGGATTCCGTATTGAAATTCAGCCCGACCTGGAAGACATTGACTGCCAAACCGACCAGCAGAATCGCAAACATAATGGGCAAAGCCGTTTGCGCCATCAACTCAATAATGCCGATGAATATACGAACGATATTTTCCGTATCCACCGGCTGATTGGGATGCGTAAACACATAGGTCGTATAAGCGGCAATCGCATGGTAAATATGTTCCCATAATATCTTGATGACAAAAAATCCCACCAAAAGGACAAAGGCGGTATTGAGTTCGGTACTTCGACCGACTTGGCCCTTTTTCTTCGCGTCTGCCCGCTTCTTAGAAGTCGGTTCCTCAGTCTTATCGCCAGCAAAGCGCTGAAGGTCAAATACGAAGGAACTTCTATTGTAATGCCTGTAATGCAATTGTGATATTTCCATACATTTCATTGAACAGCACATCCAGGAATAACACATAAAATGGCAGTACCATCGATAAAATAAGAATACCAACAGTAAGCTGCATCGGAATACCGACGACAAAAATGTTCATCTGCGGCATCGTGCGGGCCAAAATACCCAGCCCGACATTTGTCAGCAAAATCGCAAAGGTCACGGGCATGGCAATCTTCATACCCGTCAGGAATATGCCAGTAGTGAAATTCGCAATAATCAACGGCAAGGATAAGGATGGTTCCATGGATAGCAGCGGAACCATCTTAAAACTCTCAAACAAGGCATCAATAAGCATATGATGCCCATTTACCACCAAGAACACAATGACGGTTAAATTATAAAGAAAACTTCCGATAAGCGGCATCTGCTGACCGGAAGTTGGATCCATTACATTTACAATGGCAAAACCGACCTGCATATCCATTACCTTACCGGCCATCGTAATGGCCGCAAAGGAAATATAAGCCACAAAACCAATAAGCCAGCCGATAAACAGCTCGGATAAAACCGCAAAGGAATAGGCCCATATTGATGCTGGTGCATGAATATCCGAAAAATTGTCGATTACCGGAAACAGTACAATAGCAAAGGCCAAAGATGCTGCGGCACGAAAATACACAGGGATATTCAGGCTGCCAAAGAACGGAGAAATAACGAATATCCCGCTGACCCGGGTCATCAGAAGCATAAAAACCGCTGCATGCCCCTCTAAAAGATCATAGAAATCCATTATTCACTCCTTCAGCCAATGTAGGATGGCAAATTGACCAAAACATTCGTCAAGTATTCCACCATAATACGAAGCATCCACGGGCCAAATATCAAGATAGCCACAAAAACAGCAATGATTTTGGGGATAA
>NZ_JAILKR010000100.1 GCF_024693525.1 Selenomonas sp. | reverse complement strand
CGTTCTCGTTGGAAAAGCAGTTTCGTCCAAGCGAAGCGCGTTTAACTGTTTTCCAACTCTTAATTAAAAGGCAAAAATTTCTTGTAGCGGGTTGTCACCGGTGGAGCGTTGGTACTGGGGCCCCCGCCGCCGGCGATTTACCTCAAACACGAACTGGGTACTACTCCCCTGCAAACTGTAACTTGCCAAAAATCCGCCGACTCTTTTTTCGTCAGCGGATTCCCTTATTTTACCAACTCCACGGGGGAGAGCACGGCTGCCCCCTGGCTGTTGGTAAATATATCTGCCTTTACATGAAACACCTTGGCCAGCATATCCACCGTCAAAATGTCCCGTGGCGCCCCTTGGGCAATCACCTTGTGATTGGTCAAAACCGCTAATTCGTCAGCATATTGCAGGGCGTGATTGATGTCGTGGAGCACCATAATAACCGTCATACCATACTGCTCCTTGATATGGGTCACAATCTCCATGACTTCCAATTGGTGAGCAATATCCAAATACGTTGTCGGCTCATCCAACAGCAGGTACTGGGGCTGCTGGGCCAAGGCCATGGCCAAAAAAGCCCGCTGCCGCTCGCCACCGGATAAGGTCTGCAACTGGCGGTTGGCAAATTGCTCCACCTTCGTCACGGCCATTGCCCACTCCACAGCCTCCCGGTCTTTTTTCGCATTTCCCGGATGGAACCAACTGCGATAAGGGAATCGCCCGTAATCCACCAGGTGCTGCACGGTGGTATCCGCCGGTACCGTTGCCCCCTGGGGAAGAATCGCCAATTTCTGCGCCATAGCCCGGCGGGAAATCTTTCGGATATCCGTACCATCCAGCCGGATTGTGCCGCTGTAATTGCCACTTAGTCCTGCTGCCATGCGCAGCAGCGTCGACTTGCCTGCACCATTAGGCCCGACAACCGCCGTCCGCTTCCCCGCCGCAAAGGAAACCGATAGGTCATGCAAAATCACTTTATGCCCGATTTTTACCCCGAGCTTCTCAACTGTTAACGCCATAGTCACAGCTCCTTTCTGAGCAGGAACAGGAAAAACGGCGCCCCCAGCACGGCCATGATAATGCCAACGGGAAGTTCCACCGGGGCAAAGGCCGTGCGGGCAAAGGTATCACTAAAAGTCACCACAGCCGCCCCCAATAAAGCGCAGGCCGGCAACAGATAGCGATGGTCGGAGCCGATTAGCAGCCGGGCGGCGTGGGGCACAATGAGGCCCACAAAGCCCAAGAGCCCCACCACCGACACGGCGCTTGCGGCCAGGATTGCCGCCACCGCTGTCAGCAAAAGCCTGGTCTTTTCCACCGAAAGGCCCAGCCCCCGGGCCAGCTCATCCCCCAACTGGAGGATATTTAAATGCCTGGCGGCGAAAAAAGCCAGCAATAGCCCAAGTAATGTATAGGGCCAAAGCAGCTCCACATGGGGCCAGCTCCTGGCAGATAATCCCCCTACCATCCACATCAGTGCACTGTGAACCCGGTCACTGTAGAAAATCATCATGGCGGAAATACCCGCGCCGAAAAAAGCCGAAACCGCCACACCAGCCAAGATGATGCGAATGGGTCGAATGCCATTTTTCCAGGCCAGCAGGTAAATCATCACCGCCGCCCCCATTGCGCCCACAAAGGCCACCGGCGTAATGAGCCAGCTAAATTCCGGCAGCAATAGCATCACGAGGATTCCCGCCAGCCCTGCCCCGGACGAAATGCCAATAATGTGCGGGTCCGCCAGGGGATTTTTCATAATGGCCTGCAAAATAGCTCCCGAAAGGGACAGATTGATGCCCACCAAAGCGGCCACCAAAGTTCGAGGCAGCCGGATATTCATCAGAATCTGCTGATGGGTGCCAATGCTTTGGCCCCCAAAAACCGCCAGGATTTCCTGCAAGGGAATCTCCACGGAGCCCTTCATTACACTTATCATACATCCCAAACACGCCAAAACGGCAAATACCACCAAAAGGGATATCCGCCGCTTGGATGAGCAGTCCGCTTTTAGACTGCCCTTCGGAATGGTTTGTTCCGTTGTTGTCTTCATTACTGGAATACCTCAGGGTAAACACACCTTGCCATATTCTCCACCGCGTCCGGATAATGAATTCCCGGGCTCAGCAGGAAGAGATCCTGGGGCAGATAATATACGTTTCCGTCGCGGACGGCCTGTACCGACTGCCAGGCAGGATTGCCCTTCATCTCCTCGTCCATCTCACTCTTGATAGCATCCAGCTTTCCCATGCTGGTAACAAAAATCAGCTCTGGATTCTGGGCCACCAAGGTTTCGAGGCTATAGGGAGCTGCATCTGGATTCTTCTCCAGCGGAGTCGTACCGGCCGCCACATTTTCCCAGCCCAACATCTTTGCCACGGAACCGGCAATGCTGCCTTCCAGCTGCACCGTAAGCCCCTGGTTGGTGCTATGGATGACCGATACCCGGCGCTTATCCTTGGGAATCTTATCCCGGACGGCCTTTATTTTGGCATCCATATCCGCCACTAGCTGCTCGCCTTTCTCCTCGGCCCCCGTTACCTTGGACAGGATGCCAACCTCACGCTTGACGTCCTCATAACTCTTCATATCCAGCACCAGTGTCTTAACCCCGTTGCTTTCCAAGGCATCCACCAGCTTTTCGTTCATGCCCTTATTGATGATGACAAGATCCGGATTGCAGGCCAGCACCTTTTCCACATCAATCTGGTAGACCTTGCCAACGCTTGTCAGCTCCTTGGCAAAGGCCGGCATCTTCGTCTTAGAATCCGGCCGGCCTACGACCAGTTTGGCTCCATCCACCGCTTCCAGCGGCTCTAAAAACGAGGCCGACGTCACCACAATGCGCTCCGGCTTCTTCGCTAGGACTACTTCGCGTCCCAAGCCATCCGTTATCACCGCATATGCGGAAGAAGAGTCGGCGCCGCCGTTGCTAGGCGAAGGACCACACCCGGAAATAACGGCTGCCACCACCAGCAGCAAGAATAGTAGCTTTTTCATGCCATGACCTTCCCTTCCTCAGTTTTTCCGCGTCAAAATCGTCGACAGATAATTGAGTTTTTCTCCTTTGTGCTCCTCAATATCCCGAATGATTTTCTCATCGGGAAGGCCGGCCCGGCTCACGAGAACCGCCTGCTTGGCCATATCATTTCGCGCCAGCATATCCGTAACCTCATCGAAGTTTTTATAGACCTTCATCAAGACCACATTGTCAGCGGCCTGTACGGCCTTTTCCACTTTTTCCGTCGGTGCCGTAGCCGGTACAATGCTAAGCACGTCATCCCCTTCCACAATGGGATAGCCCATGAGGCTGCCAATGGCGGCAAAGGCCGGAATCCCCGGAATCGTCTGGATCTCAATATCCTCATGCTCTAACAGCCGGTACACGTAAATATACGTGCTATAGAACATGGGGTCACCCAGGGTCAGGAAAGCTACATTCTTGCCAGCTTCCAAAAGCTCCAGGATTTCTTTCTTATTCTGCTCCCAGGCCTCCGTGCTGTTTTCGGCAAAGCCCTTAACCATTGGAAATACCTGATAAACAATCTCCACATCATCCTTCAGATATGGTTTTGCAATGGAAAGTGCCACACTGCCATCTTTTTTCTCCGTTTTCGGCGCAATCAACACATCCACCTTCTCAATGGCCCGAATTGCTTTCACCGTCAAAAGTTCCGGGTCACCAGGACCCACGCCAATTCCATAAAAAATCCCACGCATATCTACAGGTACCTCCAAATT
The DNA here is from genome assembly GCF_024693525.1 of Selenomonas sp. Next base: position 20,154 of record NZ_JAILKR010000100.1, on the reverse strand, counting down.
TTTCGAAATTCTTGCTACATCTCTTGCACATGACAAAATTTTACACCTGACCCTAACCGATGTCAAACACTGACGCTTCCCCTTGACCGGTCAAAAAAAGCTGACCGGTCAATTGACCAGTCAGCTTTCGTCAAATCGATTATTTGAGCATTGCCAGCATCGTACCAGCGGCCACCGCCGTACCGATAACGCCAGCGACGTTCGGGCCCATGGCGTGCATGAGCAGGTAGTTGCCCGGTTTGGATTTCATGCCCACTACCTGGCTGACACGCGCAGCCATCGGAACAGCCGATACACCAGCCGAACCAATCAGCGGATTGATTTTCCAACCAGAAACGCGGCACATAACCTTGCCGAAGAGGACACCACCGGCAGTACCGGCAATGAAGGCCACCAGACCCAGGCAGATAATCAACAGGGTCTGGGGAACCAGGAAGTCATGGGCGTTCATGGTCATACCAGTACCTGTTGCCAGGAATATCGTAACCATATTGCATAGGGAGTTCTGCGCCGTATCCGACAAACGATCCATAACCCCCGACTCACGGAACAAGTTGCCCAGCATCAGGCAGCCCAGCAGCGAAGCAATAGGCGGCAGCAGCAGGCTGATGATGATGGCAGCCACAATGGGGAAGCAGACCCGCTCGAACTTCGTAACCGGGCGCAGCTGCTCCATAACCACTTCCCGTTCTTTTTGGGTAGTGAGCAGCTTCATGATCGGCGGCTGAATCAACGGAACCAGGGACATGTAGGAATAAGCTGCTACGGCAATGGCACCTAAGAGATGGGGTGCCATCTGAATGGAAAGGTAAATAGCCGTCGGGCCATCAGCACCACCGATGATGCCGATAGCGCCAGCCTCTTGAACGTTAAAGCCCAAAAGCATGGCACCGACCAGAGCAACGAATACACCAATCTGAGCAGCTGCCCCTAAGAGCAGCGTAACGGGACGGGCCAGCAACGGACCGAAATCCGTCATGGCGCCGACTCCTAAAAAGATAAGGGGCGGGAAAATCTCATTGGCAATGCCATAATGGATTGCCTGCATGAGACCCGGCTCCTCAAAAAATCCCGTGCGGGGGAAATTAGCCAGGATGCAGCCAAAGGCAATCGGGCCTAAGAGCAACGGCTCAAATTCCTTAACGATTGCCATGTAGAGAAGTACCAGACCGACCAGAATCATGATTCCGTTGCCAACCTCAAAAGCCGAAAAACCACTGTCAGCCCAAACAGCCTGCAGGGATACAGCAAATGCATTAAAAAGCTCCATGATAATTCCTCCTTCCCTGCCTTACGACCGACGATTCGACAAGCGCATACGGCCCGAATTCTTCCAACCATCACGCTGGATTGGACGAATGGCACGAATCTGCTCCACGCCATAGCCATAGCTGGCAATTGCCGCAGCGATAACAGCCACAATCTCCGGAGAAATCCCCTTCTCGTCAACTGCTGCTTCCGCCACCTGTGCAGGCTCTGCTGCTGCCACCGGCTCTGCCGGCAGTGCTTCTTCCTGCTTCTTTTCCTTTGGTCTCGTCGGGTCAATCACATGAATCAGATTAATCACAAGCCCCAATGCGGTCAACACTAAGAATACGACTGTCATGTTTATCAACATGATGATTAATGGATTAGTAGTTACTGGATGTGACATAAACTCACCTCATTTAGATTTGGGCTATAATGCCGAATATTAGGTAACCATAGTTTTATTATAAAGGAATTTTCGCAAAATAAAAATATTTTTATTGAATTTATATCATAGCCTAAAGTTATCCGAAAATTCCTCTTATTTTGACCATCCACTAAGTGCTAAGGCCTTTTGGGCCTTCGAAACGTAAAGCTCCCGGAAGGAAGGATATTCACCCAAGCCCTGCAGCCTGGTGCGAACTGCAAAACCAGCAGCCATCAGCTGACTTTTCCAGGAAGACTCGGCCTCCCCAGCCATATCCCGGGTCACATGGCTGCCCCCCGCCAGCAGCAGCGGAGCCAGCATTATCTGCTGGGCTCCCCGCTGTTTCAAGCGGGAAATGACCATGGATAGATTGGGCGTATCCGATGGCTCTAGCACACCAATATGAACCGGCAGGCGGTGTTCATCCACCACTTGCTGGAACCGTTCATAAACAGGATTATGATGATGGGGTGATCCATGGCCCAAAAACACCAGCTGCTCCCCCTTCTCCAGGGAAAATTCTGGAAGGATTGCCGATAGCACCGCCTTATAATCTTCTGCCGCATCAAAGACCGGCCGGCTGACCATAAGACCAGCTGAAAACCAACCCTCAGCTTCCTGGGCAGCGGCCACTATCTTGCCGTCAAATTCCTCGCCGGGGGTCAAATGAGAGGGCTGAATCAGCACGCGGGAATATCCCTGCGAGGCTAAGCTTTTCAGCAGCTCCGGCAGGGACGGAATTAGCACCCCCTGTCCCTGCAGCCGTTTGCGAATAAAATTTGACGTATAGCACTGGAAGACATCCCAGGCTGGAAAGCGCTCTGCCAATAGCTTTGCCGAGGCGTCAAGACTGGCCTGACGGGCCCGGACATCACTGACACCAAAACTGGTAAAGACCAGCGCCTGTTTAAAAACGCTCAATTTCAGCCCTGCTCTTTCTTGACCACATCGGCGATGCGATGGCAAATAACATCGAGCTGGGACTGGTCCGGACCTTCCGCCATAACGCGAATCAGCGGCTCCGTACCAGACGGACGAACCAGAATACGGCCATCATTGCCGAGTTCTTTGTTGCCTTCATCAATGGCAGCCTTAATGGCTTCGTTTTCTTCCCAGCCCTCTTTCGTTGCCACGCGGACATTGACGAGAAGCTGCGGATACGTCGTCATCAGCGCTGTGAGTTCCGACGCTTTGCGGCCGCTGCGTTTCAGGGAAGAAAGCACCTGCAGAGCCGTAATGGGGCCGTCACCCGTGGTAGCATAATCCGAGAAGATGATATGACCGGACTGCTCGCCACCAATCTTATAGCCGTTCTTCATCATGTTCTCTAAGACATAACGGTCGCCAACCTGGGTGATTTCTACCCGGCCGCCGGCCTCTTTGATGGCCTTGTGGAAGCCGATGTTGGCCATAACTGTGGAAACTACCGTATTGTACGGCAGCGTGCCTTTTTTCATCATATCCTGGGCACACATAACGAGGATATGGTCACCGTCGATAATCTGGCCCTTCTCATCGACACAGAGGGTGCGGTCCGCATCGCCATCATGGGCAATACCAAAGTCCGCGCCATTTTCAATAACAGCTTTCTGCAACGATTCCATATGGGTAGAACCGCAATTGTCGTTGATGTTCACGCCATTGGGCAGAGCATGAATAACTTTGACCTTGGCCCCCAGTTCGCGAAGGACGCGGGGCATAACCTGATAGGAAGCCCCATTTGCGCAGTCCAGAACGATTTTCATGCCATCAAAACGCTCGGAGCAAGTGCTCAGAACGAACTCGATGTACTGGTTCAAAAGGTCTGTGCGGTACTCGATATGGCCAATTTTATCGCCAGTAGGACGAGCAAGATTATCATCATTTTCCAGCTGATGAACGATTTCTTCCAGTTCATCCTCCACCGCATCTGGCAGTTTGTAGCCATCACCGCCGAAGAACTTGATGCCGTTATCATGGAAAGGATTGTGGGATGCCGAAATAACGATACCAGCTTTGGCCTTATGACGGCGAGCCAGGTACGCAATGGCCGGCGTCGGGATGACACCTGCCAGCATTGCCCGGCCACCAGCCGAACAAATACCTGCCGTCAGGGCAGCCTCAAACATCTCACCGGACAGACGGGTGTCGCGGCCGATGATGATGAGGGGCTGTTCTTCGGATTCCCGGCCGAAGTAAATCGTTGCAGCGCGCCCCAGGCGGTATGCCAGCTCCGGCATCAAAACCGCATTTGCCTCTCCACGGACACCATCCGTACCAAATAATCTTGCCATTAGTATATCCTCCTATTTCTCAATAAGAATTTTCTAAATTCGTATCAACTCTTAATAGTATGCACATTTTTGCTTAAAAATGCAAGTGCGGCTTTCATTCCATCCACTGCTGCACTCATGATTCCCCCGGCATAGCCAGCGCCTTCTCCCATGGGATAGAGCCCCGGGGCAGCCTCAGCCACAAAGGTATCCCGGTCACGGCGGATGCGGCAAGGTGCCGACGAACGAGCCTCAATACCCGTCATCACAGCCCCTTTATCGGCAAAGCCCGGAATCTTTCGGTCAAACCAGGGAAGTGCCCCCTCTAAGGTCTTGGTCATAAACTCCGGCAAGCAGTCATGAAGATCCACGGCCTTAACACCGGGCTGATAGGTCGGTGTCGTCAAAAACTGCGTTGAGCCGGAAGTCCCCCCCAAAAAGTCCCCCACGGTCTGAACAGGAGCAAAGTAATTGCGGCCGCCTAGTTTAAAGGCCAGGGCTTCTAATTTATCCTGCAGTATCATCCCCGCTAAGACCTCATGACCGAAGTCATCAGGTCCCACCTGCACCAACAACGCCGAGTTGGCAATACCAGAATCGCGATGGTAATTGCTCATGCCATTGGTGCAGACATGCCCTCGTTCAGACGTTGCCGCTACCACCTGACCACCGGGGCACATGCAGAAGGAGTAGGCGCCTCGCCCCGTTACCGGGTCCTTATAGGTCAAGGAGTAATCAGCCACAGGCAGCCGCGGATGACCAGCATCCTCGCCGTATTGGGCCCGATCGATAAATTCCTGAGGATGTTCAATGCGCACCCCCATGGCAAAGGGTTTGGCCTCCATGCGGAGACCTTTCCCCAGCAGCATGCGATAGGTATCCCGGGCCGAATGACCAATACCCAGGAACACCGAATCCACGGCCAACCGTTCTTCCCCGTTGACGATTACCGCCTCAACCGCACCGGCAGCGTTAAATTCCATATCCGTAACCTGGCTGCCAAATCGCACCTCGCCCCCTAGGCGGATAATCTCTAAGCGGATATTTTTGACAATTCCCCGCAAAAGGTCCGTGCCAATATGGGGCTTATGCAGGTAGCGGATTTCCTCTGGTGCTCCCGCCGCAATAAAAGCTTCGATGACATCTGCCATATGACTGTCATTGATGCGGGTCGTCAGCTTACCATCGGAAAAGGTGCCAGCACCTCCCTCACCAAACTGAACGTTTGACTGGACATCAAGGGCGCCGCCCTGCCAGAACTTCTGGATATCCTGATGACGCCTGTCCACGTCTTGCCCTCGTTCGAATACCAGGGGCTTCCAGCCAGCTTTCGCCAGGGTCAGAGCCGCAAACATTCCCGCCGGGCCAAAGCCCACCACCACTGGCCGCTTTTCCCTGGCCGAATAAGTCCGCAGGGCCGGTGCAGTAGAAAGCTCTGGCTTGATAAGCTCCACGTTCTTATCCCGCTTCAACCGCTGCAGAACCTTTTTCTCCGGTTCCGTCACCGTTACATCCAACATATAAACAAATTGCACCGGGGCACCGCGATAACGTCTTGCATCCACAGCCTTACGCACAATTACCACCCCAAGCACAGCCTGAGGTGGTAATTTCAAGCGTCGGGCTGCAAGTGCTTTCAAGCTGGATTCATCGTCAAATGCCACCTGAAAATTTCGTATCCGAATCACTTGTAACCTTCACTCCATTATATTATCTTTTTACTCTTTCTTCTTTTCCTTCACCAGGAGATGTACCACAACCTCCTGATTGGTAACGGCAATCCCCTCCGGCAAAACCAGTTTGACCGTGCGGTCGGTATTTCCCGTTACTCCTGCCAGGGAAATCTTCTCCGTCAGCAGCGTGTCCACACCAGCGATAGCCTTTTCGTTGCCAGCGATTTCAATCTTCAACGGATCTACCTTCGAGCCAACGAATTCATAGCCCTTGTCCAAATCATCGCCGATGGCAGCCTGAACCGTAACGATTTTCTTCATAAGGCCCCGGGCCATCTGAATCGTGACATACATCTTCGACGGTTTGACCACCACTTCCTGTACCTCACGGCCCTCGGCATTAATGGCCGTCAGGGGCACCTGAATGTCAAAATCGCTGTCGTTCTTGCCCGTAAGGCCGATATAGCCGATAACCCGCTCCACTTCGTTAACGGCCGATTCCGGACCTTCAACTACGACCTCCGAACTTGCCTGGCTGACTTTCGCTACCGCCACCCCAGGCGCCGGTGCGCCATTGACATTGACAATAGCCCGAACCTTGCGCTCCACAATGCGGTCCAAGGTCACCTCAACCGTCGACGGCTTTTCATCTACCACCTCAAAGCCCTGGGGAGTATCCACCTGAACCTTGTAGGCCTTCTTGCCGCTTTCAGCATCTTTCAAATCAACATAGGCCTTGAAGTCCTCCGAGTTGGTCGAAACGAACAGAGACCGCGCCCCCCGGACTTTAACCTTGACCGTTCCATTTTCCTGGGAAACCTTATATCCTTCCGGCACATTTTTCAGCTTAATCTGGACGTTATAGGTTCCCTCAATTGCCGGATTCTGGTCGTTCATAACGTAGCCCCATAGGACAACGGCCACGACTAAGGCCACGATTTTCGCAACCAAATTGTGTTGTATCATATGGCGAAGGCTTGAAATCATCTTTTCTTCCTCCAATTCCGAACCATATCCTTGATGCCAGCATCCGGTGAAGCAAAGGCCGGCATCAGAACGGCCTTTAAGGTCTCCCCATCAAGGTGGCGTATGATATGACCGTTTTCCGCCACGGATATCGTGCCGGTCTCCTCGCTGACTACCACCACCAGCGCATCGCATTGCTCCGAAATGCCGATGGCCGCGCGGTGGCGCGTGCCAAGCTCCGTGGACAGGGTGCGATTCTCCGTTAGCGGCAGCAGGCAGCCAGCAGCAATCAGGCGATTGCCGCGAATGACAGCGGCGCCATCATGAAGGGGCGTGTTGACGATAAAGACATTCAAGAGGAAATCTGCCGTTATGAGTCCATCAATCTGGATGCCCGTAGCGCTGATGTCGTTAAGGCCCATATCCCGTTCAATAACCAGCAGTGCACCAGTTTTCGTTGCAGAAAGCTGCTTGACGGCCTTTGTCAATTCATTTACCACCGAACGAGCCTGCTCATCATTTAGCAAGGCGGCGGTGCCAAAGAAGGTTCCCTGGCCAAGGTGCTCCAATGCCCGGCGAAGTTCTGGCTGAAAGACGATGGGTAAAGCCACAAATAACAGCGTTACCGCTTTTTGCAGCAGCCAGGAAATGACATGAAGCTCAAACCAGCTGCAGACCATGGTAAGGGCCAACAAAACAAGAACACCCTTCACCAAGGTAATGGCCCGGGTATCCTTCAGCATCACATAAATTTTATATAAAATAGCTGCTACAATCAAGATGTCAATCAAATCGAACCAGCCAATGGTCGATAAGATTCCATGAAATTGTATCGGCATTGTAATATCAAACGGCATATATAAAACTCCCCATTGTCGTATATCGTTATCTAAAAAACTATTCGAGTTCCTTCCATAAAAATCCTTGTTACCGTCAAAAAATTTTAATCCTAAATTCTCAAAATTAGCTGAAAAAAGGTCTGCTGTTCAAACAGCAGACCTGCATCGGTAAAAATCCCCTTATTTGATTTCACGAATCCAGCCTTCCGGCGCTTCAATCGTGCCAATCTGAATTCCACGAAGTTCCTCATAAAGTTTCGTAAGAACAGGGCCCATCTTTTCCATGCCGCTGGGGAAACAAATCTCCTCGCCATGGTTGACCACCTTGCCCACAGGGCAGATGACAGCGGCCGTACCGCAAAGGCCAGCTTCCGCAAAGTCTTTGAGTTCGGTGAACTTGACAGGACGATGCTCAACGGTATAACCCATTTTCTCCGCTAACGTAACCAGCGAGCGGCGGGTGATCGATGGCAGAATCGAATCGGATTTCGGCGTGACAATCTTGTTGTCCTTGGTGACAAACAGGAAGTTTGCACCGCCGGTCTCCTCCACATAGGTCCGCGTAGCGGCATCAAGATACATGTTTTCATCATAGCCATTTTCATGGGCCAGGATGTACGGATACAAGCTCATAGCATAGTTAAGGCCGGCTTTGATGTTGCCCGTACCATGCGGGGCAGCACGGTCATAATCGCTGACGCAAATCGTAATTGGTTTGACACCGTTCTTGAAGTAAGAACCAACCGGCGTACCAAAGAGGCGGAACTGATATTCATCCGACGGCTTTACGCCAATGACCGGGCCCGTGGCAAAAAGATAAGGACGAAGGTACAAAGCACCGCCCGTCTCATAGGGTGGAATCCAATCTTTGTTAGCAGCCACCACCTGGTCCACTGCCTCCATAAACATTTTCTCGGATACCGGCGGCATCTCCAAACGCTTTGCCGAATCCATCATGCGCTTAGCATTCATATCCGGGCGGAAAGTTACCACGCGGCCATCCTTCGTCTTGTATGCCTTGAGTCCTTCGAAGACCTCCTGGCAATACTGCAGGATGCCAGCACACTCATTGAGAACTACATTGGCATCTTCCGTGAGTTCGCCTTTCCCCCACTTGCCATCTTTGTAGTTCGCTACATAACGTTTTGTGATTGGCTGATATGCGAATCCGAGATTCTCCCAGTCAACGTTTACATTTGCCATAGTAAAGCCCCTTTTCTTTCATCAAAGTAACTCTATTTTAGCCCCGCCCTATACAGTTGTCAAGTTGTAAACCAACTTTTTTCTTTATCTTGCAATATTTTTATAAAGGTAATCCGTTTTGAAAAGACATTTGTTTCGTCAAACCTGCTGATTCTTCCGCAGAACTTGGCGGGCTGCCGGCAATTTATCCCGAATATCCGAGGCAATCAACCCTTCCCCCTTCTCAGCGTAAGCCAAATCGCCGGCCAGGCCGTGGAGGTATACCCCCAGCATGGGGGCCAAGGCACTCTCTGTTTGCATCATCAATCCGGCAACCGTACCAGCCAAGACATCACCAGAGCCCGCCGTAGCCATGCCAGCGTTGCCCTTCGTCGTAAAGAACACATCCCCGTCAGGGTACGCAATCAACGTGCATTCACTCTTCACCACAAATACGCACTGGTATTCTGCAGCCACCTCCCGGACGATGGGAACCAACGACTCCCGAAGCTCCGGAACCGTAACGCCTAAAAGCCCGGCCATTTCCCCAAGATGCGGTGTCAAAACCGGCACCTGCTGCATCTTGCACAAATCATCCGGCTGGCGCTGGAACGCCACAATGGCATCGGCATCCAAAATAAGCGGCTTTGTGACCTTCGCCGCAAAAATCCGGACCAATTCCTGGGTGCGGTCAGCCCGTCCCAGCCCCGGGCCTAGCAACACGGCATCGTAGGATTCGGCCAGGGACAGCAGGCAGGAAAGAGCCCCTTCGCCGCCTAGCACACCATCCTCCGTTTCCGGAAGGGGTACCGTCATAACCTCCGTCAATTTTGCTTCCACCATTGGTTGAACGCTCTGAGGGACTGCCAGCGTAACGAGGCCGGCCCCAGCCCGCAGGACAGCGGTTGCGGCCAGCACCGCAGCACCGGTCATGCCCCGGGAACCTGCCACCACAAGAATACGGCCACAAGTCCCCTTATGGGCCGAAGGATTTCGTGCCGGCAGCAGTTCCGTGGCTACGGCATCATCGAGCAAATTCTGCTTAATCTGATTTCCCATCAAAAGCTCACGGGGAATGCCGATGTCATCCACCATCAGTTCCCCCGTCATATCCGCCCCTGGGCTCAGCAAATGGCCGATTTTCGGCAACCCCAACGCCAGGGTCATATCCGCTTTAACTGCCACCGTGGAAATTTTGCCAGTATCCGCTTCAACGCCGCTGGGAATATCGATTGCCAGCACCGGGCAACTGGCCTTGTTGAGTTCTTCGATAATCCGCAGATTTTTCTTGCGCAATTCCCCTTCAAAACCTGTGCCCAACATGCCATCGATTGCCCCATCGGCAAACTTCAAGGCAAAATGAAGGCGGTCCCAATCCCGGTCACTTTCCAGCGACTGCATCTCAATGTTCATCGCTGCAAGGGCACGATACATGACCATGGCCGCTTCCGAAAAATGCGTAGGGTCGCCAGCTAAAAACAATTTTACCTTGGCCCCCATATTTTGGATATGACGGGCGGCGCCAAGGGCATCCCCGCCGTTGTTGCCACTTCCTGCCAATACACATATCGTCTTTCCGGCCACGCCCTTTAACATCGTGTCCAAGGCCTCGGCTACGCGGTGTCCCGCATTTTCCATCAGAACCACAGCTGGCAAACCATATTGTTCTAGGGAAACCTTGTCGATTTCCCGCATCTCCTTGCTTAACGATACCTTCATTTCTTCCCCTCCATCACGCATTGTGCGGTAGCATATTCTTTTGTATGACTCAGCGAAATCCAAACCTTTTCCACCTTTTTTTCGTCGGCGAGCCTAGCAAATTGACCGGTCAATTTGACCTGTGGACAGCCCAGTTCATCGGGCAGGATTTCAATTTCCTGCATCGTTCCCTCACGAAGGCCAGTGCCGAAGGCTTTGAGTATCGCTTCCTTACCAGAAAACCGTGCCGCATAGCTTTGTGCCCGCTGCATTCCACGGCTTTCGCAATAGCGCCGTTCTGCTTCCGTATACACCCGCTCACAGAACCGCGGATTCGCTATCGCCTTTTTTACACGGCTTACTTCCACTATATCTGTTCCAACGCCTAAAATCAAGCATACTCCTCCTATCTTGCTGCATAAAAAAACCGGCCTAAAGGCCGGCTTATAAAATCAATATGTTGTCCCTGTCATCGAACTGCCCGCCGCGCCATTTGTAGCTGGAATGTTATTGGTGGTGCCACTAGTGGGCATACCATCTGCGCCAGTGTCCGGCGAACTCGTCTGCTTGCTGGGGTCCTTTTCATCCGGATTAAACCGATAATTACGAGCGATAAAGATTTCTACGCGACGATTCTTCGTGCGCCCTTCCTCCGTGGCATTATCGGCCAAAGGACGATATTCACTATAGCCAATAGCACTAAACCGCTTCGGATTAAGACCAGAATTGCTGGCCAGCAAAGCCTTCATGAAATTAAGGGCACGCGCCGAGCTCAATTCCCAGTTTGACGGGAATTGGCTATTGCTGATTGGCACGTTATCCGTATGACCAGACACTACGACCCGCTCCGGTACCGAGGAAAGAATTCCCGCTACCACCGGAATGATAGACTGTGCTTGTCCAGCCAACGTTGCCGACCCGGAGGGAAACAGGGCCCGCTCTTTAATGCGAATCATAAGTCCCTGCTCGTTAAGCTCCGTGCTCAGCTGGTCATCCAGTTTATTCTGCTCGATGTATTCCTGCATCTTTTTCTGGATTTCCTCCAGCTGCTGATTCTCCGCCAGATAAGCATGATTACCCTTATCCTCATCCGAGGGCATCTCCGCCCGGCGTCCCATATTCGGCCCCATCTGGTTAAAGAAGGAAGGACCGCCCATGTTAAAAGCCGAACTAAAGGCCTGGGACAGTTCTGACATCTTCTTTTGGTCCGTCTGGGAAATAGCGAACAGAGCGATAAAGAGTGCCAGCAACAGGGTCATGAGGTCAGAATACGGCAGGAGCCAAGGCTCGCCTTCATGTTCTTCATGAGGCGCTGCATGTTTCTTTCTAGCCATCAAATCACTCCTTCTTCAGCCCTTCGCGCTCGGACTGCGGGATGAATACCATTAGCTTAGCCTCAATCTGGGTCGGCGAATCACCGGCCTGCAGAGAAAGGATTCCTTCAATAATCATACGTTTTTCGCTAACCTCTGCCTTGGACAAGAGTTTCAGCTTGTTGGCCATAGGCAGGTAAACAACGTATGCGGTAAAAATACCAAGAATCGTAGCAACGAATGCTGCTGCGATAGCGTGACCCAGTTTGTTAACGTCGTTCAAGTTACCCAAAGCTGCGATAAGGCCGATAACGGCGCCCAATACACCAAGGGTCGGTGCATACAGACCAGCCTGCTCCAACATGGCACGTCCTTCAGCATGACGTTCCTGCATAACGGCCAGCTCCGCATCTAAGACATCACCGACAAAGTCCGGATCCATACCATCGATGACCATGCTCAAACCCGTACGAAAGAAAGGATCATCAATGTCCTGAACTTTGCTCTCCAATGCCAGAATACCTTCACGGCGAGCAATCTGGGAAAGCTCGATGAAGAGGCTCAACAGTTCAGCCTTTTCATGCAGGGCTGGTTTGAAGAAAACCATCTTAATCAAACCAGGCAGCTTTTTGAGCTGATTCATGTTGAAGGCCGTAAACAAGCAGGAGAATGTACCGCAGATGATGATAAGAAATGCGGCTGGGTTATTTAATGAGCTGATCGGTGCGCCCTTAATGATCATACCCACAAATACGGAGATAAGACCGCCCACCGCACCTATGACAGTTGAAATTTCCAAAATAATAGCCCCCCTAATTTTTCCGTAAATTAACAGGAAACGATTCCCGAATCACATTACATCCTTATGCCACATACTTATATATTCCATGTTCAGCGAAAAAATCCTACTGAACCGCTTTAAAAAATATTTTTTTATTTTTCCATAATAAATTTTTGTTATCTTATCATATATTCGTGAAAAGTATGATATAATAAAAACCGAATAAAACTAGTTTATAGAGAAAGAAGCGATACTATGGAATTACGACAACTTGAATATTTCCAGATGGCAAGCCGTCTGCGAAATATCACCAGAGCTGCCGAGCGACTGCGAGTTTCGCAGCCCAACATCACCGTAGCGATAAAGAAATTAGAAGCGGAACTCGGCATTCAGCTCTTCGACCGCAGTCAAAAACAACTGTCTCTGACCCCGGAAGGAGCCGTCTTCCTCAACCGGGTCGAACTCGCCCTCCGCAACATTCAGGATGCTGTTCTAGAAGTCAACGACTACAAACAGCTTCAGAAAGGTACCATCAAAATCGGTATCCCGCCAATGATGGGCGCCTACCTCTTCCCGAAAATCTTCTCCAGCTTCCAGCGCCAGTATTCCCATCTGGATATTTTCATGCATGAAGAAGGTTCCATGTCCATCCGGGAACAGTTAGAACAGGACGACTTGGATTTCGGTATCATCATCATCTCCGGCGCCTCCAATCATCTGCAGCTTCTCCCCATGTCCAAAAACCAGGTCGTGTGCTGCGTACCGGAAAACAGCCCTCTGGCCAAGAAAAAAAGCATTTCGTTGCAGGACATCGCTGATACGAATGTCATCATGCTCAAGGAAGGGTCCTTCCTCCGGCAGACCATTCTTACCAAGATGAAAACCGAAAACATAACACCCAACATCGTTTTGGAATCCAACCAGGTCATCACCCTCAAGGGCCTAGTTGCCAATGGCGTTGGCGTTGCATTCCTCTTAGATATGGTAGTCGAAGACACGCCAGGTGTCAAGGCAATCCCTCTTGCCGACCCGATTTTTGTCGACGTTGGCCTTGCTTGGAAAAAAGACCGTTATATTTCCAAAGCAGCTCAATCCTTCATCGACTTCTGCAAAGACCTGCTCAAACAGAAACACGAGGTATAAGTACAAACAAAAAGAACGCATCCATGGATGCGTTCTTTTTGTTTGTACTTACCTTATGCCTTTAACAGTGGCACCGTCAGGCTGCCAGTCGGCATGAGAATATAGCTAGGATCCTTGCCCACATACTGCTCGGCAAGTTTCAATGCTTCTTCCACACTGTCAACAGCACCGGCAAAGAGCATGTCTTTGGCCAGCTGTTTATCCAGCCCCGTTACCAGGATAAAATGGGCTTTCTTCGACAGGCGGGTAATGGCATAGGCTTTGTTGGCGCCAATGACGAAGCGTTCTTTCAGCTTCGCCTCAATGGCATCAGCCGTCTTCAACTCACGGCAGGTCTCTTCCAGAACCTTGCTGCCGCTTCCCTCTTCACATTCTGCCAGCAGGATAACCACACCATCCTGACGGGTGGCCAATACGGCATTGTCCATGGTTTTCTGCATCTGATAGACATTGATATCCTTCGGATACCCGCCGCAGCTGACAATGGTGACATCGGCCTGCTTGGTAATGGGCACACCGTACACTTCATCGACAAACTTGCAGGCCTCTTGATGGGCCTTGATGTAATCCCCAGCGAAAATTTTCAGAAAGCGATGTTCCGCATCGAGAATCGCATTGAATAAGATTACGCTGCGTCCCTTTGCCCACAGAGCCACACCTTCCATCTGGTCCTCATAAACCGGATTGCCGATGGTCCGCCCCAGCCCAGCATTAGGGTCCATCATGAAGCTATGATTATTTCTGACGGTCTCCATGGCAGCGCAGCCTGGCAAAACCGCCTTGCGGCCGCCACCATAACCGCTGAAATAATGATGAACGATAGTACCCGTGAGAATAACATGGTCGCTATGGCAAATGTGCTTATTGATAAGCACTGGCGTAAAGCGACTGGTAGTACCGAAATACTCAAAATCCTCCGGAACATTGCAATCGCTGTTAAACATCTTGATGCGCTTGGCTACTTCCTCGCCGACGCCTTCTGCCATCTCCTCTTCCGTCATCAGGCGATGGGTTCCCAGAGAGAAGACAATCTGCATGTTTTCATCGGGAACCCCCAGCTTATTAAACTCGTTGACCAGCACGGGCATAAAGTCGAAACTATTCGCCACCCGGGTGGGGTCATTGCAGATAAAGGTAACCGTATCCCCCGGTTTGATAACCTCATTGATAGGTGCCTGGGCTATGGGATGATAAATAGCATCAAGCACCGCCTGCTTAACATCCGTTAGCGGCTTCACAGCCGGCATCTCAATCTCTTTAATCACCTTTGACTCATCGATAGAAAAGGATTTGGTCCCGTGACCATAATGGAACGTATACTCTTTCATCAAGAAATCACCCCCGTATAAGCGAAAAAGATGACATCAGCAAATGTCATCTTTTTCTTTAACCTCTGCTAATGATTAGTAGAGAATATGTGCGATTACGAAACCAACGCAGCAACCCGTGAATACACCGAGAAGACCCGGAATCATGAAGCTGTGGTTCAGGATGTACTTACCAATCTTCGTCGTGCCGGAACGGTCAAAACCGATGCAAGCCAGGTCGGACGGATAAGTCGGCAGGAAGAAGTAACCATAGATTGCCGAGATGAAGGAAATGATGATAACCGGATCGGTACCAATTCCCAGAGCCATCGGAACAACAATGGATACGGCAGCTGCCTGCGAGTTAACGAGTTTCGAAGTAAAGAACGCAATCAGCGCGTAAGCCCATGGATAATTCTGTACAGCCGAGCCAAGGACTTCCTTGAGGAATGCCATGTGGTTGGAGAAATACGTATCTGCCATCCAAGCAACACCATAAACGGAGATAACAGCTACGAGACCAGAACGGAATACCTGGCTGTTACCAACATCTTTTGCCTTGACTTTGCAAGTGAACAGCATGATTGCACCCATGAGGAGCATGATCATCTGGATAACCGTAGTCATCGAAATCGGCTTCAGAACGCCTTTAGCATTCGGGAAGGCCGGCAGCAGCTGCGGGCAGTTGCCCAGTACTGCGATAACAACGATACCGATGAGGAAAATGTACATGGAATGATAGTACGAAGACGGCATCTCTTTGCCGATAAGGCTTTCCGAATCACCGTAAACATACTCTTTGGACTCTGGGTCTTTGATGAGCTCCTGGAAATCCGGATCATCTGCCAGTTCCTTACCGCGGCGATAGCTCCAAAGTGCTGCTACAACAACACCGCAGAAAGTAGCCGGAATGGAAACCATGAGCAGGTTCAAAACCGTATACGGCAGACCTGCAGCCGTGAAGAAACCAATGAAACCAACGAGCGCAACAGATACCGGGGAAGCACTGATACCCATCTGCGAAGAAACCGAAGCAACAGCCATCGGACGTTCCGGACGGATGCCCTCTTTGATAGCGATATCATAGATGATTGGGAACATCGTGTAAACGACGTGACCAGTACCGCAGAGAATCGTCAGGAACCAAGTCGTGATTGGTGCATACAGCGTAATGCGTTTCGGGTTGCTGCGCAGGAACTGCTCAGCATACTTCAGCATAACCGTAAGACCACCAGCAGTCTGCAGGAAGCCTGCGCAGGTAACAACTGCCATAATCGTAAGCATAACGCTTACTGGCGGCGTACCTGGTTTGTAACCAAAGACAAACGTGAAAATAATAAGACCTATTGCACTGACAACAGCCAGGCCGATGCCGCCATGACGCACGCCCACCACTAAGCATGCCAGCAGCACCAGGAAACCAAGAAGCATTTCCATAGTGAAATCTCCCTTCCTAAAAAATAAAAACATAAACTCTTCTGTGCCCATCCCCTTACCTAAGCTGCTAATATAAATAATGATTATTTTGAGCATAGATAAGAGTGACACACAACCCAGATGGATTGTATCGAATTCCCCTTGGCATACTAATTCGTCATACTTAATAAAATTCCTGCTGCTGCAGAAAAAAATATGATTAACTATTCTGAATCGTGCCAATTACAATACAATCTCCCTGAACCCATGGTATATTATACTAAAGACCTTTTCATAAGTAAACACTATTTATTATAGAAATATTTAATAATTACTTTCGTTTATCATATATTAACCCACGTTAATTATAATCTCCAAAATGCCGGCAAAGCCGCTCATAAAGAAAAAATATTTTTTTGTTTACTATTGAGAATGCATATTGATATGGTATAATATGCTAAAAAGTTATATTAGAAATCATACTATTCAGGAGGTATTGTTTATGGCAACCATTAACGATAACTATCTAAAACTAGCCGGCAGCTATCTTTTTGCTGAGATTGGCCGCCGTGTCGCTGCATTTAAAGAAGCCAATCCTCAGGCCGATATCATTCGCCTGGGCATCGGCGACGTCACCCAGCCGCTGCCAGCAGCCTGCATCGAAGCAATGCATAAAGCCGTTGATGAACTTTCCCAGGCGGAAACCTTCCGTGGTTATGGTCCGGAACAAGGTTATTCTTTCTTGACCGACGCCATTATTGAAAACAATTATACCAAGCGCGGTATTTCCATTGATTCTGATGAAATTTTTGTCAGCGATGGTTCCAAGAGCGATTGCGGCAACATTCAGGAAATCTTCGGTCTCGACAATAAAGTCGCCATCACGGATCCGGTATACCCAGTATACCTTGACACCAACGTCATGGCCGGACGTACTGGCACCCTGCAGGCCGATGGCCACTTTGAAGGCGTAACCTACCTCCCCTGTGATGCCAGCAACAATTTCGCACCGGAACTTCCAAAAGATCATGTGGATATGATTTACCTCTGCTGCCCGAACAACCCAACGGGAACCACTCTCTCCCGTGCAGAGCTGAAAAAATGGGTTGACTATGCCCGCGAGAATCAGTCGGTCATTCTCTTCGACGCTGCCTATGCCGCTTATATCACTGAAGAGGATGTACCACGTTCCATCTACGAAATCGAAGGCGCAAAGGACGTTGCTATTGAGTTCCGTTCCTTCTCCAAAACCGCCGGCTTCACCGGAACCCGTTGTGGTTACACCATCATTCCGAAAACCGTCAAAGGCCGTGCTGCCGATGGAACCCTGGTGGAATTCAACAAGCTTTGGAATCGCCGTCACACGACGAAATTCAACGGCACAGCTTACATTGTTCAGCGCGGTGCCGCTGCCATCTACACGCCGGAAGGCCAGCAGCAGGTCAAGGAACTCGTTGGCTATTATATGGAAAATGCCCGCATCATCCGCGAAGGACTCGAGGCAGCTGGCATAACTGCTTATGGCGGCGTCAATGCTCCCTATATCTGGCTCAAAACACCCAACGGCATGTCGTCCTGGGACTTCTTCGACAAACTGCTCACCGAAGTCAATATCGTCGGCACGCCAGGCGCTGGCTTTGGTCCCTGCGGCGAAGGCTACTTCCGTCTTACAGCCTTCGGTGACCGTGAGAACACCCTGCGCGCTGTTGAACGCATCAAAACGAAACTGCGCTTCTAATTTCCACTAACGCAAAAATGCCCCGTTGACTCAACTGCGAGTCAACGGGGCATTTTATATCGTTAATGAAAAAATAAATGGAGGATGAACCAGACCACAATGCCAACACCAGCTAACACCAGCATAAGCGGTCCCAACACGAAGATGACAAAGGCCGCAATTGCCAGCAGCGTAAGAACAATAGCAATGCGATTTACCCAACTGATACGGCCAAACAACAAATCCTTCCAGCTTAAAGTCTGAAAGACCAGCCGATCCGTCTGCTTTACCTTTTCCTCTTCTCTGCCAGTGCTCTCATCAATAGTAATCCCATCATAATCGTCGCATTCCGTCTCCGACATAACTCTTACTTCCGGCTCTTTTTCTTCCATGCACCGCACCTCCTGCTATACCGCTAGGCTCATTCAAAATACATCGACCGGATAAATCCCTCTTCCGATAAATAACGTGGATCAAACAGCGAGCAGCCAAGCTTCTCCCGCATATCCACCATACAATTCAGCACGTCGTCCATTGCAGCTCCCAGGAAGCTGACAATCTCTGGCAAACTGGATAAATCCGTACCATTTATTTCCGCAAACTTCAGCAGCGCTGCCGTAATAAGAATCGATGGATTCATTTCCCGATAGGGGCAGCCGGATACGGCACAATAATCCTCAAATAACCGAAGCGCCAGCTTGGCGGAATACTGGCTCATGCCAAATTTAATGGCGAAATGATGCAGTGCCTGCCGGTCATGCTCAGGAATGGCCAAATCCGTCGTTGCCTCTTCCGCAACGGTTTCCACGGGATTTGCATGAACCACCTTGAGCTGCGCAAAGCGGGCCAAAATATTCAAGGCATGCCGAACCGCACCGGCTTCACGTCCCAAAAACTCCTCCATGGTTGCTTCCGGCGCCTGACATTTGAAGAGTTCATACTGCTTTAGAATCTCCGATTTCATTCGCTTCTGCAATTTTTTGCTGGCCGGCAGCACCGTGACGTAATTTAGCATCATAATGCCCTTGCGGTGGATATGACCATACAAAAGACATTCCTCTACCTTGTCATCCATCATAATGGGCATGGGCAAATCCAAGATTTCATCCGTCAACAGGTTCCGGCAGGAAACAAAGTCCACATCAAAATATTCAATGGAAAACACCGAAAACTTCGCCTGCATCAAATCCAGCAGAATATCGCGCTCCGACGGCGACAAATTCTCCTGCTCCTTTTGGAAAAAGAGATGGACTGGGGTTTCATCGGAGCTCAACAGATGATAGTCGAATAAGAAAAAATCCCAAAAACTCAGCCAAAAAGCCCGGGCTTCCTCATCAGAAAGGTTATCCCCTAACTCCGTTACATCTGGCCCCACGTACATCATGACCGCCCGGTCTAAATCCATTTTGTATTTCGGCTTGCGGAAAAAAGCATCCATGCGATGAAGCAGTCCATCCATCAATGCATTGAGATGCTGTATCTCTTCATCGGAAACATCTTCCCGATGCTCCAAGGAACTGTAAAACTCATCGGCGGAACGACGAGGCGGCATGGAAAACTGCTTGCCCTTTCGAAAGGATGCGCGTACCTCTTTCATGAACCCAGTCAGGTCCTCAAAATCACCCTGCCGGGGTAAATAGGCATAAAACTCTTCCAAAATCCCCAGCAGATGCATAACCGATGTTTCATCCAGACAAAAATCACTGTCCTCCTGCTGATAGCGATAGACCAGTTCTTGATAGTCATTTACCGTCAGCGAGCTTACGGAATAGAGATTGAGCTGCTCTACGTAAACGATAACCAAAGAAATAATGGTCCATATTTTCTTCAGCTCATTGTCGTGAACCCCATGCCAAGCTTTACGGCGCAGATATTTTTCTACAACATCCTGAGGCAGAATCATATCCAGGGCGGATTTTCCCTCATAAAAATACTCTACCAAAGAATACACATTTTTCATAAATCTGAAACCCCGAAATAAAATATAGTCACAAATGCTATTATAACATAAGCACACAAAAAAAGACACCCACAACCGCAGGTGTCTCAATTTAACTGGCAACTCCCTATCCTCCCAGTCCGTCTCCAGACAAGTACTTTCGGCGTATATGTGCTTAACTACTGTGTTCGGTATGGGAACAGGTGGAACCACATAGCCAGCGTCACCAGATTTTCTTTGAATGAACTATGTC
>NZ_JAILKR010000031.1 GCF_024693525.1 Selenomonas sp. | reverse complement strand
CAAAGATGAAGGAACGAAGTGACGCACAGATTTGTATGAGTCGCTTACTCCGAGCGAAACGAAAGTGGAGCGAGTGAGTTTCCTTTAAAAAGAAATGTTCGTGATACATTTTAACTTCTGTATAGTTTTGAGTGGACATAGTCATGATTGAGCGAGCTGATGGCTCGTTTTTTTTGTGTCTGCAATGTTTTGTCCGTAGTATAAAATCCGCACAATAAAAAGCAGCTGACTCATTTCGAGTTAGCTGCTTTTTATATATGTCTTATTGATGATTTCTTCTAGCTAAGATGCGGATAACCTTGGCACCGGTGTTATGAATCTTACGCAGAGGCGCAACCTTGGTTTTTACTTTCGGCTTGATTTCCTTAGCGTTGCCAAAATTGCCACGTTTCAAAACGGTGGTTTTCGTCTTGTCGGGTTTGAAGAAGTTGCGGATTTCCTTGGAGAGCTTATCCGGCTCGGCATCTTCCTGACAGAGGAAAATATCCAGGGCAACATATTTAAGATCTGCGTAGATATGAAGGGTGATATGACCATCGGGCAGGATAGCCATAAGCAAATTATGATCTTCGTCTAATTGCTGGATTTTCGTATCGATGACCTTGAGATTGTTGTCGGTAAGAGCATCGTCGAGCATCGTTTTTATGAGTTCTATATCAGTAAGTTTATTGTTTTTGCAGTTGAATAAATCGGCCGTTAAATGACGGGCTAAGATTTTCACTATATTTTTCGCTCCTTTTCTGTCAATACATACTTATTTATATTATAGTTTATCGCATGGATGACAGTCAAGTGTTCGGGGCAGAAGAGGCTTTTTTCCAACTCAAATACAAAAAGATAAGTAGGGCAACGGTGAAGGCAATGAAGCTGGTGGTTTGGGCACTGGTCATGAAGGCCAAGACCTTTTCGGCATAATCCCCCCGCAGAAATTCTAATGCGAAACGAGCTGCACTATAGAGCATGACGTAGAGGGCAAAGCACTGTCCTTTTGCATGATTGGTGCAGCGGAACATTAAGAGTAAAGCGAAGATAACCATATCCAGCTGACCTTCCCAGATTTCGGCGGGCCAAAGGGGCTGGGCGCCATAGGTATGAGCGGCAAGGGTGGTGGCAGGGTATACGATTCCGAAGGAACTGCCGGTGGGGGCACCAAAGGCATCGCCGTTCAAGAGGTTGGCACAGCGGCCAAGTGCCTGGCCGAGGATGATAGCAGGAGCTAATACATCCATGAGATGGACCGTGTCCAGCTTATGGTGGCGGCAATAGAGGACTCCGGTCAGTACACCGAGAAAGATACCGCCCTGGATGGCCATGCCCCCTTGCCAAACGTTGAATAGTTCGGTAAGGTGATGGCTGTAATAATCCCAGTCAAAAAAGAATACATCCCACAGTCTGGCTCCAATAAGACCGGCAATTCCGCAGTAGATGCCAAGGTCTATTAGATATTTTTCATCGCCGCGGCCTTCTTTTTTTACGAGAAAATAGCCGACGCCGGTAGCCAATATAATGGAAAGCGACAAGACCAGTCCGTAAGCGCGAACGGGAAAGTCACCTATAAAAAACAAATACTGATGCATGTATAGCCTCCTGAAAAATAGATTAAATTCATCCTCCATTATAACGCCATACTTCCCATTTTGCCAAAGTCAAATCAGGAAGTATTTTTATTCCACTGGGGAAAATATCATTTGAAATCTGTTCGCGCCTATGGTAAAATATGTCATGTTAACATGTAAATGCGTGGATGAAGAGAGTATGCTTTTACAGAAAGTTGAAGCGAACCGGGGCAGGTGAGAGCCGGGAATGAGTAGGGAAAGCGGAAAATCACTTCGGAGCAGCAGGCTGAAAGATGACGATTAGGCCGGGCCGGTATTCCCCGTTACGGAATAGCGTATGATGGTACGTGAAAAATAGGTGGTTTTAGTGTAGGTATTACAGCCTGCATCCTGTTTTGGGATGCAGGCTTTTTCTATTATGAGGAGGAATCCGCTTTGTACAGTAAGGTAGACACCAACCTGAACTTCGTGGAACGGGAGAAGGAAGTCCTGAAGTTCTGGAAAGACAACAACATTGCCCAGAAAGCTATCGACCAGCGCGAAGGCTGCGATACGTTCACATTCTATGATGGCCCGCCGACGGCTAACGGCAAGCCCCATATCGGCCATGTTCTGACCCGCGTCATCAAGGATATGCTGCCGCGCTTCCAGTCCATGAAGGGCAAGAAGGTCCTGCGCAAAGCTGGTTGGGATACTCATGGTCTTCCGGTTGAGCTGGAGGTAGAGAAGGCTGTTGGTATCAATGGTAAGGAACAGATTGAAGAGTACGGTATCGAGCCCTTCATCAAGAAGTGCCGTGAGTCGGTCTGGAAGTACAAGGGCATGTGGGAAGAATTCTCCGATGTTGTTGGCTTCTGGGCAGATATGGATAATCCGTATATCACCTACGAGAACAACTTCATCGAGTCCGAGTGGTGGGCTCTCAAGGAAATCTGGAACAAGGGGCTCCTGTATAAGGGCTACAAGGTCGTTCCCTACTGCCCGCGTTGCGGCACCCCGCTGTCGAGCCACGAGGTTGCCCAGGGCTATAAGGATGTCACGGAGCGTTCGGCCATGGTCACCTTCAAGGTGAAAGATGAGGATGCGTATTTCCTCGCTTGGACGACGACGCCGTGGACGCTGCCGTCGAATCTCGCCCTCTGCGTAAATCCATCGGTTGATTATGTAAAACTCCGCGTAAATGGCAAGGTATATATCCTGGCTGAGGCGTTGGTTGAAAGCGTCTTTGACGGTGTGGAAGGCGAGCGGGAAGTCCTGGCAAAATTCAAGGGCCAGGAACTTGAGGGCCGTGCTTATGAGCCACTTTATCCCTTTGCCAATGCCGCAGTTGCCAAACAGCCGGGCAAGAAGGCACATATTGTAACCTGTGATGATTATGTTACCACGGAAGATGGTACGGGTATCGTTCATCTGGCTCCGGCCTTTGGTGAAGACGATAACCGGGTCTGCCAGAAGTACAACATCGCTTTTGTCAACCTCGTCAACGGCAAGGGCGAACTGACGGAGGAGACGGATTGGGCCGGCGTATTCGTCAAGAAGGCTGATCCGATGATTCTCGAGGATTTGGAGAAGAAGGGCCTGCTCTTCAAGGCACCGGAATTCACCCATAGCTATCCGCATTGCTGGCGCTGCGATACGCCGCTGCTCTACTATGCGCGTTCGACCTGGTTCATCAAGATGACTGATGTCAAAGACGAACTCGTCGCCAACAACAATACGGTCAACTGGATTCCGAAATCCATCGGCAAGGGCCGCTTCGGCGACTGGCTCGAGCATGTCCAGGATTGGGGCCTTTCCCGTAACCGTTACTGGGGTACGCCGCTGCCGGTTTGGGAGTGCAAATGCGGTCATCAGCATACGATTGGTTCCATTGAGGAACTCAAGTCCATGTCGGACAACTGCCCGGAG
Organism: Selenomonas sp.; assembly: GCF_024693525.1. Next base: position 8,384 of record NZ_JAILKR010000031.1, on the reverse strand, counting down.
GAAATCGAGCTGCATCGTCCGTTCATTGATAAAGTGACGATTAAATGCCCGCAGTGCGGCAAAGAAATGCATCGTGTATCCGAGGTTATCGACTGCTGGTTCGATTCGGGTTCCATGCCCTTTGCCCAGTGGCATTATCCGTTTGAGAACAAGGACATCTTTGAGAAGCGCTTCCCGGCTGACTTCATCTCCGAAGCTGTCGACCAGACTCGCGGCTGGTTCTACTCGCTGATGGCTATCTCGACGCTGCTGTTCCACAAAGCACCTTACAAGAATGTCATCGTTCTCGGCCATGTCCAGGATAAGGACGGCCGCAAGATGAGTAAGTCCAAGGGCAATGCCGTTGACCCGATGGATGCCCTGCGCCAGCACGGTGCCGACGCTATCCGCTGGTACTTCTATGAGAACAGTGCCCCGTGGCTGCCGAACCGCTTCCATGATGATGCGGTACAGGAAGGCCAGCGCAAATTCATGGGTACCCTCTGGAATACCTATGCTTTCTTCGTGCTTTATGCGAATATCGACCAGTTCGATGCAACGAAATACACGCTGGATTACGACAAGCTCAGCGTCATGGATAAATGGGTTCTTTCCCGTCTCAACACGATGGTTAAGGAAGTGGACAAAGACCTTTCAAGCTATCGCGTAACTGAGGCTGCCAAAGCCCTGCAGGAATTTGTGGACCAGCTCTCCAACTGGTATGTTCGTGGCAGCCGCAGCCGCTTCTGGGCTAAGGGCATGGAGCAGGATAAGATCAATGCCTATATGACCCTTTGGACGGCACTGGTCACCACGGCTAAGACGGCCGCGCCGATGGTTCCCTTTATCACGGAGTCCATCTACCGCAACCTCGTCTGCAGCATTGATGCGCAGGCACCGGAGTCCGTACATTTGGCTGACTTCCCGGTAGCAAACGATTCCTGGATCGACGAAGAGCTTGAGGCCAATATGGAACTTGTACTGGAAATCGTCGTCCTGGGCCGTGCGTCCCGCAACGAGACGAATATCAAGAACCGCCAGCCGGTGGCCAACATGTTCGTCCATGCCGAGCGCGAGCTGCCGGAGTTCTTCAAGAAGATCGTCGAAGACGAGCTCAACGTCAAGGCTGTGACCTTCAAGGAAGACATGGAGGAATACCTCTCCTACAGCTTCAAGCCGCAGTTCCGTGTACTCGGACCGAAGGTCGGCAAGCAGATTGGCGAGATCAAGGCTGCCCTTGGCAAGCTCAACGGTTCGAAGGCCAAGGCTGAACTTGACAGCACGGGGACCCTCAAATTGACGCTGTCCAGCGGCGAAGTCACGCTGACGCCGGAAGACGTTGAGGTCTCGATGGCTCAGAAAGAGGGCTTCAACTGCCAGCGCTACAACGGCGTGACGATTGCCCTGGATACGACGCTGACTGAAGAGCTGCTGGAAGAGGGCTTTGTGCGCGAGGTCATCAGCAAGGTGCAGACCATGCGCAAGGAAAACGGCTTTGAGGTCACGGACCATATAACGGTCAGCCTCAGCGGCAATGAAAAGCTCGAAGCTATCGTCAAGAAAAACGAGCAATATCTGAAGGATATCACGCTGGCCGATGCGGTATGCTATGGTAGTCTTGAGGGAACAGAAAAAGAATGGAACATCAACGGTGAATCCCTTACGATTGCCGTAAGATAATTGTTTCCGTTGAATGGGAAAACCTTCTCCGCCTGCGAGAAGGTTTTTCTTTTAGAATTATTGGCTGGTTGGCAGGAAATTTCCATAAAAAAAAGAATAGATAAACAAGATTCTAATTGAGGAGGGCGGTTCATGGAGAAAAAACTAGAATGGGAATCAGTTGATACGCAGCAGAGACATGAGCAGGAACATGAACACACGCATCAATTGGCAGATGGGACGATTATCCGGCATACCCATGGGCATAAGCATAGCCATACTCAAACCAAGGCAGTGTTGAACCGTATGTCACGGCTTATTGGTCATCTGGAAGCAATCAAGCGTATGGTGGAAGATGGCAGGGACTGCAGTGAAGTCTTGGTGCAGCTATCAGCGGTACGCAGTGCCATTAATGGCGTAAGCAAGATTATCCTCAAGGATCATTTGGAACACTGCGTCGTTGATGCGGTACGGGATAATGATAAAGAAGCTCTTGAGCAATTGAACAAAGCGATTGACCAGTTCATGAAATAAGGAACGGGTCAAGGGAGGAGGGCAATTATGGAACAACTTCAGATAAAAGCAACGCTGGAACAGGCTGGGGTAGATTATGACAAAGGCTTGGAGCGTTTTATGGGAAACGTGGCGCTTTATCATAAGTTCCTGTTGAAATTCCTTAACGATGGTTCCTATGAAGAATTTGTCACCAGTCTTTCTGTTCCGGACATGGCCATGGCCGAAAAGAGTGTTCATACCTTGAAGGGAACAGCTGGTAATCTCAGTTTGATGAAATTATTCCGGGCGGCGGATGATACGGTACAGGCTATTCGCACTACCCAAGACCATGAGGCAATCCAAAAGCTGGCCGATTCGGTAGGCGTAATTTATCGTGAGACTTGTGATGCCATTCGCAAGAGTGTAGGAGATTGATTGCCGAGGCATTCTTCCGAGGAAGAATGCCTTTTGTTTTGTGATACATGTTACGGTAAAAATAGGGAAAATCCGCTATGCTAAAATAGTTGTTGATGGCGTATATTAATAAAAAAAATATATTTTCATATTGATACGTGATACAATATAGTAATAATTCAAAGGTATGGAAATCGTTTCCTAGGAGGTCCCATTTATGGCACAGAATAAAATCGTAATCAGTCAGGTAATGATGCCGAGTCAGGCAAACCCGAATGGCAATGTTCATGGCGGGGAAATCATGAAAATGATGGATTCAACGGCTTATGCTGCTGCTCGCCGCTATGCTCGTTCCAATGTAGTTACCGCTCGTGTTGACGAGTTGGAATTTCATCTGCCTATCTTGATTGGCGATTTGGTGACTTGTTCAGCGGAAATTGTTTTTGTGGGGCACAGTTCGATGGAAATAGCCGTCAATGTGGATGTGGAGGACCTGGAGCAGGAGGGAAAACCACAGCGGGCATTGACTGCCTATTTCACGATGGTGGCCTTGGACCGCAATGCACGCCCAAAATCCGTTCCGCCGTTGATTCTTGACACGGAAGAAGCAAAAAGGGCTTTTGAAGATGGACGTCGTCGCTATGAGGCGCACAAAGAGCGCAAAAGAATCCAGCGCGAGAAGGAAAATGCCCGTCTGGCGGCGAAGAAATCTCCGAGAGTACCGGAAGATAGTCATAAAAAATAAAAAAAGTTTACAGTTTTACACTGAAATGCTTGCAAAATGTATTTTATTGTGATATCGTAGTATGCAACACAGAGAAATGCATTGCAGAGGAATAGTACGTATTCGGATATTTCCAGGGAGTTGTCGGTTGGTGAAAGACAATAGTTGATGAATACGGAACTCACCTTGAAGCAGTCCGCTGAAAGCCCGACGGGGTGAGTAGACCGGAACGGTTCCTGACCGTTATCGAACAGGAGGACTTGATGGAGTCTGTATGAGGTGCCGACAGGCACGAATTTGAGTGGTAACACGTAAGCTAGCCTTTCGTCTCTTAGAGATGAAAGGCTTTTATTTTTAGGAGGGATTCGCAGATGATGAATTATCAGAAGTACAGCAAAGGTTATTTCATGCCGCCGGAGATTGACCTGGAATGGGCGAAGAAGGACGCCCCAGACCATGCGCCAATCTGGTGCAGCGTGGATATGCGTGATGGCAACCAGGCTCTTATTACGCCAATGAACCTGGAGGAAAAGCTGGAATTCTATAAGATGCTCATCAAAGTCGGCTTCAAGGAAATTGAGGTGGGCTTCCCCGCGGCCTCCGAAACCGAGTACGAATTTCTGCGCCGGCTGGTAGAGGATGACCTGATTCCTGATGATGTGACGATTCAGGTACTTACCCAGGCTCGTGAGCATATCATCCGCAAGACCTTTGAAGCTCTTAAAGGCGTCAAGAATGCCATCGTTCATGTTTACAATTCTACTTCGGTTGCTCAGCGCCAGCAGGTATTCCGCAAATCGAAGGAAGAAATTAAACAGATGGCTGTGGATGGGGCAAAACTCTTGCAGCAGCTTACCGAGGAGGCTGGTGCCAATTATCGCTTTGAGTATTCGCCGGAATCCTTTACGGGAACAGAGCCGGAGTATGCGCTCGAGGTCTGCAATGCGGTTTTAGATGTCTGGAAGCCCACGGCTGACCGCAAGGCCATCATCAATCTGCCGGTTACCGTTGAGATGAGCATGCCCCATGTATATGCCATGCAGGTTGCCTATATGAATAAGCATCTCAAATACCGTGAGAACGTCGTGCTGTCCCTGCATCCGCACAATGACCGGGGCTGCGGCGTAGCCGATACGGAGATGGGAATCTTAGCTGGTGCTGACCGGGTGGAAGGAACGCTCTTTGGCAACGGAGAGCGCACAGGCAATGTGGATATTGTGACCGTGGGCATGAATATGTTTGCCCTGGGGGTTGACCCGGAATTGGATTTTTCCCATATGTCAGAGCTGGTTGATACCTATGAGCGGCTCACGCGAATGGAAGTCAGCTATCGTCAGCCTTATGCTGGTAAATTGGTCTTTGCGGCTTTCTCCGGTTCCCATCAGGATGCCATTGCCAAGGGCATGAAGTGGAAAGAGGAAAAGAATCCCGATAAATGGACCCTTCCGTATCTTTATATCGACCCGAAGGATGTGGGCCGGGAATATGACGGGGATGTCATCCGCATCAATAGCCAGTCGGGCAAGGGTGGCGTCGGCTTCATCATGGAGCAAAAATACGGCATTGAGATGCCGAAGAAGATGCGGGAGGATTTCGGTTACTGCGTCAAGGGCGTATCCGACCACAAACACAAAGAACTCATGCCGGATGAAATCTTTCAGATTTTTCAGAATGAGTATGTCAACATCGTGGAGCCCTATGAACTGGTGGATTTCCTCCTGAAAAAAGAGCCGGATGGAACGCGTTCGGGGACGGTAGACCTCAAGGTAGAGGGGAAGGAAGTTACCTACGAGGCTCGCGGCAACGGCCGTTTGGATGCTGTTTCCAATGCGCTGCAGAAAAATCTGGGGATTGTCTATAAGGACTTGACCTATAGTGAACATGCTATGGAGGTGGGGCAGAATTCCCGGGCTATGGCGTATATCGGCATTACGGCGGAAAATGGGCACATCACTTGGGGTGCTGGCATGGATACCGATATCATCACCGCATCCATCCAGGCGTTAATCAGTGCCATCAACCGCATGAAAGCTGGTAAATAAATTTCATCCGTTCTTAGGAAAAAGATGTTATAATGGAATCGCATTTTGTTTGGTGTGATAAATAAAAGGGTGATTCCATGAAGAAGCTTTTCTTATCCTGTCTCCTGACAGCGATTATTACGATAATCGTTGCTGTGACGGCCTTCGTCATGGGGACAGGATATTTTATTGGCAATTATGCCGTTCATTTTGGTCTGGAACGGGGCACGGCGGATAATCCCCAGGAACCGCCGCGGGCCTATGCCCTGTTGATGCCGCCGGAGGCACGGCGATTTAACAAACCCGATTATACCGATGAGACCTGGCACATGACCTCCTTTGATGGCCTGGCGCTGACGGCTACGCATTTCATGCCGGATACGGACAGCGACCGCTGGGTCATCGTTGCCCATGGTTATGGTTGCACCCAGCAGAATTCCTGGTATATCGCTGAGAATTATCTCATGATGGGCTATCACGTACTGACGCCGGACCTTAGGGCCTCCGGTGACAGTGAAGGAAAGTTCCTGACGATGGGCTGTAAGGAAAGCGCCGATATCGCAGCTTGGGCAGGGCTGGTGGCAAAGCGTCATCCCCAGGCAAAGATTGTGCTGCATGGCGTGTCCATGGGGGCGGCTTCGGTGATGATGGCAGCCTCCCGGGATGATTTGCCCGTTCAGGCTGTTGCTTGTGTCGAGGACTGTGGGTATACCAGCGCCTTTGATTTATTGGTGCATCAGATAACGGAGTCCTTTGGTTTGCCAGCCTTTCCGGCCATGCAGCTTTTGGATTGGCGCTGCCAAAAGGTAGCGGATTTTAGCCTGCGTGATGCAGAGCCCGTCACAGCGGTGAAAAAATCCAAGCTGCCGATTCTCTTTATTCATGGCTCTAAAGACCCACTGGTGCCGGTGGATATGGCGGAGACGTTATACGAAGAGGCAGAAGCCCCGGAAAAGAAGCTGTTGATTATCGATGGAGCCGTCCATGCTATCGCATCGCAAAAAGAGCAGGAAAAATATTTCAAGACGGTCAATGATTTTGTGAGACCCTATATGGAAACGAAGGAGTAAGGTATGAAGGCTGTTGTCACGCGAGTAAAATCGGCGTCGGTGAGGATTGAAGGAAAGGTAAATGGTGCGATTGAGCAGGGCTTTTTAGTCTTGTTGGGGGTTGGCCCGGAGGATACGCCGGAGATTTGCGCCCGGCTAGCGGAAAAAGTCGCCAATGTGCGGGTGTTTTCCGATGAAGCTGGCAAGATGAATCTCAGCATCGACCAGGTGGGGGGCGCTTTCCTGGTGGTGTCCCAGTTCACTCTCTATGCCGATTTAAAGAAGCGCCGTCCTGGCTTTAGTCATGCGGCAAAACCAGAATTGGCTAATGTACTATATGAACAGTTTATGCAGGAATTGCGGGACAAGGGCTTGGCGGTGGAACACGGTGAGTTCGGGGCGGACATGCAGGTGGAATCGGTCAACGATGGCCCGGTAACCCTGCTTTTTGATACGGAGGAAATGTAATGGAAAAAACATTGTTGCAGAAATATGCAAGGCTAGTGGTAAAGGTTGGTGTCAATCTGCAAAAAGATCAGATCCTTGTCATCAATTCGCCGATTGAATGTGCTGAGTTTGCCCGCAGCATTGCCGAGGAGGCTTTTGTTGCCGGGGCTCATGATGTGGTGGTAAGCTGGGGCGATGAGTTGCTGGCGCATATCCGCTACCAACGGGGCCAAAAAGAACTGTTTACGGAGTTTCCCGAATGGCGGCAAAAATTCTACATGGATTATGCCGAGCAGGGAGCGGCCTTTGTATCCATTGCGGCCCGGGATCCGGAGATATTTAACGACATTGAGCCGGAAAAATTGAAACTTTCTCAGCAGGCAGCTGGGGCTGCTTTGTTAGAATACCGGGCTCGGTTGATGAACAATCGCAATACCTGGTGTGTGGTTTCTGTCCCCACGGTGAGCTGGGCAGCAAAGGTATTTCCAAACTGCTCGGAAGAAGAGGCTGTGGCAAAATTGTGGCAGGCCATCTTCCAGACCGTTCGCATTGAGGAGGATAAAGACCCGGTAGCAGCCTGGAAGGAGCATATCACCTTCTTGCAGAAGGCGGCAAAATTCCTGAACGACCATGATTTTGCGTCGCTTCATTATACCAACAGCCTCGGCACGGACCTCACCATCGAGCTGCCGGAAGGCCATATTTGGGCCGGCGGGGCCGAGCTTTCGGAACTGGGCATTGAGTTTGCCGCCAACATGCCGACGGAAGAAGTCTATACTCTGCCGAAACGGGATGGCGTCAACGGTACGGTCGTGGCGGCAAAACCCCTCAACTTCAACGGCAATCTGATTGAAGGCTTCAAGCTGACCTTTAAGGATGGCAAAGTGGTGGATTATTCGGCAGAAAAGGGGGAGAAAATCTTAAAGGGACTGCTGGAAACGGATGAGGGGGCGTGCTACTTGGGCGAAGTGGCCCTGGTGCCCTATGATTCGCCCATCTCAAAGAGTGGTATCTTGTTTTACAATACCCTCTTTGATGAAAACGCTTCCTGTCACCTGGCTTTGGGTAAGGCTTATCCCACCTGCATTAAGGACGGGGAGACGATGGATAGCGTGACCCTTTTGCAGCATGGCGTCAACGATTCGCTGCTGCATGAAGATTTCATGATTGGCACTCGTGACTTAGCGATTGTTGGTACGACGAAAGACGGGAAAAAGATTCCGGTATTTGCGAACGGCAATTTCGCCTTTTGAGGAGATGTAGCGATTTTTTTATGAATACGGTATAATAGTGGCCGGATTTATAAGGAAAATCTGCGCGATGGCGCAGGGAAAGAGGCTGTTATGAAACAAAAATGGTTTTCAGCTGGCGTTCTTTTGGCGCTGGTGTTTAGTCTGCTGACGGTCTGGACAATGCCGGCAGGAGCACAGGCAAAACTGCTTGATGAGGATTTTATCTGCAATACGGTGGCCCTTGGGGATGATGATGCCAAGGTAATCGAGGCTTTTGGGACCCCGATTTATGATCGTACGGTTCGCATTGCAGGGATTTTGGTGAAGGAATGCGACTTTACGGGGGATTTTACCATTGGTTTTG
>NZ_JAILKR010000143.1 GCF_024693525.1 Selenomonas sp. | reverse complement strand
GAATGTCCAGTAGGGCTGATGGTGCGTAAAACCGTGGGGATGGATCGGGCGGCGCTGGAGGAAGCCTTTGCGGAATTCCTGCAGGAGAAACGCTTGAACCTCCGTCAGATTGACTTTGTGAAGCGCATTATTGATTACTTGGCCAAGAATGGCGAGATGCTTCCCCAAGATGTCAAGAAACCGGCTTTTGCTGGTATGAGCAATGTAGCTGCTTTGTTCAAGGGGAATCTAGGTGATGTGACTAGCATATTCAATAAGGTTAAGGAAGTAACTAGTAACGGTAGTGAAATTGCATAAAAAACTCTCGGATATTTGGCTTGCTTACGTGTGAAGCAATCGAATATCCGAGAGTTTTTTTCGTAATTTGGGAGCCGGCTGCAGGACCGTCAAACCGTGGTTGGCGTCGGGTTATTGGACGGGACAGCCGGCATGATTGGGTTATACATTAAGTATACCATATATTCTGAATAGTTGCACTATATTGGGAGATATTTTTGCCGACAAGAGGGCGATGTTTCATAAACATTTCATAGGTATCGATTATAACGTGTTTAAGGATTCATATTTGTATTTATTTCAAATATGAGGTATTATGATTAGGTAATAAAAACAGTGCAGGAAAAAATCCATCAAGGAGGCACAACGATGTTGAATCACGAACAGTGGAATGGTTTTACCGGAGGGCTTTGGCGCGAGGAAATCAATGTCCGCGACTTTATACAGAAAAACTACCAGCCGTATGAGGGGGATGAATCCTTCCTGGCTGCTCCGACGGATGCTACGAATAAACTGTGGGGAAGATTGCAGGAACTGCAGAAGGAAGAGCGCCAAAAGGGCGGCGTTTTGGATATGGATGTGGATATCGTATCCGGTCTGACTTCCCATGGGGCAGGCTACATCGATGAATCCATGAAGGATTTGGAACGGGTTGTCGGTCTGCAGACGGATAAACCGCTGAAGCGTGCCTTCATGCCCTATGGCGGCATTAAGATGGCAGAGCAGGCTTGCCAGAACTATGGCTATGAGCCAAGTGCGAAACTTCATGAGATTTTTACGAAATATCATAAGACCCACAATCAGGCAGTGTTTGATGCGTATACGCCGGAAATCCGCCGTGCCCGTCACAGCCATATCATCACGGGCTTGCCGGATACTTATGGCCGCGGCCGCATCGTCGGTGACTATCGCCGCGTGGCCCTCTATGGTATCGACCAGCTGATTGCTTCCAAAGAAGCGGACAAGGCGAATGTCGGTATTGATGGGGTTATGACCGATGAGGTCATCCGCCAGCGGGAGGAGCTCACGGAGCAGATCCGTGCGTTGCAGGGCATGAAAGAAATGGCTGCTATCTATGGTTTTGACATTTCCCAGCCGGCGAAAGATGCCCGCGAGGCTGTACAGTGGCTCTATTTCGGCTATCTGGCCGCCATCAAGACCCAGAATGGTGCTGCCATGAGTGTCGGCCGCATTTCGACTTTCCTGGATATCTACATCGAGCGCGACATCCAGAACGGCAAGCTGACGGAAGCGGAGGCCCAGGAGCTCATCGATCATCTCGTCATGAAGTTCCGCATGGTGAAATTTGCGCGCATCACATCCTATAATGAGCTGTTCTCAGGCGACCCGGTCTGGGCGACGCTGGAAGTTGCCGGCATCGGCATGGATGGGCGCAGCCTGGTCACGAAGAACGACTACCGCTTCCTGCACACGCTGGAGAACATGGGCCCGGCACCAGAGCCGAATCTTACGGTGCTCTATTCCTCGGCGCTGCCGGAGAACTTCAAGCGCTATGCGGCCAAGATTTCGGTGACGACGAGCTCCATCCAGTATGAGAACGACGATGTCATGAAGGTGGAGTGGGGCGATGATTACTCGATTTGCTGCTGCGTATCGGCTACTCAGACGGGCAAGGAGATGCAGTTCTTCGGGGCGCGCGCGAACCTGGCCAAGTGCCTGCTTTATGCCATCAATGGCGGTGTGGATGAGAAGTCCGGCGAGCAGATTGGGCCGGAGTACCGCGGTGTCACCGGGGATATCCTGGATTACGAGGATGTCGTGAAGAGATTCGACCGCATGATGGATTGGCTGGCAGGCCTTTACGTCAATACGCTGAACCTCATCCAG
>NZ_JAILKR010000107.1 GCF_024693525.1 Selenomonas sp. | reverse complement strand
TTTGCTGGGCTTTGCTTTGCAGGCTTGGTTTTGCGGGAAAGTTTCGCGGAAAATCAGCAGGATCTCTTTTCGCGCACTGCTGGCCGTGAACTTTGGCGGAATGGTCATTGTCTATTTGCTGGGAATCAGCTGGTTTTATTTGTTTTCCAATTACGTTATCGATGCTCCCATTGCCTTGTGGGCCGCAATTTTTTACTGCGGGATACTGCAGGCCGGACCAGACTTTCTCCTCTGTATGGCTTCGGCTGGTCTGGCCCTCCGCTGCTATCATGCTGGTCTTTGGCTGATGGATGGGCAGGATGATCGCGATTCCAGAGCAGCTGTAAGGGAGGTTTGAGCATGGGAAAGGCATTATTTATTACGGGGACAGGAACGGATATTGGCAAGACCTATGTAACGGCATTGATTGTCAAAAAGCTTCGAGATGCGGGGCTAAATGGCGGCTACTATAAAGCCGCCCTGTCAGGAGCCGTTCGCGATGAAGGAGGAGAACTTCAGCCAGGGGATGCGCTTTATGTCAAGAAAGTGGCTGGTATTGGCGAAGAAGCATCCAATCTCGTCTCGTACATTTATGAAGAGGCCGTTTCGCCCCACTTGGCCGCGAAGATTAATAGGGAACCCATCAACTTTGGTCGGGTGGAAGCCGATTATCGCCGGGCCAAGGAGAAATATGAATACTTGACAATGGAGGGCAGCGGCGGTATCATCTGTCCCCTTCGCTGGGATGAGTCGCAGCATATGGTTCTAGATGATTTGGTAAAGCACTTGAACCTTGGCGTGCTGATTGTGGCCGATGCGGGACTAGGAACCATCAATAGTGCGGTGCTCACGATTGAACACCTGCGGGCAAGGGGGATTCCTATACGGGGGATTGTCTTTAACAACTATCTTCCTCAGGACATCATGCAGGAGGATAATGCTAGGATGATTGAGGAAATGACGGGGGTCAAGGTATTGGCCTATGTAAAAAAAGGCGATAGAGACCTCGACATTCGGGTCGAGGTGTTGAAAGGACTATACGAATAAGAGGGAGAAACATGCAGAAGACATTAGAAGAGCGGGATTTGGCTTTGATTTGGCATCCCTGTTCCCAGATGAAAGATTATGAGACTCTGCCGCCCATGGTCATCGACCATGGCGAAGGCGTATGGCTGTATGATATTTACGGCAAGAAATATTTGGATATCGTCAGTTCCTGGTGGGCAAATCTTTTGGGCCATTGCAATCGGGAAATCAATGCAGGAATAAAAGAACAGCTGGATAAGCTGGAACACGTTATTTTTGCCAATTTTAGCCATAGGCCTGCCATCGAACTGGCGGAGCAGCTAAAGGCGATAACGCCGCCTAAAATCCAAAAGTTTCATTTCAATGACAACGGCTCGGCGGCGGTAGAATGTGCGCTGAAAATGGCGTTTCAATTCTATCAGCAGGGAGGAAAGCCCGAGAAAAAACGCTTCATGTGCCTGACCGAAGGCTATCATGGGGAAACTATCGGAGCTCTTTCCGTGGGAAGTTTGGACCTCTATGCAAAGCTATACCAGCCGATGATGATGGATAACATCCACATTGAAGCTCCGGACTGCTATCGTTGTCCCTATGGCAAGGAGCGGGATGGCTGCCAGTGTGAGTGCTTTGAAAAGGCGGAGCAAGCTTTCTTGGCCCATGGGCAGGAAACGGCGGCCATGATTGCTGAGCCATTGCTGCAGGGAAGTGCTGGCATGCGTATTTATCCCCCACTTTACTTGAAGAAACTGCGCCGCCTCTGTGATAAGTACGATGTGAAGCTGATTCTCGATGAAATAGCCACAGGCTTTGGCCGCACAGGGACGATGTTTGCCTGTGAACAAGCTGGCATCAGTCCGGATATCATGTGCATATCCAAGGGCCTCACGGGCGGGTATCTGCCCATGTCCGTGACCTGTGTCAGCGAAGAAATTTATGATGCATTTTATGCCGATTACAGCGAAGGAAGGGCCTTCATGCATAGTCATACCTATGCGGGCAATCCTTTGGGCTGCGCAGCGGCGCTAGCCGTTCAGAAGATATTCCGGCAGCATCACATCCTTGAGACGGCAGGAAAAAATGCAACGTGGCTTACAGCGGAGATGGAGAAAGCCTTTGGCGGTCACAAAAATGTTGGGGAAATCCGCCATATTGGGTTGATTCACGCCATTGAATTGGTCAAGAACCGGGACAACAAAGAACCCTTGGCGGCCACAGCGCGTACAGGGTATGCCATTTATAAGCAAGCATTGCAGTACGGTTTGGTATTGCGTCCGTTAGGGGATGTGCTCTATTTTAATCCACCCCTTAATATAACGCGGGACGAGTTAACACTGGCCATCGAAATGGCCCAGCGGGCCATAGTGGATGTATTGGGGGAATAAGGGGATATTTGTTACAAGGATTGAGGTTTAAGGGGGAATCTGTTAAGATTAGCACAGGATATTTTGTTGGCAAGTAATGGAGGGCTTCGGATGAATTATTTGGGAATTGAGGATGAGGCGTTTATCCGTAAGAATGTGCCGATGACGAAACAGGAGATTCGCATTTTGAGCTTGGCTAAGGCGCGAATCAAACCAGATGCGGTGGTTTACGATATCGGGGCCGGTACCGGTTCACTGTCGGTGGAAGCAGCGCGGTTAGCACCACAGGGAACGGTTTACGCACTGGAGCGTAATCCGGAGGGCATCGCCTTGATCCGGGCAAATGCTGCCAATTTTATGGTTTCTAATGTCGTAGCTAAGGAAGCTGAGGCTCCTGCTGGCATGGATATGCTTCCCGATGTCGATACGGTATTGATTGGTGGCAGTGGCAGCAGGCTCGAAGAAATCCTCGATGCCGTGACGCCAAAGCTCAAACCGGAGGGGCGCATTGTGCTAAACTGCATTACGGTGCAGACCTTGATGCAGGGAATCGATTATATGCGCCAGCATGCTGACGTTTATGAGTATGAAGCGATACAGGTGCAGGTGAGCCGCTTGAAGTCCATTGGCTCTTACGATATGGCGAAGGCCGAGAATCCGATTTACATTGTGACTTGTTGGAAAAAGGAATCGGAAAGAATTTGACAATAAACAGCAGTAATGCTACCATAGAAAACGTGAGTTATCAACAGTAAATCGAATAGGGAAAATCAGGTGTCGAAAGACTTAATAGGGAAGCCGGAGAGCAAGATGCCGGCGCGGTCCCGCCACTGTAACAGCGAGTGAATCTGCATAAGGTACGTCACTGGGAGATGGGTGCATCTTTTGGGAAGGCGCAGAGGAACGATGACCTGGAGCCAGGAGAACTGCCTGATTACAATCACCGTGGATCTACGAAGGATGGGGAGGGGATTGATGTCTGTCAACTGTTATCAGGTGACGGGCTGTTTTTGTGTGGAATATCAGACCCTTTCAGTATATGGAAGGGTCTTTTTGTGTGCGTGAAAAAGGGAGGAATGAGTTTGTCCGGGCTGATGACTAGGAAATTATGGAAAGTTGCCGCTTTATGTATTCTGGTGGCGGCAATTTGCACGGGCTGCAAGGGAATGGAACTAGGGGCAAGGGCCGGGGAAACCGCCTATACCGTTACGGATAAGCAGGGAACGGTGGTGGAAATGCCAGCTAAACCTCATCGCATTTTGACCCTTTCGATGAGCACGGATGAAATCGTGTTGGGCTTGGTAAAGCCTGACCATATGGTGGCGGTAAACCAGATGCTGGATGACCCGATAAGTTCCAATGTCGTGAGCCTGGCCCAGCAGGTGGAGACGAAAGTCCGGAATCCATCGGTGGAAGAAATCGCGGCACTGCAGCCGGATTTGGTCATCGTGCCGGACTGGGGGGACGTGACAAGGGTCCAGTCTCTGCGCGATCTAGGACTTAAAGTGGTGGTCTGTAAAGGGGCGAAAAATTTCGAAGAGGTCCAGGAAACGGTAAGGCTGATTGCCCAGGTGGTCGGGGAGCCGGAACGCGGAGAAACGCTTATCGGTAAGATGGATAGCAAGTTGGCTGAGATAAAGGCGAAGGTCGATAAAATACCGGAAGCGGAACGAAAATCTGTGGTCTTGATATCGCTGATGAAATCCTATGGCGGGATTGGCTGTTCCTTTGACGATGCCTGTCAATACGCCGGAGTAAAGAATGGTATGGCAAAATTGGACATTCATAACGGGCAGGCGATGACCAAAGAGCAGTTGGTGGCCATCAATCCGGATTATCTATTTTTGCCAACCTATACGAATCACGGGAAATATGATATCGAAAAATTCCGGGCGGGGTATTTGGAAGATCCGGCGCTAAAATCGTTAAAGGCGATACGCAACAATGGACTGCGTGACCCCTATGAGGGATATATATATAATTGTTCCCAGGATTTTGTCTTTGGGGTTCAGGAAATTGCCTATCAGGTGTATGGCGATGCCTTTAAACAGGACAAAACAGAGCATTTGACCGCGGTAGATGAGTAATGGAGAGAAATAGGGAGGATACTTCTATGACGACGAAAAAATTACAAGAAACCATTGCGTTGACTTTGACGCTGAGCACGTTATGTTTCGGTACTGCTTTGGCGGCGGAGCAGGATAAATACACGGAAGATTTGGGTGAGGTCGTAGTAACAGCGGAGCGGATTCCGGCTGCGGCTAAGAATGTTCCGGCCGATGTAACCGTTATAACGGCGGAAAACATCAAAGCAAACCATTATCGCACGACGGCTGAAGCGTTGAGTCATGTTAACGGTGTCGTTATGACGAATGGCGGCGATGGCTATGATGAAACAATCCGCATTCAGGGCGAGGAGCGTGTCGTCATTCTCGTGGATGGTGAGCGCATAAACGATGACCAGGGGTCTATGAGCCGGGCAAGTGCAACGCTTTCCCGTATTCCGCAGATTGAAAATGTGGAACGCATTGAAATTGTAAAGGGCGGAAGTTCGGCTCTTTATGGCAGTGATGCCATCGGTGGTGTCGTAAATATCATCACGAAGACGCCAACGAAAAATAAAACAACCCTCGATATGAACACGGGCTCTTGGCATACCCATAATTATGTACTGTCGAATGAAGGCCGTGAAGGGAAGACCAGCTGGTAGGTGGTCTTAACAAGCGCAGTTATTTCTCGTACAAGGGAACGGATGGGGATAGTCACCGTATGCCAAGCAGTGATTATAGCAACAACAACTTGTCCTTGAAGGTAAAACAGGAATTTACGCCGGCTCAGTCCTTGACGCTGCGCTTCAATCATCAGTTGATTAACGGAAATCAGTATTATTATCAAGTTCCTGCTGGGTTTGTGGCATCGGGCAAGCAGCAGAATAATTTCAACGATGGTTCGCTTACCTGGAAGTTTAAGGAAGATACGAAGCTGCCAGGATTCCTGCGCTATTTCGACCACAATAAATCCGCTTACTTTAGTGGCAAATTCAATACGCGCCTGCAGGGAATCGACTATCAGAATGGCTGGAAACTCGATGCGAATAATAAGCTGGTGGCTGGGCTGGAGTACCATCACAGCAATTCCAGCAATAAGCAAAGTGGCTATGAAGATAAAAAAATCATCAACAAAGCCGCTTATGTTCAGGACACGATGCGCTTGAATCCCAAATGGTTCTTTGTGCCAGGGGTTCGGGTAGATAATCATACGAGTTTCGGTACGCATTGGACGCCAAAGGCAGGTCTTACTTATCGGGCGGATAAGGCAACGAAATTGTTTGCCTCCTGGGGACGTGTTTATAAGGCACCAACGGCTGATGATATGTTCTATATTGTCGATTACGGCGCTTGGGGATCCTATAAGGGGAATCCAAACCTCAAGGCGGAAACCGGCCACACGGAGAGTTTGGGAATCACTCATGACTTTGATGCAAAGTCAACGGTATCGGCCAGCTATTTCCACAGCGTCTTAAACGATGCGATTGCTTGGTATTCCCCGGACTATACGAATTATACGGTGACGAATATCGACCATGAAAAACGCCAGGGAATTGAGCTGTCGTGGAAACAGCAGCTGACGTCGGCTTGGAGCTATGACCTCGGTTATACGTATACCGATACGAATACGTCGGCAAAAGACGGCTATTTGCGTCATAACAGCATGCCAAACGCTTACCGTCTCGGCCTTCACTATCAGCAGGGGGCTTGGAGGGCAAATCTCATGAGCCGCGTGGGAACGGGTCTTGATAAGGCAAGTTACGGCAATCGCCACTTTGCGGTCTGGGATTTCAATACGAGCTATGAGGCCAGCAAGCAGTTGACGGTTTATTTGAAAGCGTTGAATTTCACCAATCAGGCATATTCGGTTTACAGCAGTTACCGGTATCCGGCTGCAGGACGATTCTTCCAGTTGGGCATGACGTATCAGTTCTAAGGAAGAGGCTTATGGTTTTATCAATCCGTGATTTGCAGTCTGGTTACTCGGGAAAGACGATTTTACAACAGGTTTCCTTTTCTGTGGAAAGAGGAGAACTGGTGAGCTTGGTGGGGCCCAATGGGGCAGGGAAAAGTACCTTATTGAAGACCATTCGCGGCCTGCTTCCGGCACTTCAGGGAAAAATTTTCCTTCAGGGAACGGATATCACCAAGTTATCCGAGCGGGAATTTGCGCGGCGGGCTGGCTATTTGCAGCAGCAAATGCAGGTGCCCTTTGCGTATACCGTGCGGGAAATTGTGCAGACGGGACGGTATCCCTATCTTCACTGGTGGCAGCAAGCCGGAAAGCAGGATGAAGAAATCGTTCGGGCGTGCCTTTCTTATACAGGGGCTTTGGAGTTTTTGGACTGCCCCGTACAGGCGTTGTCCGGTGGCCAGCAGCAGCGGGTCTATTTGGCGAAGATATTGGCCCAGCAGACTCCAATCTTGTTGTTGGATGAACCGGCAACAGGCCTCGATCTCATCTATCAGGAGGAGATATTTCGTTTTTGCCGGGAACTCTGTGCTGCTGGCAGGACGATTGTGATGGTTGTTCACGAACTGTCACTGGCTGCGCGCTTTAGTTCTAGGCTTTTGCTGCTTTCGCAAGGAAAAGTCCTCGCCGATGGGAAGCCGGAGCAGGTACTTACGCCAGAACTTTTGACCAAAGCCTATGGAGCTCCGATTGCGGTGAAGGAAAATCCGCTTACTGGTCACATGGATATCTATACGACGGGGTGCAGGCGGCAGGACGAGCGTCAGGCAAGACTTTTGCAAGCGGTGCTCGGCAGGGAGGTGACAGAGTGAGACGGTATGGCATTATCGTGTTAGTTCTGGGAGTTTGCCTAGTTGTGGCAGGTATCCTTTCGCTTAGCTGGGGGCAGATGAAGATTCCCTTCCTTCATGTGGTGGCAGGACTCGCACAGGGAATGGAGCTTCCGTTTTTGGCGCAGGTACCCGTGTCGGCGGATGAGATGGCAGTTATCTGGCATATCCGGCTGCCACGAACTATCGTTGGTCTGCTGACAGGAGCCGGGCTGGGGATTTCCGGTGCCGTGCTTCAGGGGATTTTTGCCAACCAGTTGGCAGACCCTGGTATCATCGGCGTGTCAAGCGGTGCTTCGGTGGGGGCTGTGCTGGCGATTGCCACGGGGGCAGCTGGGACTACGATGTTTGCTCTGCCGGTGGGCGCACTGGTGGGGGCTTTGGCCGCTGTGGGGCTTACGGTGGCGATGGCTTGGCGTCATGGAAGGATTCCCGTCATGACGCTTTTGCTGTCCGGCGTGGTGGTCGGTATGTTTTTGGCGGCTTTTTCAGCGGCAGTGCTGACAATCCTCGATGTGAACAAGCTGCAGGAATATCTATTCTGGACTATTGGTGGGCTGGATTATCGGCGTTGGGAACACGTAATGTTGGGGCTGGGGCCGATACTTATCAGTTCGGCCGTCATGCTGGTACTATCACGACAGCTCAACGTGCTGGTGCTGGGGGATAATGAAGCCAAGGCCGTGGGAATGGCGGTGAAACGCTATCGGCTGCTCCTGCTTGTATTGGCTTCCATGGCTACGGCGACTAGTGTTTGCATAAGCGGGAATATCGGCTTTGTAGGTTTGGTGGTGCCGCATATGATGCGGCTCATCGTCGGCCCTGACCACCGTCGGCTTTTGCCGGCAAGCCTTTTGGCGGGAGCGGCTTTCCTGGTTCTCTGTGATGCCGTGGGACGCGTTATCCTGCCAGGTTATGAGGTTCGAGTCGGAATTATGACAGCCTTTATTGGAACCCCGTATTTTTTATATTTGTTGCGAAAATATCAACAGAAATTGGACTAGGAGGAGTTTATGGAAAGTATTATGGCGGGTGTGGCGCTATTTCAAAAGGGCGGCTTTATCATGTATGTGCTGCTGCTCTGTTCCCTATTCGTAACGGCTGTTGGCATCGAACGCTGGCAGTATTTTCACCGTGAGGATTCGGGACGGAAGTTTGCCAGTCAGTTTATGACCCTAGCTGCCCAGGCGGATTACGCCGGATCCATGACGTTAGCTGACAGCCATTACGGCGCCTTAAGCCGGTTGCTCCATGAGGCGGCCGCCCGTTATGCCGATGGGCATGAGGATATTGCCGCTTATCTGGAGATTCAGTCCGGAACGGCCTTGGCCCGGTTCCGCCAGCGCCTCTACTATTTGAGTGTGGTGGTTACGATGGCGCCACTTTTGGGGCTTTTGGGAACCATCAGCGGCATGATTTCGGCCTTTAGCGTGTTCAACGGGGATTCGTCCCAGGCTGCCGCGATTACAGGGGGCGTGGGTGAAGCCTTGATTGCAACGGCCTTTGGCCTTTGTGTGGCAATTCTCGCCCTTATGATTCATGCGTATTTTTCCCAGCGGCTGGAAAATATCGTAACGGACATGGAGTCCTGCTTCTCACTCATAGAGACAAATCCTTCGGCATTTGCCGAGAAAGTCCGCAAGAAAGAGGAAGGTGCTCAGCATGCGCTTGCGTGAACGTCATCAAATCAAGCAGCCCTCTCTTATCATCATCCCAATGATTGATATCATGTTTTTCCTGTTGGTGTTCTTTATGATGAGTACGCTGTACATGGTAAATATGAAAACGGTGGATGTGGATATGCCAGCGGCACAGCACGCAGAAACGAAGCTTCATGTGACTTATGTGGTGACGGTTCGCAAAGATGGTTCCCTTTGGCTGGAAGACAAGCCCATCGGTGAAGCGGAGCTTTTGACAAAGGCACAACAGTCCTATCAGCGGGACACGCAGTTTGCCGTGGTGGTTCGGGCAGATCAAGGGCTCGATTATGGAATGGTGATTGGCCTGTTGGATGAGTTCAAGGCTTTGGGAATTACGCATATCGGACTGGCTGCTGATGGGGGAAAGTGATATGCGTGAGGAGGAACAGAAAGCAAAACTGCGGGCCTGGGGAATTTCTATCCTGCTCCACCTAGTCCTTTTCTTGCTGGTGGCGGCAACGGGGTTCTTTTTACTAGTAAGACCGGCCGATAAAAGGGTGCCGGAAAATACCCTTTGGCTTGACGCGTCAGCTGGCGCTGCGGGAAGTGGTGGCGGGAAGCCTCCTGCCGCTTCCGCCCCGGCGGCAATGGAAGTTGCCATGCCGCCAGTGGCTGATTTGCCGGCGATTACCGAAGAGTACACGCGCCATCCGGAGAAAAAGAAAGATTATCGCAAGCAGCATCAGGTAACGGAAGATGGAACAAAACGCGAGTCGAAAGAGTCAGGCAGCGCAATGCCGGGAAATTCCGAGTCGGGAGGCTCTGGCAACGGCAATTCATCTG
>NZ_JAILKR010000101.1 GCF_024693525.1 Selenomonas sp. | reverse complement strand
TGCGCCCGGAAAGGCTGATAGTAGTTCACGCCCAAAAAATCAACGGTATTCCTTTGGATCAAGGCCAGTTCCTCCGGCGTACTTTCCCAAAGCACACCATCCTTGCGCAGGATTTCCACCAGCTTCGGCGGGAAAACGCCTTTGACGGCCGGATCAAGGAATGCCTTGTTCTTGAACGTTTCAGCAAAATCCGCCGCTGCCAGGTCTTCGGCGGCCTCAGACCGCGGATAAGCAGGGGTCAGGTTGATTACGATACCAATGCGCCCGCCCTGTTTTTCGCACGCCGACTGGCGGAAGCGTTCAATCGCCATCGCCGAAGCCAAGTTGAGATTATAAATGCATTGCACGGCCTTTTTCCCATCCACCTGCAGCGGATAATGAAACCGATACAGATACTCGCCTTCGGCTACTACCATCGGCTCATTGAAGGTCGTCCACTCCTTGACCCGGTCGCCAAAAAGCGCAAAGCACGTTTCGGCAAAATCGGCAAAAAGCACAGCAACTTTCTTATTCGTCCAGCCGCCATATTTTTCGTAAAGCGCATAGGGCAGATCAAAATGATGCAGGTTCATGATCGGACGGATACCCTGGCGCAGGAATTCATCGATGACTTCGTTATAGAAGCGCACACCATCTGCATCCGGTTTGCCGGTTTCCAAGTCCTTTATGAGACGTGACCATTGGATGGACGTACGGACAGAATTCAAGCCGGCCTGCTTCATCAGGGCAATATCCTGACGGAAATCATTGTAGAAATTAGACGCCACGTCGGGGCCAACACCAGCCCAAAACGCCCCTGGCTCATGATCATACCAGTAATCGAAGAGATTCCGGTGGGCCTTATGGAACCGCCCCTCCGACTGGGGGCCGGACGTAGCCGCCCCCCACCAAAAATTCTCTGGGAATTGATACTGCTTGGCCATAGATTACCCCTTCTTCACATCTTCATACAAATCAACCATCAATTTTGCCATGTCCCGCACCGCCAGCGAAGTCATGAAATGATCCTGGGCATGAATCAGCAGGATGCTTTTCTCGACCGGCTGCCCATCACACTCTGCGCTCATCATCGCCGTCTGGATATCATGGGCCTTGCCAATTTCCTGGCCAGCTGCTTCAATCGCTTTTCTGGCCTTTTCAATATCATGGTCTTTGGCTAATGCCTGTATCGCTTCAATCACCGCTGAACGCCCCGTCCCCGAATGCAAGATCAGCTGCATCGATTGTTCTACTGTCTTTTCGTCCATCATTCTTCCTCCGTATCCTTGATTTTATTGCCGGCAATGACAAATGGTGCATAGATGCAGATGTCCATCGCCAGCCACACCAGCTGCAAAATGCCGCCAGCCAGCGATCCTGTCCCGATCGTGCCGCCAAAGAACAGTGGCATCGTCCAGGGTACTACATATTTGAAGATAGGTACGAGCCCTGCCGAAACAGCCAGCCAGCCCACTATGGTATTGGCAAGCGGCGCCAAAATATACGGAATCAGCAAAAGCGGATTCAACACAATTGGCAAACCAAAGGCAATCGGTTCCTGAATATTGAAGAGCATCGCCGGAAAGCCAACCTTGGCCACTGCCCGCCAGCTGTCACGCTTAGAAAAGACGAAGATGGCGATAAGCAGTCCCAGCACATGCATGAGCCCCGCTTCAAAGAAACCATTGGAGAAAATATAGGCCGCATCGCCCGACTGATTGGCCAGCTGCGCCGGCATATAGACCATATTCTGGATGGCCGCGGTCACATTATGCCCATGAATGCCAAACCACCAGAAGAACCAAACAATCCCCTGATAGAGCAGCGAGAAACCAATGCCCTGCGAAAAGCCCATCAACGGTGCCTGAATCAGCGCATAAATCAAATCATTGAGCGCCTTGCTGCCCATAAATTCCATCTGTGCCAAGAACGTCGAAAACAGCGTAAACGTAAACAAGGTAATGAACACAGGCATCAATACGGCAAAGGAATTGGCTACTGCCGGCGGCACGGTATCCGGCATCTTGATCGTAAGCTTCTTGTTCTTCGATAGATTGATGAACATTTTCGAAGACACCGTAGCTACGATAATTGCCGTAAGCACCGCTTTATTGCCAAAATATGACAAGTCAAAGGCACCGACATCGCCTACGCTCTGCGGTGTGACAATGATAAAAGCCCCTAAAGCCGTAAGCGCATTGGCAAAGGGGTCGCCGCCCCAGATTGTCCCCAGCCGATAGGCAAAAGCTGCCACCAGCAGGAACGAAAACACGCCGAAACCTACGGTCACGACGTTATTGCATAACCCTTGGATAACCTGCATGCTATGCACAAACGCTGAATTCTTATAGGCATCACTAGCGGTATCCAAACCAGTAAAAGCTGCGCCTAAGTTAAGGCCATTGGCTCCCATCACCGTTCCCCAGGGATCTAAAAGTACCCACTGAACGATGCCAAAGAAAGAACCAACGATAATGAACGGCAGCAGCATGGAAAACGCATCCCGCATTGCCAGCAAATACTTATTGCCCGAAATACGCGCAGCCAGCGGCATCATTACCCGTTCAAAACCAGAAATCACTCCGCTCATGATCCGCTTACTCCTTTCCCAGCAACTGCAATGCTTTTGCTAATACTTTATCGCCACGGATCATTCCATAATCCTGCATATTGATGACCTCCACAGGGCATCGTCCTGCAAGGATTTTCTCCACATCGCCTTTCATATGGCGGATCTGTGGTCCCAGCAGCACAACATCCGCTTCCGCTGCCCTTTGATCCAGCACCTCCACGCTGAACGCCTCAATATGCGTATCCGCCAAGGACTTAGCCGCTGCAGCCTCCTGCATTTTCTTCACCAG
>NZ_JAILKR010000093.1 GCF_024693525.1 Selenomonas sp. | reverse complement strand
CCATGCCGAGGATGCCCTCGGCCATGCCGACTACATCGCCTGCCAACCTTCCGGCTTTGTAGCTGGTCGTCCATTGCGCTGGTTCGGGTGATAGTACGCCCATGGACAAATTGTCCAACGTAGCATCGGCAAATCCTTGTACAAACTGTTTTACAGTCCCTAGTATATTATTAGCCAGATCACTAAAATCCGGACCTCTAGGCGTATTGGTTTTCCTTGGCTGCGTTATTGGCTCTAAGACCTGCGAGGTCGTGCCGATATACCACACTTTCCCATCCGCTCCATGGTCATGGAGGTTGTTGAGATTTATCTCACTGCCCGCCACCATCAACCGGATTTGTGTCAGTGCTGACATGTCAACTTTTTTCGCACGGATATGGATAGCATCTTGTGCTTTTATGGTTACTTTGCTTGTGCTCTGAAATGATAGTTTATCGCCATCCGTTAAGTTTAGAGCTCCGCCTGCACCGCTGGCTCCCATATCGCCGGGATTGAGATACAGCTTTTTCCCATGCTCGGTGGTAAGCGACCGGTTTTGATAGTCTGCCATCGGCTGACAGGTGCTATCGATACCACCATTCGTTCGCACACAGCCAATCGCTTCGGCATTTTGCTCATCGTGATTGGGAATGTATAGGATGGCCTTGGTTCCGACTTGAGGCATCAGATACATAAGATTGTTGCTGGTGGGCACCCAGGAATAGGGATAAGCGGTTGCTTTGTCCTGCTCCCTATCGATATCCAGATGAAGTTTTACGGTTTCACCAGCAGTTGCCAATACTGTACCGATCAGGCTGATGCCGCTGACTTTTTCATTGTATTGTGGCCGCCGCACCAAATACGCTTCATGCGCCAGCAGATAAGTAAATACCACCTCCTCATGTTGCATTGTTATCTCTTTTTCGACAATCCGATATTCCTGGCGCTGGTAACGAACTGCTGTGCCAACTTCATAGTTTTTTGACGATTTTATTGTGATCGTTTCAAAATCAGCTTTGAACCGTCCGGCAGCTTTTCCGCCTTCTTCGTAGAAACGTCGTGACATCGTCCTTGTGTACCCTGTCGGTGTAATGTCAAAACCATCTTTTCTCGACGCGGGAAGTCCTAGCGAGCATCGTGCCCAAGGCTGGCTGGTATCAGGATAAATACAAGCGTTGCATCGGCTGGCTATGCGATTCAAAAATTCCCAATCCGTTTCCTGATACTGGATTATCGGCCTGCCAATTGACTTGTCAATATTCCTGCAACTCTTCAACAGGAAACCATGAGGATACGCCTGTATAACCGTTTCTAATATCTGGCCCCAAGTCATATCTGGATTTTGAAACGATCGGCATCGTGGCGTTGTATCCATCAGGATACTGCCACTCACAATCGTTCCTTGGCATATTACATAGTCATGCTGAGAAGTTACCTCCAGATTTTCCAAAATCCCTCGGAAAATAACGGTTCCATCCTGCGTACATATACCTTGCTCGCTATTATAGAGTTCCTGCGCCAGGCTGCTTGTCCATCTGTCCGCCTCCATGCGAACGGTAAAGTCTGCCTTGGCATGTTGATTGGCTGCCTGCGTCATGGAAAATGCCTCCAACGACACACCTGCCAAAGCATTATTTTCTAGTTGCAAGAAGCGTATATCGACCTGACACTCACTGCTATCACTGAACATGGACTTCCGCCCCCGTGATTTTGATATCATCCTTCAGATTTATCGCGGTTCCGTTCTGGGTAATCTTTATTTCCTCAGGAGCATCTACACAAATCTCACCAGTTTCACTGGAAAGCGTAAGGTTATCCTGGGCGACGATATCGATTTTCGCATTGCTGACAATCGATATCCCCTCTCCGTCACGAATGGATACGGACATCCCCTGATTATTCGTGAATGTCAAAGAATCTGGCGTCATAAGCACTTCCTTGCCATATTTGTTCATCAGGGATTTGTTATCCGGATTCTGCCGTTCTTCGTGATTGCTTGTTTGTAAATGAACTGAGCTGATGACATAGGCTTCTTTTTCATCTGCACTAGGCAGATAAAGCCTTACGGCATCACCAGGTTCTGGCATACAATACCAGCCTGTACCATCCGGACTGGAATACACCGTAGAATAGGGAAACCAACGCGGCTTTGCGTCAGGATTTTCATCCCCTTCCACAGCTACCTGCACAACATCCTTAGCCGGCACTAGAATCGACGCTTTAAGCGATACCCCTGCACAGTCCGGATTATATTTTCTAGCCTGCATAAAACCTTTGGGGTGACGCAAACTATATCGATATGACAACTCACTTCCACGCAGTTCCGCATGTATCGCATAGACATATAGCTGCTGGCCATTTACTTGTAAACAATCGCCGAGATTCAGGATTTCCTGTGCTATTACCTGATACTCTTCAATATCCGGTTCATACACATTTACCTGATGCCCCTTTTTAAAGCGATATTCGGACAATGCTTTGCGAACCGTGTAATATTTTGTTGCAATCGCTTTTGCTTTATTAACCTCGCCGGTTGATAATCCACAAGATATCTGAATCCCATCTGCTACATCATAGGGAAAAAGACATGTTCCCAGGCAACTTGCCATGCGCTTCGCAAACGTCCAATCCGTCTCGCGATATTGCAGGATAAAGTTTTGCATGGCTCTGTCTTCTGTTCGCATCAGACAAACTCCATGACGGTCAGCATAACCGGACATAAGCGTGTCGATAATTTCCTTATAGGTCAGTGAGGAATCTTGAAATGTCCGCAAATGCGGTACTAGATCCATCAGACAGCTAGTGGAGTAGATTACACCATGTAATTCCTTTACTCCATTTTCCGCTTGGATTTGCAGTTCTTGTAAAATCCCTTTCATCAGCACCGTTTCGGTCGAATGCACTATTTGTTTGATTTCTACCAGCAAATCATCAGCAACCAGCCGCCAATATTCATCTTCCTTCTCTTCATCAATTAGCAGACAAAATTCCGCCTGACTATGTTCGTTTACTTGTTTGTGCATCGTCAGCTTTAGCAACTGACAATACCCAAACGGCTCGATGACAATCTTTTGCTCAATCGCTTTTTTCATCCCCTTCCCGAATACTCTGCATAACGAGCAGGGTCGCCCGCTTCCAATCATCCCGCTGTGCAAAATCACAATTCATCGTTCCCTGGAGCATACCCTTGGCCAGCGGCATAACATACATGATGTTATATACCTGCCCGTCAATCGCATAACTTTTATAATCAAACCAGGTCAATGCCGCCTGTCTATTCTGTGCAAGGGGAACCAGTTCTTCCTGCATATCATAGAAAAGCACGGCTGGATTGGTGCGTCGCAAGATCTCTTTAAACTGACGTGCCGCCAACTTCGACTCACTTCCCTTTATTTCTCTTGAGAACCAATTAAAGGTAAAATCCGTCTTTTTATCTTCCATGGTATAAATTATCTGCGGACGGTACTCCGATGGATATTTCAAACGAAGTATGGATTCTGTCATAATGGAATAGTTTCCCGGCAGGCAAAGGCTTGCTCGCCCTTCCCAAAGGGATATGCGCGAAAACGGTAATCGTTTATGATTCACATAAACGCCTTCTTCCAAGGAACTTGCCTCTACCTCTTCCTTCTGTTGCCGCAAGGATAATACGTTCAACTCTTGTTGCCAATCATTTTCTTCAGCCAATAAGCTCTCCTTCCCGGAGCAGGCTCAAAACAGCCTGTCGTCCCATAAATTCACCAAATGTAACAAATGCAATTTCTTCCCATACCAACTCTTGCCAGGCTGTGTCTTGAAACAATACCTTTAAATTTTTTCGCAAAACCATTCTTAGCCAAGGAAAAACCTGTTCACGATATTCCACCATACAGTCGGTCAAATCATCTTCGAGCCAACGGAACGGTTTGTTGCGTAAAGCCTGCCGAAAATAGGCTGCATCGGCCGCCATCGTCTGAAAGGCAAAATCAACCGGCCAATTAATGGCACATTCTCTGGTATCCAGCCAACCATCTTCATCCAGTAAATCCAGCCGCAGAGCAGGTTTCCCCAGCCATAGGCTGGAACGAAGCGGCGAAATAGCTATCTGCTTGATAGGCCCTTTGCCCGACTTCTGCAACCGACAACCTTGTTCTGCCAGCATTCCCCCCATCTTTTGCAGGGATGCCAATATTTCAACGGTAACTTCGATCTGTGCGATACTTGCTTGAAACCGCTGGCGAAAAAAGCGGGGATTCTTTTCGCTCAAATAATGTTTTAACTGATTCATTTTCCCTTAGCGTTCTCCTCTGTTGCTTTTGGAATATAAGTCTGTGTTTCGCAAAGAGTTAAGCCTACTGGGTGCAATCTGAGGAGAATTTCCAATAAATCAAGTCTTACCACAATATGACGCTCCTCCTCATTTTTCATCAAGAAAATCCTTTTTATGCCCACTTTATCCGAGCAAAGAACTGGATGCTCTAACGCTCCATTGCGTGGATTTCTTTTACTCGAAGCATGTAAACACTCGATTTCCGTCAACAATGGCAGATAATATAACTTAGGCTTTTGCTTTACGCCTCGCGTTATAATGCTAACCCGTCGAAACTCCATTCCCGGTTCAGCCGCCAGTAGGATTTTTTTCACACGCTCGGATACTAGAAAATATGGATCGATTAAAATATCACTCCAACGTACATCCGGTAAGGAATCTGCCAGTAAACGTCCCCAAGTTGCTATTCGCTTTCCCTTTCGCTCATCGATCTGCCAAGGTTTTAGATGTGAAAACGAGAATCTGATTGCTGGCAGATGCGTGTAATTACGCGCTTTCTGTAATAGATAGTATTTCATTGCCCAGAGTCCTTGACTGTTATATGACCGCCCTTTTTGCACTGGATAATCGAAGCAGTCGTCAATGCCTCAGCATCCGTTATCATGGTTTTTTCGTGACATTCTTCCCATGGATAAGTATTGGGAATGCAAAGTCCCCCCAAGCTGCACGAACCGAATGATTTTATATTGGTGATGCCAACGTAGTCATTTTTATTCGCCACAGCTTTGTTCCCGATATATACGCCATGACTTTTTTCCATTTCCAGTCTCGAATCGTGTTCGCCTTTATCACATCGAAGCAGCGCCCCTTGCACCAAATATTCTTCTGCCATTTGTCCTCCCTACGCCAGCTCCAGCTGGGTCATGCCGACAATGATGATGTCGCCGATTTCTACTTTACAGGGTTCGCCAGCAGTCAGCTGGTATTTGCGGCCGTCCCTTGCTTTGCATAGCTGGGTGCCGTTGCGGCTGGAAAGGTCTTCCACGTACCAGTCGGAGTTCGCGTAGTTCAGCACCGCGTGCTCGATGTCGATAAGCGGTGCATAGGGACTTTTCGCCAGGTCGATGTCCACCATATTTTCCTGGCAGTCCCGTCCGATAACGAGTCCAGTGCGATTGAATAAATCCCAGGTCTTTAAGATGTCCCCTTTTTCACTGAGCCAGTTAAGCTGGGTGATTCCTGCCGACAACTCTGGTTCTGGCTCCATTTCCATGGCGGATACAGGAGCCGGTTCGGCGGTGTGCCGCAAAAATAGGATTAAGCTCACCAAGGACCAAACAAAGAGCACAAGTCCTAGGGCTATCAAGCATCCTGTCAATAACAGGTTTCCCAAATCCGTTAAATAGGCAGTCATGGACAGTACGATTCCCGCCATGCCCAGCAGCGCTGTCGTTATTTGTTTGCGATACATAATCGATAATCTCCCTTCCACGAATTGTCCGCTATTTACGAAAATCCAAAGAATCGTTGGAACAATTCGCTGGTATCCAGCGGGTCTTTCTTGTCCCGCCTGCCTTTCGCGGCTTCATTTTTCATGCCACCGAAAAATGCTTTTTCAAAATTTTCCTGAGAAAATGCTTTGCCAAAATCCGGCCCAAAAGGAGTCGGTCCGCCGCTATGTTTCTGCGCTTGCTGCCTGCCCGCCTTTGACGCTGCCCGCTGGTCTTTTTTTTGGTAATCCAGGTCATAGCGTGCGCGTTTATTTTCATCACTTAACACCTGACAGGCTTCATTGATTAATTTGAATTTTTCAGCGGCCGCTGCATCTCCGGGGTTAAGGTCCGGATGATATTTCCGCGCCAGCCGGCGAAAGGCTTTCTTGATTTCTTTTTTATCGGCCGTAGGCGTCAGCTCTAATATCTTGTAATAATCTTTCATAACAACTCCAGCTAATAGAAAAGGGGTGGATTTTTTATCCACCCCATCAACCACGAGCGGTCTTGCTTAGGTCACGCGGAATAACCGCCTTCGACTTGCAGCTCAGCCATCTTGTCTTTCTTCTGTTTGAGCCACAAGGTAAAGGTACCGTTACCATCGCCATCGTCATAGACTTCCTGATAATCCACCACAAAAGCATTGGTGAAGGTGTATTTCCGCTCTACCACGCCGCCCGCTACATAGGTAACGGTAACATTCCGGTAGGCTTCGGCCCGCTCGGCGGGTACCACGGACCACAAGAGCATCTGCCGCGTGCTGTCCGCAGCGGCTCCCGTTGCATTGGCCAGGATTTTACCCGAGATAACCAGCGTCGCGCCAACATCTTTCGTGCGGGCATCGGAATCCATAGGAATATCCGTGCTGAATTTTACATGTTTCGTGCATTCCGGCTCAATCGAAAAAGGTTCTGCACCGGTAACCTGTACTTGAAATGACATACTGTTCTCCTCCCTCTATCAGGCGCCAAAGCCGCCGTTTAACTGTACTGCCGTGTTGAGGTCTTTCTTCTGCTTGAGATGCAAATAGAATTGCCCAACACCGGCCTCATCATCCAGGTCTTCCGTATACTCAACTACGAAGGCATTGGGGAAGGTGTACTGACGAACCATCTGTCCCGCAGCAACCACATCCACGACAGCGTTGCGGTAACAATCCGGCCGTTCGGCTGGTACTTCTGCCCATTTGGCAGCTCCCAAGGTGCTGTCCACATCCTGGCCGCCCAGGGAGAAGTTCATCTTGCCCCAGATTTTGACACTGAGCCGGATATCCCTGGCTCTGGCATTGGAATCATCCGGCGTATCGGAAAAAAACTCTACTTTGGTGATACTGCGCTCATCGAAGGTAATCTGTTCGGCACCGCCAGTAACATTAACTCGAAAACCCATGAATTTATCCTCCTTTGTGATTCGGATCTTCTAAAACATCTATGCAACTATCGCGTCAGGAGGCGCGGTGAGCTGTCGTGATACGATTGGTCTCAATGGTGAGATTGCGCATATTGCCGTTGAAGGTAATATCCAGCGTGCACATGCCGTTTTCTTCGTCAATAGCATAATCGATATCGTCGCCGACGCCGATGATGGCATTGACCATATTGCGTTTGCTGAGCCATTTGCTCTTTTGACTGTTGGGATTGTTGCTGAAGAATTCCACGATGTGGTCCTGTTTGAAGTCCCCAGAAGCATGGCGCAGAACGCGCTCGATATAGGTTGTAACCTGCGTCTTGTAGATTGGCTCGAACACACCAAGGTTTTCATCATAGAGGAGATTGCGCGCCTTATAGACCATGATGTTGGTGATATGGTTACCCGCAAAGACGGCATTTTCCGAAGAAAAGACAAAGCCAAAGCCCCGGCGATTGATTTCGTCCTTGATAGG
The DNA here is from genome assembly GCF_024693525.1 of Selenomonas sp. The sequence continues at coordinate 20,392 of NZ_JAILKR010000093.1, read as the reverse complement.
ATTGGTAAAGCCTGTGATTTCCTTGGCTAAAGTCGTGTGAACTTGCAGAGCATGGTCGCCAGCTTCGAAGTCAAAGGCTACCCCTGGCAATTCACTGTCCACATCACGGCGGAATACATCCCGAAGGAATACCGGGTCCTGGCAGGCAGCTTCGATGCCAGCTGCCACATAAGAAGCATCGATATAGACACCATCAATCCAAAGTTTCAGAATATCCTGCTGGTCCTTCGAAAGTTCCACCAAATTATCCTCATTCATTTTCATCTTCGCGTCGAGCAGGACGCCGGATTTATCGCGCGGGATGACCGTGAAATTCGGCAGACACGGAATGGCATACTCGCTGTATAAATGGTCTGTAAGCGGCTGGCAGCGCTCCACATATTTATCAATGCCTTCCGTGGCCATGCTGCTAAAGCTCGTCTTATCGCTGGTTTCAAAGTTGAAGAAGCACTGTACCCGAAAATCCTTGAGCACATCCAAAATAGCACTTAGCGACTCCAAACTGTTGGCACTGGTATTCTTAGGCGCATTGTTGCCTGCAAAACGCTGGCGGGTGATACGAGCCTTAGCCGGACGATCCAGCTCCAGCGATGGGTAGATGGCATACCAGACGGTATTTTTAAAATCGTTCTTGGCATTAACCGTATTGAGGAAGGTACGCAGCCGTGGCAGATTCATGGCCGTAGCCAGCTGTTCGTTTTTCACGTTGGTAATGAAAAGCGTGGGCCGCATGCCTTTTGTCCGGGCCGGATACTGTTCAAAGAACATCCGCACCCCTAGAATCTTTTCAATCAGCGGTTTCACCGTCTTGATGAAATCATCCTTGGCCTGTTTGTAGAAATCCAAATAAGTATTATAGTTTTCAATTTCCTGAGCCACGTCTACCTCCGAAACGATGGAAGATGGCAGCGGACAAAAAGTCCGGGCTACCAGGGCCTTGACATAATCGTTGTGATTTTCTGCATTTAGTGCTTCGTAGTCGTCTTCGATAGCGGCGATAAGGCCTTCATTGATGTTATCATCCACCGTCATCAAGGCTTTTGTCTGTTCCTTTGGTGCCTCGATGACCTTCAACTCACCGCTGTCCCCCATGGTGAGAACCCCCAACGCCAGCGCCGTATCCTGCTGACCGCCTTGGTCTGTTCCCAGCAGCAAACGAGTCTTTATGTCCTCAATGGCCAAGGGCAGCATGGCCATAACGTTGTTATAGTTGGTGCTGGCCTCTTCAAACATGACGTTTAACTTGTCGCCGTAGTCAAGTTTCTTGGGGTCGCCTTCTTCCAGCTCCACATACTTGCTATAGACATAGCGTAATTCCTTGCGCTCCTGACGGATATCCTCCATAACCTTATGGGGAGAGATAAGATCCGTGAGCTTTTCGAATTTGAAATCAACGTTCAGCAAGCCCTGGGAACGCTTCGTATCCACCAGCGTGAGCAACATCCGCAAAAAATCGTTGTGCATGTTCAGGTGTATTTCCGTCAGCAAATCCTCGGGGACATTTTCGGGACGCTTGAGGGTATACATAACGCGCTGCGTGTTGGCGTTGAAGAAGGAATAGACAACCGGGTCAAACTTATCCAGGAACTCTTGGAAATCATGAACCAGCAACTTCTCGTTGAGCTCCTTGATTTTCTCATCACTGAGGCTGTCCAATGCCTTCGTATCACCAACCATCGTGAGCAGGTCGAGCTTTTCCGGATTGATTTCCTCGAAAAGCATCGTGCGGTTTGTTTGTGAAATAATCTTTGCCATGTTTCTATCTCCTTTATATGAATTATCCTAAGATTGCGGCTTTAAATCTTTCAAAACCAAGGTCATCGACAGCTGAGCGTCACCAAATGACAATTTTATGGGCTCGTCGTATCCCATAAAGCAGCTGGTGCCGCGAAGTACCAGTTCCCCTTCTTTGAGGATGGTGGCCTGGGAATCGTTATCCAGCCAGATTCCCTTTTTCCCGGGGTGCAAGCCAAGACCATCCAGCCCCGGCAAGGTATCCGGCAGTTGACATTCGTGGAAAATTTGGCGCATGGGCAAAGCGATGCGTTCCAAATGGCGGTATAGGTTTATCACCCTTACCCGGTGGTCCAATCCCGACCTGGTTCGGATATCGCGAATGGTTAATTCCCCCACATAATGCTCCTGCCATTTGGCCCGTGGCTGTGGAATCGGTTTCCGCTGTTGTTCCTTATGATAGGTTTTTAGGCGCAGCACCCCAAATAGCCCTAGTAGCAGCAACACACCGCAGCCACCGATGGCCAGTACCACCACATAGGCAGAATCCTGGGCTTCTGCCGAGGCAAGACCAGCTATAGCCACTGGCTTGCAATCCACATTCCATCCCCATTCCGAAAAGACCGGAAGAATCACACGACTTCCCTGCCAATCCGACGGGACTTCCACCAAAATTCCATCGCCCTGTACCGTTCCGACATAATAATCGTCATCCATCCAGACCGGGATTTCTTTCCCGTTCCAATAATCATCAGCCAGCAAAGATTGTCCTTCACCATCCACGGTTCGAGGAACAATCTTTACCATGACCTTGTTTGTTTCTTCCTCGCGAATCGTCTCCACCGTAAGCTCTGCTTCCAGCTGTGGAAAAAGTTCTGCCTGCTCACCAGGTTTTAACTCCCGTAACGTCAGATTGTCACCAGGATTTTTGATATCAAAGATTCGGCCAGAAGTGCCATCACATACTTCGTGACCCGTATCCTTGCCCTCCAGCCGGCCACCGGTTCCATCGCCAAAAGTTTTGCGAACTACCACCCGCAGGTGACGAATAGCCGCTACGGGCACGGGCAGCGATAAATCCACCTTGCCGCTGGCATCTGCCCTTCGCAGGATTTTCCCCACCGGCCAGTTATCCATCAGCATCTTTTCCCCTAGCACCGGAACTGCTGCTACATCCGGCGCGATTTCATACGTGATATCACTGGCATAGCTGTTAGCCTGCGGTGTGGCCTGTTTGCCGCCCAGCGCCAGCATATACACCTTGATACCAGCCTTGCGGCAATCTGCCATCCCTTCCTGAAAGGATTTCACCGACGCTAAAGTCTGCTCACTGGTTGGCAGCATGATTTCGCCATCGGAAATTATCACGATGCTGCGATTTACTTCTCCATCCGCCGAGAATGTTTCCACTGCTTTTTCCATCGCGGCCCCCGTATTGGTGTAGCCCGCATAGTTAATGCCCTGCAACGGTGCTACCGGCAGCCGGCTCAATCCCGCCAAGGGTTGCAATGGCTTTACCCCGTCGCTGTATGTATAAATCCCCACAGCGTAACGACTCGGCATAATCGCACACATTTGCAAGACCGTTTCCGGTATCAGCCGAAGCGGGTCAGATTCCTGCATGGACTGACTGGAATCCAGCAGAAAGATTATCTCCTGACGCTGCAACGTACTGGGAAGTCCCGACGCCTGACTCCGGCAGCCTAGCATCAGCATGCCAATTACGAGTATCACGAAACATCGCCCTAACATCATGAATCGGACCTTTTTCGTTTTATCTCCCTCCTTATAAAAGATGATTATTTCAGAATTATCCTATCGCTGAAAAACTTTCATCTTTTTTTCATGGAATTTCCTTTTAAACGATATACCTCTCAATACTAAAAGTCCATTAAAGGATAATGAAAATTTTTCCCAAATAATATAAATCTCAATTTTCATATATAGGACTTTTTTACCGGTTTTGTTCAAAATTTCGAAAAAAAAACATGCTTAGCCTTGAATTTGGCAGGGTCTTTTTCCCCAATGTTATAATTGTGTTTTTAATTTAAAAATAATCTAGTATTTTGTAAACCTATGTCTATCATTCTCATAAAAAAGCAGTTCCATAACGGCAAGGAATTATTGCCGTTATGGAACTGCTTACTATTACTTGTTATTTACTTTTGAAATTCTGCTAAAATCGTTTTCTTGGCAATCTTGCCAGTTGTCGTACGCGGCAATTTATCCATGCGATGGAATTCCCGGGGGATCTTATACAGAGCCAGGTTATTCTGCAGGAACTGTTTGAGCTCCCGGATGTTTATCTCAGCACCTTGATTGACACTATAGAAGCAAGCCCCCGCCTGCCCGCGAAGTTTGTCCTCAATGCCAACGACAGCGGCCTCATGAATGCCAGGGAACTGATAGATCACCTCTTCGACTTCACGCGGATAAACGTTCTCACCCATGCTGATAATCATGTCCTTGATGCGGTCGACGATATAGATATAGCCATCTTCATCGGCACGGGCCACATCGCCGGTATGGAACCAACCGCCCCGCATAGCATCATGAGTCACATCAGGAAGATTCCAATATCCCAGCATGACATTCTCGCCCTTGACAATGAGCTCGCCAACTTCGCCACACGGAACTTCTTTGCCCTCATCATCGATGAGTTTCCATTGCAAATTGGGAACCACGGGACCACAGGAACCGACTTTCGTCTTCCCCAATGGCGTCATCGTAACGATTGGCGCCGTCTCAGACAAGCCGTAAGCCTCGCAGATATCCAAACCAAACTTTTCGGTAAAGTCCTGCTGAATTTTCAGAGGCAGTGTCGTACCAGCACTGACTACCAGCCGCACACTCTTCATATCTTCCGGAGTCCCCAGCTTGGTCAGCAGGCTGCAAATCGACGGCACGATATAGAGCTCCGTTATCCCCTCTTCACGAATCGTACTGATTGTCGTCCGCGGCGTAAACGAATCAAGAATCACGATGGCAGCACCAACGCTTAGTGTATAAAACACCGCACAGGTAAGACCATAGCAATGATACATCGGCAAAACGCAAAGCGCCTTATCTCCCGGCTGACAGCCCATATAGGCAATCTGCTTTGTATTGAAGAGGATATTGTGATGGGAAATGACTGCTCCCTTCGGATTGCCCGTTGTACCAGACGTGTAAATGATCTGGCACGGATTGTCCGCGCTGAAATACTCCGAAAGATCTGGTGCCTCTTCGATTCCCTTTTTCGGCTTGCCAATGGAGCGAATGTCATACTGTGCCACTTTGAGCTGGCAGCGCAGCTGTGCCAAAGCATCAACAAGATTCAACGGCTGATACGTCAAAAGAACTCGTATCCCCGCATCTTTAATAATGTAGGCTATCTCGCGGCTGCTCAACTGGAAATTGAGGGGAACCGCTATAGCCCCCAGCGATGCAATACCCATATAGGCAAAGATAAATTCGGCACTGTTACGGGTAAAGATTCCCACTCGGTCACCTTGATGTACCCCCGCTGCATAGAGTCTGTCGCGACAGGCTTTCACTGCTGCTTGGAGTTCTTTATAGGTAAAACGGCGCTCATGGTCGACGATGGCCAAATCATTTGGCGCACCTTGATAAATCAAATCATGAATAAGCATTTTTATCACTCTTTTCTCTTTTGACAAAAATTAGTACCTGATACTAATTTTATACCAGGTACTAATTTTTGTCAAAAGGAAAATAAAAAACGCAGCCGAATCAGCTGCGTTCTTCGAAGTCCAATCTCTCAGTCTTCGTCTTGACCGTATTCTACCCAGTAAGTGATAAGCGTTGCCACTACTGCCAGAATCAGCCACACGTATGATGGTACCATGTTGTTCGTTACCTCCTTGGGTCACTTTGGGCTCGGTGTGATAGCGGGTAATCCCCATCAATTTCATTGTAAGAGATATGGACCTTTTATTCAAGTTTTTTTAGGCGTTGAGTTTCTTATCCGCATACTGGAGCAGGATATGGGCGCTCCTACGGTTGGTTGCCAAGGGGATGTTGTGCACATCGCAGAGGCGAAGCAGGGCATTGATATCTGGCTCGTGGGGCTGGGACGTCAGCGGGTCACGCAGGAAAATGACGTAATCCACCTGTTCCGTAGCCACCCGGGCACCAATCTGCTGATCGCCGCCTAAAGGGCCCGACATCATGGTTTCCACATTCAGCTGATAGTTTTCGTTAATCAGCGTTCCAGTTGTCCGAGTAGCAATCAAATGGAAATGTTTGAGGAGGTCCTGATGATGACTGACAAAATCGAGCATTTCTTCTTTTTTCTTGTCGTGTGCAATAAGTGCAATGGTCTGCATGAAACCACCCTTTCCAACTAATTTTATTAACTTCTATATTATACCCCATGCCCCCTTGTATTTTCAATGGATATTCTTAATTTTACAACAAATTTGAATAGTAAAAAGAGGCCTTTTCGGCCTCTTCTTGTGATGGTCTTTACTGCGGTGCTTTTAGCCAGCCCTCATGATAGAGCATATTGGCTCCCTGATACCAGGAAACGGCCTGCTGCCGCATTTCCTCGCTGGTGGGAATGGGCGTGTAATCCGCCTTGGACCAATCGTTAATACGATAGGATTTCACTCCTTGATTGGGTGACAGAATGGTAAGCTGGTCATCCTTTACTAACCCCAGCAGCTGATAGGTACTGATGAAAGCCCGGTCCGCTGACTCAGGTACGTTGAACACATCATGACCAAAGAACCGCGAGGTGTACGACATCCCCAGGAGCCCCAGCAAAGTCGGCCCCACATCAATCTGACTCATCAACCGATTGCACTGACCAGCCTTGATAAGTTTCGGCGCGTAAATCAAACACGGGATATGATAGCGGTTGACAGGCAAATCCGCCTTGCCAGCCGCTAGGGCCTGATGGTCAGCCACAATAACAAATACCGTATTGTCAAACCATGGCTTTTTCGCCGCCTTGTCCAAAAAGTCCTTGATGGCCCAATCGGTATAGCGCACTACACTGCTCCGCACTCCCTGGGGTGCATCAATGCGGCCTTTGGGGAACTTGAAGGGCCGATGATTTGACGTAGTCAGCACCATTTCGAAGGCAGGCTCCCCTTTTGCCTGATGTTCATCCAACGATTTTACCACTTGGTCAAAGAGGATTTCATCGGGAACGCCCCAAACCGTTTCATCGTGGATTTCCTCTTCGGGGATAACATTCCGATCCTTTACGGTATAACCGTTGCCCGCGAAAAAGTCATTCATATTGTCAAAATAGCCATAGCCGCCATAGATGAAATCCGTATGATAGCCATTCTGGCGGAAGACATCCCCTAGGCCTTCCATGTTGCTATTATCCTGACGGCGAACGATGGATTGTCCTGGCGTTGGCGGCACCGAAAGAGACAGTGCCTCAAGGCCGCGAACCGTCCGCGTTCCCGTTGCGTAAAGGCGGGTAAAGCTTAAAGACTTTTGGGCCACTTCATCCAGGTTCGGGGTCAGACTGTTGGCAAAACCAAGAAAACCTGCATAATCGGCGCTGAAACTCTCCACCGTTATCAACACCACATTGGGATTCTTGCCCGTGAGCTCATTCTGGTTCTCCACGCGGCGCGTCACCCCATCATCCCCCTGCAGGATTTCATTATTGCCCTTCACCTCACTGCGCAACCGCTGACAAAGAGCCTGCGTGTCGGCTTCCTTGGCATAAAAGGAATCATAATCCAGCTCATTGGTGAAATAGGCACGCACAAATTCATAGGGGCCATTGCCGGCAAGCTCTTGATTGATTTTATCCGCCGCCACCTGCATGCGCCATGCCGATTGCGGCAGCACTGCCGCCGCTGCGGGCAGCAAAACCACCGCTAGAGCCGCAGTAACAAACTGCCGCCAATGCCGCCGCTGAGGAACAAATTCCCGTCGACGAAGCTGGAGCCAAGTTATCCCCCCTGTAAAAAGGAGCATCACGGGCACAAGGATCCCCAACGGAAAGGACTCTTGAATCGTCCCCAACATTTCACTGGAATAAATCAAATAATCTACCGCAATAAAGTTAAAACAGGTATGAAATTCCTGGAAATAGAAAAAGAGCGTCACACCGGAGCCAACCATAAAACCATTTAGCAGGAATACCAAGATTCTTCCCAACCGTTTTCCCCAACTAGCCGAGAGAACTTTTGCTGGCAGCAGGAAAAAGAGTGCTAAGGGCAAACAGAAAAAAACGCCAGCGGAAGCATCATATATAAGTCCTAGCAAAAAGGTTCGCAATATATCCAAGGGACTCCAGGATAACTCCGAATAAAACCGCATCCCAATCAGCAGGCGAATCAGGCTCTCCCAAATCAACCAACTGCCAAACATAATCCGTAACATGTCCAGACGCCCCACAGGCCGCAACGAAGGCTGGCAAAAACGAAGCATAAAATAACCACCTTTAATGAAATACAATCTATTAAATTATAACAAAATTTCTCTGAGAAAAAAATGAAATTCTGTTATGATCGGGAAAACCTTCCTCGACTTTGCCTGGGCTTTACCTTGCCCCCGTCATAACCATTTGTTACAATGTAAACATACACCAACGAATTGGAGGGATTATCATGAAATTTGCAATTGTCGGCACCGGCGGCACAGGAGGAACTTTGGGCGCTTATCTTGCCAGCATCGGTCAGGACGTAACCTTTATCGCCCGCGGCAGCCATCTAGCGGCCATCCGTCAAAACGGGCTTACTATCCGCACGGAACACCGCGGCGATATTGTCATAAAGCCAGCTAAAGCCTGCACCATGGAGGAGTATACCGACACCCCTGACGTGATGCTAGTCTGCGTGAAATATTACAACATCGACGATGCTATCGCCCTGGCCCGCCGCACCGCCAATGCCGAGACCCTCATCGTCCCCATCCTAAATGTATTCGGCACCGGTGAAGTCATGCAACAAGCTCTGCCTGGCCTCACCTGCCTCGACGGCTGTATGTATATCTTCGCCAAAATCGAAAGTCCCGGCATCATCGTCCAGCCAGAAAAAATTCTGCGGGTATTCTACGGATTCCGCCCCGGGCAGGACAACTGCCTGGCCAACAAAGCCAAGGAACTGGAACAAATCATGCAGGATGCTGGCATCCAGGCACATTTCACCGAACATATCCAACGAGATGCCTTGCAGAAGTTCGCCTTCGTCTCCCCCATGGGCGCCGCTGGCCTCTACTTCGAAGCCGTCAGTGATGACTTCCAGCACGAAGGCCCCTTGCGTGATTTCTTCATCGGCCTGATTCGCGAAGTCGTAGCCATCGGCCACGCCATGGGAATCACCTGGGAAAAGGATTTGGTGGAAACGGGTCTAAAAATGATTGATGCCTTCAAGCCCGGCCTCCGCACCTCTATGCAGCGCGACGTCCTTGCTGGCAACTCCTCGGAATTTTCCGGTCTCGTCTCTCGCATCGTAGCCCTAGGAAAAAAATATAATGTCCCCACCCCGCTCTATCAAAAAGTTGACAATTGGGGCCAAGAACATCATATCCGCTAAGCGTATCCTTTGCATAGATACAAAAATAAAAGAGTCTCACAGGTTACCAGCCTGAAGACTCTTTTACCTCAGCAATATACTGCTGGAAATATTCTTCTAAATTCTTGCTATTCACAGTTGCGCGATCATCTTATGGGTCTGCGGGATTACGCGGACGTCTTTAAGTTTGGACAGGGCATAATTCTGGCAGATGAGGATTTTTTCGGGGCTCGCCGCCTTACAGCCGCCGTATGGGGTTACAGGCTGGATGATGAACAGAGTCTCGGGTGCCGTTTCGGCCACTAGGTCAATTGCCTTACGGAATTCTTCTTCCGTTGTTTCCTCCCCTACCACCAGTTTGATATACAGATCTTTGGCCTTGGCCACTTCGATAAAGCGCTTATGTGCCTCCCACTGTGGTTCGTTGACAACGCTCGGCAATTTGATATCCATGCTGATGATATCCACGGAATCGATGATTTCAGCCAGCTGCTCATGCAGGGTGCCATTGGTTTCCAGGAACACCGGCACTTCAATTTCCTTTGCCACCTCACGGATATAACCAGCATGCAACAGGGGCTCGCCACCGGTGAAGCTCACAGCCTGATGGGGAACTTCTTTGCAGAGCCGGTTGATTTCCATGGCGGTCTGCCCCACCGAACGCGGATTGGGGAGTTTGGCAAATTCCCGGCTGCCCGCATAAGTTTCTACCTCACACTGGACATGACTGCCAGGCGTATTTTCCGTATCACAGTAGCGGCAGTCGAGATTGCAGCCTTCAAACCGTACAAATACTTGACGGCAGCCAACGTATTTTCCTTCGCCTTGAATGGACGAAAAAATTTCAATAAGATTCTCTTTCATAGTTAATCCTTCGTATAAGTTACACTGGACTTCGGCGATTCAAAAACTGTAATGGCATAAAGCACGCTATCCCGTTCAAACACCTTACGGCAAGCCAATTCTTCAAAGATAATCCGCGCCAGATTTTCTGCGGTGGGATTTACGCCATCGGCAAAGGGCTTCAGTTCGTTTAGATAACGATGGTCAAAGCGCTCCAGAACATCTGCCAATTCTTTTTTCATAACTTTAAAGTCAATCAGCATGCCGAGTTCATCTAGTTCTTTTCCCTTAACCACGGCCTCCACTACCCAGTTATGGCCATGCAGGCGGGCGCACTTGCCCGGATAGCCTGCCACATGATGTGCGGCTTCAAAGGCACCTTCTATTTTTAACGTATACATAAAATACTTCCTTTCGAATTTAAGGCAAAACCTCCCTCATAGAGGGAGGCTTTTTTTAACGCCCAATATTTTTGGTGTTTTTGACATTACCAACAATATCATCCATGCTCATAGCACGGGTATGCTGGGTGTGACTCCACTCGTGGTCGTTGCGGTTGATAAACCCAAGGAAAATAATGGGAATCCAGGAGTAAATGAACACCGGATACAGCAGCATGTAGAGCCAGGATTTCCACTTGGCACGAATCTTTATCAAGATAATCATTGGCAGGATGTACTGCCCAAGCATAATAGCCGTCATAAGCTGAGAGGGCATGAAGTTATAAATGTTCGTGTAGAACGGTTCAAAGCCCAGCTGAATATAGCTGATGATGATGAAAATGGTAGAAATCATCAAGAAATGAGGCTGCATCAGATAAATGCATTCATCCCACATGCGGATATCCTTATGTTTCCACCCCGCTTTGAGCATCTTCGGAATGAAGCGGTTACCAACATCGAACTGTCCCTGGGCCCAACGCTTGCGCTGATTCCAGGACTGTTTGAAAGTCAGCGGCTTTTCATCGTAGATGATGGCATCATGAGCCCAGCTGGTCTTGATGCCCTGAGCCATGCACTTCATGGTGAACTCCATATCCTCCGTCAGGCAGGTTGCGTTCCAACCGTGTTCCTTGAGGATATCCGAGGAGAAGCACATACCTGTGCCACCGAGGCAGGCCGAAAGGCCGATGTTGGATTTTGCCAGATGAGAAATGTAGCAAATAACCCAGAAAGCGATGGCAAAGGTACCAGCCACCCAGGTATCGTACGGATTCTTCGCATCCATATAACCCTGAATAACTTTATCGCCCTTGCAAAGGCGATTATTCATCTCCATGAGAAACTGCGGATGAACCAAGTTATCCGCATCAAATACGCAAACCGCATCGTACTGTTTTTCCATCTTGAAGAGTCGGTCAAACATCCACTCCAAGGCATAACCCTTGGATTTTTTCGTAGGATGGGTGCGCTCGTGGACAATGGCACCGGCACTCGCGGCAATCTCAGCAGTGTTATCCGTGCAGTTATCCGCGATTACATGGATATCATACATATCCTTCGGGTAGTTAAGCCCCTGCAGATTCTCCACAAGCTGGCCGATAACAGCATGCTCGTTATGGGCTGCAACAATCAACGCAAACGTCTTTTTCGGCGTCTTGATTTTCGTCTCACCGCGGCGCCACATACCACAGAAACCAATGACGAAAAAATACAGCGTAAAGAGGAAAATCATGATCTGCATGGGAACCATGATGATATCAAAAGGATAATTAAACAAAAATCATCAGCCTTCCTTTGCAAAAAGTGCAATCAGTGTGTTTACGATACCAGCTACGGCATAGGTGCAGAAAACTGCCACTGCCAGCGCCGGCAGCAAAGCCTCGCGGCCAAACCAAAGGATAGCGGCGAACATGACTGCCGCCAAAGCCTTTGTGACCAGGAAAATCGGCTCTGCCCCATCCCCTTTAAAGTTCGGGTAATGGACGTGGCTCACCATCAGCCAGCCGACAATTGCCATAAGGACAGGATAAGCCAAACCAAAGCCCATGGGGTCAATACCTAACAGCACAAACAGCAGCGTCGTCATGGCAACAATATTGCCGCCTGCCGGAATTGCCAAGCCCATAAAGTAACCATGAACTACATCGGCATTGACGTTAAAGCGAGCCAAGCGCCACATGCCGCAGACAGCGAACAGGATAACCACTGCCATGCCGAGGAAATCATAGTTATGTAGCACGAAGGCCCAAGCTAAAAAACCCGGTGCAATACCAAAGGAACCCAAATCACAAAGGGAGTCCATCTCTTTGCCCATTTCGCTGGACACGCCAAAGAAACGCGCCGTACGGCCATCGAGACCGTCGGCCACCAGAGCCAGCAAAATGAAGATAGAGCCCCATATGAGGTCTCCGCGATAAGTTGCCAAAATAGAGCACATACCAAATACCAAGTTCATCGATGTGCAAAGATTAGGTATAAACCGTCTGTAATCCATCAGTCTTTAATCCTCCCGAGTATGGTTTGTCCGCCAGTAACCTTTTGTCCCTTTTCTACCATGATTTCTACATTTTTCGGCATGACTACCTCCAGGCAGGAACCGAACTTAATCATGCCGTAGAGCTCACCCTGCTGGAGCTTGTCATCCAGCGTGACATAGGAAACAATGCGGCGGGCCAAAATGCCGGCAATCTGTTTGACACTGATACGAATGCGGTCATTTTCAATGCCCAGTACATGATGCTCGTTTTCAAACCCAACGGTATCCTTATAGGCCGGGCGGAAACGTCCGCAGAAATACTTCTGCAGCTTAATCTGGCCCTGAATCGGACTGCGATTCACATGCACGTTGAAAACCGACATAAAGATAACAACCTTATTGCAAGGTTCTTTGACAAATTCATCCGTCTCTAAGGGAACGATATCCGTTACCGTGCCATCAGCCGGTGACAGAACCACCGAATCATCCCGCTCAATATGACGCTTCGGATTGCGGAAGAAATAGCAGAAGTAAAGCATTAATACAAAAGGAATAGCCGCTACATAAGGATGCCAGGACAATCCCAATACCACGCCCAGTACAGCGCAGCCAAAAATAAACGGATATCCTTCAGATATAATAGGAGCCAAGCTCCCACCTCCTATATAAATACGAAACAACAACACGACAATTATAGGGAAAAAATGCGTCTTTGTCTATGCACACCTTACTTTTTGGCTGCATGAACCTTGAGCACAAACTTCGGCAATGCCATAAGACGTCCTGCCCGTTTCGGCTGCAGCATGCCGCGGAAGAGCCATTCAAGTTTTGCTTTCTGCATCCAAAGCGGTGCCCGTTTCATGACACCAGCCATAACATCCAGGGTACCACCCACACCAATGGATACGGGAACCCCCAACTCCGCTTTATGCTTGTAGAGCCACTTCTCCTGCTTTGGCACCCCTAAAGCCGCCAAAAGCAGATCCGGTTTTGCCGCTTTTATCTGGGCAATGATTTCCGGTTCATCCTTCTCCGTGAAGAAGCCATTGCGAACCCCGACAATCTCAATGCCCGGGTAGAGTGCTTCCGCCTTTGCCTTGGCTTTTTCCGCCACCCCTGGGGCCGAACCGAAAAAGAATACCCGACGCTTTTTCTGCGGGGCGATGCGCATGAGCTCCTGGGCCAAGTCAAAACCAGCCACACGCTCCGGCATATCATGCCCCAAATGATGAGCCGCCCAAACCGTGCCAGCTCCATCGGGAACCACTAAAGCCGCATCGTTTAAGATGTCTCGCAGCTCCTTGTCATGGGTTGCCCGCATAATCATCTCCGCATTGGCAGTCGCAATGAGTACGTTCTGCTTTTCATCCATATAATCCTGTACCTGCGCCACGGCCTGCGACATGGTGACAGAATCTACGTTTACACCTAATATATCGATTTTATCGGACACGCTGTTCCCTCCAATTAATCAAAACACTCATTTTGTTAGTGTACTACAAAAAAAAAGGAGCGTCAACTCCTCGAGACGCTCCCGTATTTTCCTTTTCCCAGTCTCCTCCTTATGAAAGAGCTTCTACTGGCCGATGTTTTCCTTGTTCGTTCCATTTTGCCATCTGCCGCATTTTTATCAACGCCCGGCGCGAGGCATAGAACCGCAGGCAAAAAATAATGGCCACGATTCCCATATAAACGAGAAAAGCCCCAAAGGTTTGGGCAATATCCCCCAGACCCGCACCGCGGGCAATAATATCCCGCTGGAAGTGAAACTCCCAGGTAAGGGGGAATATATGACTAAACTTGACCACCCAGGGGGCAAAAAACGTGGTAGGTCCAGTCATACCACCTAAGACAAATCCTCCCGGAATAAAAAGGATCATGCGGCTGGACGCAATGCCAGGATTAGCCGCCGTCCAACCAAAGAACAAGCTAAGGGCCCCAACTGTCAGGATGTAAAACAACTGGATAAACAAAAAAGTCAACAAATTGCCGGAAAAGCTAAGGTCTCCCCAAACGCGCAGGACAGCCAGTCCCAGCACCCAGGACACCAACAGACAGCCGCCATACGGTAGAATGCGGACAATAAGGTCCCACGGCGTTCCCTCCAACAGGATTGGCTCTAATTGATGGGAAAGACGAAGACGCGGTATCATGCCAATGGTCGCAAAGGTAAAAAACATAGACCCGAAGAAGAACAAAAAGCCTAAGGTCTCCCCATTATCCTTGGAATCCTGGGGATTGAACAAGTTGCGCGAGGCAAGGCTGAGCTGCCCGCGGATGCTGTCATTCGTGCTGCCGACATCGCCCTGGGCTGCCGCATTATCCAGCCCAACGATTTCATTTAAGGCTTCCTTGATGTTACTCGTCTGGGCCGTATTGGTATTATCATAAAAGACTCCAATATTCGTTGCGACACCCGTATACCGGTCCTTTTCTAGTCCCTGCGGAAAATATACCACGGCCGCCGCGCGATCCTGGTAAAAAAGCTCCTTGGGGTCCATGGCTGTATTGATTACCGCCGTTACCTTCATATACTCCGACGCCTCAATGCGATTGGTCAGCTCCCGGGTATAGGCGGAATTGTCCATGTCGATAATAGCCACCTTGGCATCTTTGGCAAAATTTCCATTTAAAATTACCGACAAGAATACAGTAATGACCATGGCCACCAGGATGCAAACCTTTTCATAGGGCATCCCCTGGCCGGAAAACAAAAACTTTACTTCATCTTTTAGTGAATTCACGTTCGTTCACCTCAATGGTCATTCCCGGGATAATCCCATCCTGGGGTTCAATGTAAACACGAACCTGGAAAGCAGAAAGGTCTGCCTGTCCTTTCTCCCGGGTTGATTTTAAGTCAGCAAATCCCGGCGCCTGAGAGAGCAAACGAACTGTCCCCGTAACTTCGCGCTCGCCAGCAACCGTGGTTCCTTTAATCGCCTGTCCTTCCTGCAGGTTAGCCGCCTGCTTTTCACTGATATAAATATCGTAATAGCTGCGAGTGCTTTCCAGCAGCACCACCGGCGTCGAAGGGGAAATCATCTCCCCTTCTTTGACCAAAACCTTTAGTACCTTGCCATCTTCTGGTGCCCGAAGCGTCAGCCGCTCCTTGGCTACTTCCAACTCTTTCAATTGAACTTCCAGCGCTTGTTTTTGCTGCTGAAGGGATTCTACATCGTTGCTCATATTGGCCGCCGCTTGACGCTGCTGTCCGACGGTATCGGAAGCACTGCCATTATAGCCAGCCCGCAATTTTTGCAACAGCTCCTGCTGTTGTTCTAAGCTAGCCTTAGAAACCTGCAAGGACATTTCTGCATCATCAAGCTGACTTCTAGAAATTGCCCCCGCATCAAATAAAGATATTTTGCGATTATAATCGATCTGGGAATTGCGAAGGGTTGCCGCAGCGGCCGAAACAGCGGCAGTCTGCTGGTCAATCTGCCGGCTGCTCTGGCCGGCATCCGTATCGGCCTTTTGGTAATTGATGCTCTGGGTGCCACTGGTCGAACGAATCTGCGCATCCATCTGCGCAATTTGCGCCTTGAGCTTTTCCATGGCCAAATCCGTATCCGTGGAATCCAGTTCCATAATGACATCGCCTTTTTTTACATAGTCTCCCTCTTTTACGGACTCTTTAATAAGACGTCCGCCAACCGAATCAAAGGACAGCTTGATTTGTTCCGCCGTCAAAATGCCTTCTTTTTTCTCAGTGGCCAGAGCCAGGGCATCGTTCCCTTTATACATTAAGATTAAGCCACCAATAAGCAGCAGCGCGATAAATACGATTCCCGTCCGCGTTGCTTTTCGTTTTGCATTCATTTCTCTTTCTCCTTAAAATTAGTTTGTTTACTAACTATATAAGCAGAGAAGTGCCTTGCTTCTCTATTCATGCTCATGGTCTGGCGAAACCATCACAGAGCTAACTTCTTTAAAAGATGTATGAGCTCTTTTTGTTCGGACTCGGAGAGTTTTTCCATCAGCTTGGTAACGCGAAGATAATGCGGCGGCAGGATTTTTTCCATAAAGGCTGTGCCTTCCTCCGTTAAAATCACCAGCTTACCACGTCCATCATCAGCAGCCGGGCGAATCACTACCATCCCATCGCGCTCTAACCGCTGCAACATGTTGCTGATGGTTGCCCGGGTCACCCCCACCTTTTCGGCCAGTTCCGATGGTGCAATACCGGTATCACTGTACTGATGCAATACCACCAATGCACAGAACTTACCCTCTGACAGGTTGTGTTCCTTCTGCAACACATCCAAAATCGACTGCTGAATTTCATCGCCGACGGTCTTTATGCCCAGCATAGCGATTACTGCGGCAGGATTAATTTCCGGAATGATGCGTTTATGGCGTTCCAGCTCCTCCCAAGTCGGTACTATCTCTCGTTTCACAGCAGCGCCTCCACTTAGTTAGTTTGCTAATTACTTATTATAGAGATTTATGAAGAAATGTCAAGCAACGCCACAATGGAACGAAGCAGTACCGGCATCTCAATGGGTTTAGCAATATGCCCATTCATTCCCGCCGCAAAGGCCTCCTGTCTATCCTCGGCAAAGGCATTGGCGGTCATGGCTAGAATTGGTATCCCTGCCTTTTTCGCGTCAGGCAATGCCCGGATGGCTCTGGCGGCCTCATAACCATTCATTTGGGGCATCTGCACATCCATCAAAATCAAATCATAAGTATCCGCTGGCGCCGCCACCAGCAGCTCCACACATTGCTTGCCATTTTCTGCCCGCTCAATCCGCATCCCCGCTTCCTGTAAAAGGGTCATAGCAATCTCCGCATTAATCTCGTTATCTTCCGCCAGCAAAATCGAAATTCTCGCCAGGGATGCCAGCACGGGCTCATCCTGCTGTTTTCCTGTCCCTTGCTTTTCCTTGGCAAAGCGATGGGGAATGCTTACCACAAAGGTAGTGCCCTTCCCTTTTTTACTGGTAACCTCAATTGTCCCGTCCATAAAGTTCACCAGTTTTTTGACAATCGACATACCAAGACCCGTCCCTTCGATTTTGGTGCTGGTCGTATTGTTTTCGCGGGAAAATTCGTCAAAGACATGGGGCAGGAAATCTTCTGACATCCCAATGCCAGTATCGGAAATCGTCGTCCGAATAATCCCCCAGCCCGCCTTGTCCCCTGGCAGTTCCTCGCATAACAGCTGAACGCTGCCCCCTGGGGCCGTATACTTGCAGGCATTGGATAAGATATTCAAAAACACTTCCCGCAATTTGGTGGTATCACCATAAAAATACTTATGCTGTACATTAACCTCACAGGAAAAGACCAGCTGATTGGCTTTCATCAATTCCTCGACTACCGAATAAATAGTTTCAGCAAAGTCATAGGTATTAAACACTTCATTTTCCAGAGCCAATATTCCCTTTTCAATTCGTGCCATTTCTAGGACGTTGTTGATGATTGACAGCAGAACCTTGCTCGCTTCCTTGATTTTCGTCAGATAGTGACGGCAACGCTCCGCATCGTTCTGATGCTTTTCCAGCAAATCCCGAAAGCCCATAATGGCATTCATCGGCGTGCGAATATCATGACTCATGTTGAATAAGAAATTCGTCTTAGCGGCATTGGCCGCTTCGGCAACCTGACGGGCTTCCGCCAATTCCTGCTGTTTTAATTGCTCAGCCATAAACATAGACTGCACGTCGCGAAACCCCGCAATAAAACACGGCGTCCCTTTGATGCTTACATCCCGGGCGTAGCACGCCTGAAAGTGGCAGCGCTTCCCATCCAGATTGGTCCGGGCATAATCAATTCGGTAAACTCCATCATGGGGAATGTGTTTTAGAAGCTCGGCAATACTTGTCTGATGATATAACCGTTTGCGATCTTCTGGCACCACATACTTGTCGATATAATTTTGAATCGCCATTTCATAGCTGACTTCCTTAACGCCTTCCAAAACCCGCTTTGTCGTCACGGATTTTGTGTTGCTGCGCACCAGGGAAACCAAATTGAGGGTCGCATCAATATACCAAACGGAACTGTATTCCCGGGATAAGCCATTAATCAGCATATTATACTGTTCGCGCTCATGGGCCGCCTTGTTTTTCTCCCGGGTTTCCTTATCGATGTTTTCGAAGGCACAGACCAGAATAGGTCGTTGGGCCAGCTTCATTATCTTCAAGCGGAAATAGGTGTCGATACCATTTTGACGGGTGCGATACAGCTGAACCACGTAAGGTTCTTTGGTAAGACGCTGCTGCAAGTAATCAAGGTTGGCCACTTTCATCATATCTGCCGCATCATCGGGATGCACATAGGAATCAATATAGGTCTTCATCAGGGCCCGAGGCGTAAGTTTCTGGGTTTGACTGAATACCACATGCTTCGCGATATCATTCATGCGTACCGGCTGAACCGAATGGTCGATTACATTCACATAATAGATGGCGCTATAGCATTCAGCCAGCAAATCCACCGTCTGCTGCATCAGCCCCTCATGTTCTTTCTGACTGGTAATGTTCTCAATGGCAAAAATCACCTGGGAAACAGGATTTTTCTCCCCCATGCGAATAAAATCCAGCCGATACCAGCCCTTATCGAGAACTTGCACCACCAAAGAAATTCGCTTGGTGCTATGAAGACGATTGGCTAATGTTGACAGGTCAATAAATTCGGCTACCTCTTGATGGGAACCGCGAACAGTTGCCATGGCCAGTAATGCCGCCAACTGTTCTTGCAGGCTCTTCTCCCCCGACATGACTCGTTCTAACGACGGGTCAGACTTCACCGAATAAAATTTACCCTGTTGAAGGTCAAGAATTTGAACCAATCCGTATATTTCCGCCATCGCGACCAGTGCGTCGCTGCAATCTTTCAGCCATTCCATTCTATCGCCCTCTTCGCTTTGCCACCTGCTCCAATCTCCTTATAGTATTCGTTCCCTTCCGGTATTTTCCTTGTTCTTGCCCATAGAAAAAGCACCTTTCCCAAACTTCGCTTGGGAAAGGTGCCTTATCAGCCAGCAATAGCGAAATGCTTACTGCTCCTGTTTATTCTCTTTTTTCTTAACCGCCGTGCGGATGGAAAGCTCACGGAGCTGTTTTTCCTCAACCGGCGACGGTGCAGCCGACATGACGTCACGAGCACTCTGGTTTTTCGGGAACGCGATGACATCGCGGATGGAATCGCGTTTTGCCATGAGCATGACGAGACGGTCAAGGCCAAATGCCAGACCACCATGTGGCGGCGTACCATACTGGAACGCATCCATCATGAAGCCGAACTTCTCATGTGCCTGCTCATAGGTAAGGCCCAGAGACTCGAAGACTTTCTCCTGCAGCTCTGCATTGTAGATACGCAGCGAACCGCCACCAACTTCGACACCATTGAGAACCATATCATAGGCCTTAGCTTTTACGCGGCCCGGGTCGGACTGCAGATACTGGATATCCTCATCACGGGGTGCCGTGAACGGATGATGCATAGCCTTCCAGCGTTTCTCTTCGTCGCTCCACTCGTACATCGGGAAATCGACAACCCAGAGGAAACGCAGCGCATCCGGATCGATGAGGTTGCGCTCTTTACCCATCTCGAGACGGAGCTGGCCCAGAGCCGTATCGACAACGAGGCGCTTGTCAGCAACAACCAGCAGCAGGTCGCCCGTCTTGGCACCCGTAGCCTCAGCGATCTTGGCAAACGTCTCATCGCCGTAGAATTTCTTGAACGGGCTCTTGATGCCCTCTTCGCTGTACTGAATCCAGGCAAGGCCCTTCGCGCCATAGATCTGGACGAACTTGACGAGATCGTCGAGGCGGCGGCGCGGAATGTCAGCATAGCCGTCAACCTTGATGCACTTGACCATGCCGCCGTTTTCGATAACGGCGTTGAATACCTTGAAGTCCGAACCCTTGACGAACTCGGAGATATCCATGAGCGGCATGTCA
>NZ_JAILKR010000079.1 GCF_024693525.1 Selenomonas sp. | reverse complement strand
GAATTACAGCACGATTTTGCTAAAATCAGCCACTTTGTTAACCAGAGCATCGATGGCATGGAGCAGAGCCAGACGATTATTCTTAACCGCTTCGTCCTTATCCATAACCATAACCGCATCGAAGAAGGCATCGATGGGTTTCGCCAGTTCCTTCAAGGCATCAATGGCACCGACGTAATCCTCACCATCTACAAGGCTGGCAACAGCGCTGTTGGTGGACTTGTAAACATCGTAGAGAGCTTTTTCTTCATCAGACACAAAGACAGCTTCCTTGATTTCCGTTGCTTCGGCTTTTTTCGCCAGATTGGACGCACGGACAAAGGCCTGAATGTTGGCGGCAGCATCAGCCGTTTCCACGAACTTAGCCACAGCGGCAGCGCGCAGGCTGACAGCATAGATATCGTCTACGTTTTCTAGCACCGCATCCACCACATCATAGCGGACAGCTTCGAGCACGTTCTTGAGGCGCAGGCGCATAAAGTCTGCTACATCAGACTGCATCTTCGTGCGGACAGCCTCATCGGTAAGACCATAGAGGTCCATGGATTTAGCTACAACCTTGGACAGACTTACGTTCCACTTGGCTTCAATCAGCATATTCACAAGGCCGAGAGCCTGACGGCGTAGCGCGAACGGATCCTGGGAGCCCGTCGGAATCTTGCCGCGGGAGAATGTACCCACAATGGTATCAATCTTATCGGCCATGCTTACGATACGGCCAGCGTCCGTCTGCGGCTGGTTGTCACCGGCGAAGCGCGGCATATAGTGCTCGTCAATGGCAATAGCCACATTTTCACATTCGCCATCAAGCTTTGCGTACTCACGGCCCATAATGCCCTGCAATTCGGTGAATTCCGTTACCATGCCGGTAACAAGGTCGGCTTTGGACAGCAGCGCCGCACGCTTGGCATGCTTATGGGCTTTTTCATCCGCGCCGATTTCATCCGCGATAAAACCGGCCAGTTCCACCAAACGCTCGGATTTTTCGTACATCGTGCCCAGGCCCTGCTGGAACACAACGGTCTTGAGCTTTTCGCGGTGTTCTGCAAGGCTCTTTTTGCGGTCTTCGTCAAAGAAGAACTGCGCGTCAGCAAGTCTAGCACGCAATACGCGCTCGTTACCATGCTGTACGGTTTCGAGGTGTTCGCTGCCACCATTGCGCACCGTGATAAAGAGCGGCAGCAGTTTGCCGTTTGCATCCTTCACCGGGAAATAACGCTGATGGTCGCGCATCGGCGTGATAACCGTTTCCGGCGGAAGTTCCAGATATTTTTCTTCGAACTTGCCGCACAGGGCCGTGGGGTATTCCACGAGATAGAGCACTTCTTCGAGCAGGTCTTCGGTGATTTCAGCCTTGCCGCCGTTCTTCTTGGCCACCTCTTCTATCTGCTCGCGAATCATGGCCTTGCGCTTTTCCTGGTCGACAATGACGAAGTTTTCTTCACAGGCTTTTTCGTATTCTGCAGCACTGTTGATGGTGAAATCGCCCTGGGACAGGAAGCGATGGCCACGGGAAACCTTGCCGGATTTAACCTCGGCAACCTCAAAGGGCACAACTTCTGCATCATAGAGGGCCACAATCCAGCGCAGCGGACGGATGAACTTGAAGTCCAGGTCGCGCCAGCGCATATTGTTCGGGAAGTTCAGGCCACAGATGAGTTCCGGCAGAATGGTCTGCAGAAGCTCCGCCGTTTCCTTGCCCTTTTCATGTACCATGGCATAGACATAGCCGTCTTTTTCCACGAGGTCTTTCGGGTCAATACCCTGACCACGGGCAAATCCCTGAGCAGCCTTGGTCGGGTTGCCGTCAGCGTCAAAAGCGATGGCTGCGGACGGGCCGCGATTTTCGCTTTCCACATCTTCCTGCTTTTCAGCCAGGTCTTTGACCAGGAGAGCCGTGCGGCGCGGCGTACCAATGGTGCGGATTTCCCCGCAGGCAATGCGGCTGTCAGCAAAAGCCGTAGCGGCATTTTCCTTCAACTGGGCAAGGATGCCCGGCATGACATGTGCCGGTACTTCTTCCGTGCCGATTTCTAACAGTAAATCCTTGCTCATTATTTCTCCCCCCTGTGCAGCATTGGATAGCCTAATTCCTCACGCTGTTTCAGATAACATTCGGCGCAAAGACGTGCAAGCTTTCTTACGCGGCCGATAAATGCCGTACGCTGGGACACGGAGATAGCACCGCGCGCATCCAGCAGGTTGAACGTATGGGAGCACTTGAGCACATAGTCATAAGCCGGATGTACATAACCTTCAGCGATTACGCGGACAGCTTCGGCTTCGTACTTGTCAAACATCTCGAACAACAGTTTTTCATCGGAGAGGTCGAAGGCATAAGCGGACTGTTCATACTCGTTCTGATGGAACACATCACCATAGGTGTAATCGTCCGTCCACTGAATGTCGTAAACATTTTCGACACCCTGAATGTACATGGCTAGTCTCTCCAGACCATAGGTGATTTCCGAAGCTACGGGCTTAACGTCCTGACTGCCCACCTGCTGGAAGTAGGTGAACTGTGTGATTTCCATGCCGTCGAGCCATACTTCCCAGCCCAGACCCCAGGCGCCCAGCGTCGGAGATTCCCAGTTATCCTCTACGAAGCGGATATCGTGCTGTTTCGGGTCAATGCCGAGACGCTCCAAGCTTTCGAGGTACAGTTCCTGAATGTTGTCCGGGGACGGCTTCATGATAACCTGGAACTGATGATGCTGATACAGACGGTTCGGGTTATCGCCATAGCGGCCATCAGCCGGACGGCGGGACGGCTCAACATAAGCAACATGCCACGGCTCTGGGCCAAGTACGCGCAGGAAGGTGGACGGATTCATCGTGCCGGCACCCTTCTCAACATCATAGGGTTCAGCCAGGATGCAGCCCTGTTCCGACCAGAATTTCTGCAGGGCCAGGATGATTTCCTGAAATTTCATGGGAACAACTCCTCTTCTAATAAATCTGCTACGGAAACGCAAAAAGTCCCGCCCCCGTAACGTTATCGTTACAGGGACGAGACTTGAATTTCAATATCCCGCGGTTCCACCCTGATTGGTTTTCCTGTAGAAAACCCACCTCAAAGTATTGGGTTCAGCTCCAAAGTGCCTTTCGTCTCGCTGGCGGCCTTGCACCATCGCCGCCTCGCTAAAGGTGAGACTACTCCTCTTTATCATTGCTGGTTACGAGTTTAACAAAAACGCGGACAAATGTCAACTCAGCGGACCAGCTTTATGCCCGGGATAATTTTCTCCTCCAGCTGCTTGCCGATGCCATCCTCTTTTTCCTTAGGGTAAGCAATGGCCACCAGCCAGGATTCCTCGTTGTCGTATAGATAGATGACCTTCATGACCTCATCTTCGCCACGCATTTTGCAGTTCACCGTCGTGACCATTGCCTGGCGGCCATCGATAGTCCTTTCAGCAGAACTTGTCGCCACATTTGTCATCTTGGCCGCTTTGCTCATGGACTGAACGTAAGAATCGGTCAAAGCCTTCCCCATATCGCCATAGAATTTCTGTGCCTTCTCCCCCGCCAGGGCCCCATACTTCTTTTCGATGGCCTCGGTGTTCATGGTATTGACCACTACCTCCACCATATGGATATCTTCGCCAGTGGGGCGTTCCATATAGCTCTGCCCCTTGCGCAAAAATTCCTTGAGCTGGGGATTTAAGGGAATTTCCTTTGACTGGCTCCCTAGGGAAACGGGAAGTTCCAGCTCCATGGTATATACCTCTCCCTTGGCACTAGTGGCTTGCAGCGGTTTATCGCCAAAGCATCCCACCGACAGCAAAAGACTCAAAAACAAAACGGCCAGCAAGGGAATCATTTTTTTCTTCATCATAACACCTCAAAGGAAAAGCCTTCCCAACTGGAGAAGGCCTTTGTTATAACCGCAATTAACCTAACGCCTGGATAAAAGCCAGGGACTTTAAGGGACGCCCCAACAAGGACTGCAAATAATTGAGCAGGATTTGCTCCGCCTGAACCAACAGCCGAGAACTTATCGTAAGGGATTCTCCTTCCTGCCAGTTAAAATCCCGCAAACTCAAGATAAAGCGCCGCAAATCATCGGGAAAGGGAACCGTGCCCGCCTCGCGGCACTCTTCGCAGAGAATGCCTCCCGCTGACTGCGAAAAAAACGCATCCCCCGTTATGGCTCTGCCACAATGAACACAGTGTTCATAATGGAGCTGCATACCAGTGAACTCCAGCAGCTGGTAAACAGCAGCAGCTGCCGTCACGCGCGGATTGCGTGTTTCAAACGCCCCCAAGATAAGCAGCAACTGTTCAAACATCTGCGTTTCCGGCTGCCCCTCGGGCAGAAATTCCCGTAAAAACTCCGCCACAAAACTTCCATAGGACATTACCATCAAATCTTCACTGAGTTTCCGGTAATGCTGTTTGAGGGTACATTGCTTCACCGTATCGACCCGTTGGCCCTCAGCCAGCTGCAAGTCAAGGTGCGAAAACATCTGCATGCCTCCCGCCAGGGCGCTGCGCGGACGCCGGCAGCCAAAGGCGGCTGCCCGTACCAAACCTCGTTCCCGCGTAAAAAACGTCATCATCTTGTCCGCCTCGCCCCAGTTCTTCGCCCCCAGGACTACCGCTTCCGTCTGATAAAGCGCCATTACTTTACTTCCTTCTTGGCAAGTTCCTGCAGGGCTTCCGGTGAAAGATTTCCAGCCGGATTCTCCTGGGGAGTTTTGTGACTCAACCGTTTGGGCATGACCGCACCTGCTGTAAGCATATACTGCAGCGCCGATTCACTGCTGATGTCCAGATAAATAACATCCTTCTTGAGCACAAAGAGATTTGTGCCCGAAGTCATATTGAGGCTCCAGGGAACAAATACACAGACATAATCATCCCCCAGCTGCTCCTTGAGCATTGGCGGTACATCCGCCATGATGAACCCCAACGCCTTCGACTGATGATAAGGCACCAACACTACATGATCAAACATATTATTCGACTCGAACACCGCTGTAGAAAGATGCTTGACACTGTTGTAGATAAATTTCACGACGGGAATCTTCCCCAGCAGTTTCTCCCCTAGATGGATGAGACGGCGGGTAGCCCAATAGGACGACGCCCACCCCGTCAGATAAATGAACGCCAGCAGCGTGATAATTCCCATACCGGGGAAATAAAAAGGCAAATGCTTGCCGAGAACACCTTCCGTAAAATGAAGCGTCTCCTCGATGACAAAAAAGGTAATGGCCACCGGAACCAACAGAATGAGGCCATTGATAAAGCGCCGGGAAATCCGGCCGGAAATACTGCTGCTATTTTTCTTTCCTTCGTTTTCACTCATCGCTCGTCACCAAATCCAAAATTACGCAAGATTCCATCGCGGTCACGCCAATCTTTGCGCACCTTGACCCAAAGATCCAAGAACACCCGCGATCCCAAGAGATTCTGGATATCCGTCCGAGCCAACGCTCCGATTTCCCGCAGCATAGCCCCCTTAGCCCCAATGATGATTCCCTTCTGGGAATCACGCTCCACGTAAATCGTTGCCCGGATATAGACATCCTCATTTGGACGCGTGGTCATCTCGTCCACATCCACAGCAATAGCATGGGGAATCTCATCTCGCGTGAGATGCAAAGCCTTCTCACGAATCAATTCCGCCACAATCAGGCGCTCCGGCTGATCCGTAATCATATCCTCCGGATAATATTGGGGACCTTCCGGCAGATACCCCTTTACCTCATCAAGCAAGCCGTCGAGATTCATCTTTTCCATCGCCGAGATTGGCACAACACCAGCAAAAGAATACTTGCTGGTGTAATGGGCAATAATCGGCAACGCCTGCTCGCGGTCAATCAAATCAATCTTATTGACCACGAGAATAACCGGGCGCTTCGTCGCCTGCAGGCGCTCCAAGATATACATCTCTCCCGGCCCCAGTTTCTGGGTGGCATCCACCACAAAGAGAATAGCATCGACTTCCTTTAAAGTACCCTCAGCAGCCTTTACCATATACTCGCCCAGCTTATGCTTTGGCTTATGGATGCCCGGCGTATCCAGGAACACAATCTGGGCATCCGGCTCCGTCAGCACACACATAATGCGATTGCGGGTAGTCTGGGGCTTATCGCTCATGATAGCGATTTTCTGGCCAATAAGGGTATTGACCAGCGTGGATTTTCCCACATTCGGCCGGCCAATTACCGCAATGAAACCAGATTTATGTTTTCCCTGCTTCGCCATAGCTGGCTGCTGGGGGTCCGCCTTTGGTGCCTTCTTCGCCCCATCATCGTCCCGGGAGATGCCCAGCTGCTCCATCACATAGCGCTGTTCTTCCTCCATCTCCAGCCGATCGGCCTCTTCCATGTGGTCATAGCCCAACAGATGCAGCATGCCATGGACCGTCAGGAAAGCCATCTCCCGGCGGACACTGTGCCCAAAATCAGCCGCCTGTTCTTCCGCCCGTTCCACCGAAATGACTAAATCGCCCAATACATCCACTTCCGGCTCCCCCTCGATTTCCGGCTCCTCGCTCTCGTTGAGGGCAAAGGACAATACATCTGTCGGCCGGTCGATGCTCCGATACTGTTTATTGAGCGTGTGAATATACTCGTTATTGGTCAAGGTGACACTAACCTCACCATTTTCCACATCGTACAGCTTGCCCACCATTTCGGCAGCAGCCTTGACGTTATCGATATACTCCTGGGGAAACGTAAGCTCCTCCGGATAATTGCTAATGATTACTTCCATTCCTTATGCCTTTCCCTGTCTCTCTGCCTCAGCCTTGGCCTTGGCCTTTTTCTTCTTGGCTTCCCAATCGCCATAGGCTTCCACAATGCGGGTAACCACCTCATGACGAATGACATCCATGGGCGCCATTCGAACAATGCCGACGCCCTTTACGCCCTTCAATACTTCCGATGCTTCCCGAAGTCCCGAGGTCACCCCCCGAGGCAAATCAACCTGCCCCAGGTCACCGGTAACTACCATGCGGGAACCGAAACCCAAACGCGTCAAAAACATCTTCATCTGCTTATCCGTCGTGTTCTGGGCCTCGTCGAGAATGATAAACGCATCCTCGAGCGTACGGCCGCGCATATAAGCCAGCGGCGCAATCTCGATGATGCCCTTGGCCATAAACTTCTGATAGGTGTCCTGACCTAAGATATCCTGCAGGGCATCGTAAAGCGGTCGCAAATAAGGGTCTACTTTATCCTGCAAATCGCCGGGCAAAAAGCCCAAGCGCTCGCCAGCTTCCACTGCCGGACGGGTCAGGATAATCTTGTTTACTTCCTTATTGCGCAGCGCAGCCACTGCCATGACAACCGCCAAATAGGTTTTACCTGTACCAGCCGGCCCGATGCCAAAGGTTATGGAATTACGGCGAATCGTATCGAGATAAAGCCGCTGGCCGAGGGTCTTGGGGCGGACATGACGGCCCCGGGACGTCACGAGAATCGTATCACCAAACAAGGTGTGGAGGGCTTCCCCCTTGCCGCCCTTCACAAGGCCGATGCCATAACGCACTTCATGCATCGTAATCGTCGTTCCCTGACGGTAGAGATACTGCAACTCCGTGAGCACCTTAGCTGCCGGTTCCACCATGCAGGCCTCACCGAGTATCTCGATGCGGTCGCCACGGCTTATGAACTGGCAATCAAAATTATCCCGCATTGCCTGCAGGAACTCATCGCGCTCACCCAAAAGGGAATACGCTTCTTTATGATCTTGGAAGACAATCTGCTTTTCTAATGCCTGCTGCAAAGAATATGTTCACCTGCTTCATTATTATCGAATAAACCAATATACATAGTCACATTGTACCACATATCAGGCCCATGACCAAAATACTTCCCAAAGAAAAAAGCCGTAAGAGTCACCACACCCTCACGACCTGTACAATTTCATTCTCCGTTATAACTAATTGGGATTATTTAACGGTCAACTTTTGCTTTCAGCTTCTCGACAATCTGATCTGTGCTTTCCCAAAAGTTCAGTTTTCGTCCCATCCAGTTTCTCTCACCGGTTTCTGTATCCACCGATTCCAATTCTGCCGTCATACGATTGTAATACAAAATCTCATTGCCCTTATATTTCCATGCCGGTCCATCGGGGAAAAGCACCAGCTTGTCCATAAACAACGAACCATCGATGGGTTCATAAACCGTAGTACCAGCCAAAAATCGAAATTCCCTATCATCCTGTTCTTCTCGTCCCGGCTCACCATATGCCCGAATACTCATTTCAAAATCATAAATATAGCCACCTTTATCCGAAATAAAGATAAAACCTCCTGTGCTGATTTTTTTCTCCCCATCGTAGTAATCATTCACAAAAATTCCTGCCGGGCTATAAAAATGACTCCACCCTGCCCAGCTGGCCACAGCTATTAGGGCAACGATAAGTGCAACGACAATGGTACGTTTCTTTCTCTTCACAATATTTCCTCTTTCCTTGAATTATAGTTGCTGGTCTAGGATACCATAAAGTTGGCAGACGACGCAAAAGTTTTTCGTTCACCGCCACTATCTCATAAGTTGACTGTCAACTATTATTGGCGTAAAATGTTAACAATAGACCATATCCTTACCAAACACCAAAGCGAGGCTGACTGCTATGAAAATCACGAACATCAAACTGCTTACAGATAAAATTATCGCGGGACTGCGCCTAAAGCGCGGGGATGACCTTTCGTATCTCCTGACGGCGCCGCTAACGGAGCTGCAGGAGGGCGCCCGCCGTTTGCAGGATCACTTCTGCGGCAATCACATCGACCTTTGCACCATCATCAACGGCCGCAGCGGCCGCTGTGGCGAAAACTGCAAATACTGTGCCCAAGCCGCCTGCCATCACACAGGCATTGAGGAATATCCCTTTCTTCCTCAGGAGGAAATCATCAAAAATGCCAAAGCCAACCAGGAAGCCGGCGCCAACCGCTTTGCCATCGTAACTTCTGGCCGTGCCCTGGCCGGAGCGGATTTTGACAAGGCCATTGTCACCTATGAAGCCATGCGCGCTACCCTCTCCATTGACCTCTGTGCCTCCCATGGGCTGCTGACTCGTCAGCAGTTCAAGCGGCTTCGGGCGGCGGGAGTGACCAGTTACCATCACAATATCGAAACCAGCCGCCGCTTTTTCCCGCAAATCTGCACCTCCCATACCTACCAAGACCGGATTGACACGATAAAAATCGCCCAGGAGGAAGGCTTCTGCGTCTGCTCGGGCGGCATCATCGGCATGGGGGAAACCTGGGAAGACCGCATCGATATGGCCATCAGCCTGCAAGAACTCGGAATCGAATCCATTCCCCTCAACGCTCTTATGGCAATTCCCGGCACAGGACTTGCCAACCGCCCCGCCCTGCCAGCGGAGGATATCCTGCGCACCATCGCCATTTTCCGCTTCGTAAATCCCACGGCCAACATCCGCCTGGCAGCCGGCCGCAAACTTTTGCCGCAAAACGGAGCTACAGCCTTCCGAGCAGGTGCCTCCGCCTCCATTACAGGCAATATGCTGACCACCTCCGGCACCACCATCAAAGAAGACATGATCATGCTTAAGGAACTCGGCCTTACCAACCAGCAGGATACCCGCATAAACAACGGCACCTGCGGGGCCCATTAACTGCCAATAAAAATGGTGTGACAAACTGCCTTAGCATTTTGCCACACCATTTTTCTGTTATTTACGCTAACCGCTTTACGTTGAATTTCTCAATCATCTTGACCGGTTTATAGGATTCCTTCGCCTTGCGAAGCCCCTCATGGCCCATATCTTCTTCGCGATTGATATAGGTCATCCCCTGCCAGCAATTTTTCACATACGCCTGATTGATAGCCGGATATGCTCCGCGGATATTCGGATCGGCCTTTTCCACGTGGACAACCACCGAGTCCCTATTCAGCTGTTCCCCAAAGGTAAACGCAATGATACGTCCATCGAGACGAATCGCACCTCCCTTGAGGGCAAAATAAGTATAGTCCTCAAACACTTCGCGAATGGCCCGGCTTTCCCATCCGATAAAGGGGTCATCGGGCTCATCCTGAATGCGGATGTCGTACCAGCGCTGAAGTTCATCCAGGCAGTCGGCCAGGATTTCCTCCGTGATGGGCAGGTACTCCGCCTGCGGATAAAGCTTATGAAAAGCATTGAGATGATTCTTCTTCGAATGCAGCTTGCGCCCCGACAGACTTATGAGCTTTTCTGCTAGGTACACATAGTCGAAGTTGTCCCTATCCGCTTCAATGACAAAGGTAGCCCCGGCGAAATTTTCCAATACCTGGGCATAACTCTTCTCGACGCCGGTCATGACGAAGGGCTTTCCCTGCTGCTCAAAATGCGCCAGGAACTTTTCGGTAGCCTCCTGCATTTTCTCCTCAGGGCCATAGGGCTGCAACGCCATCAGCTGCCCTTCCCACTGACAAGTCATATACAGGACGCCATCTTCTTCGCACCATTTCACCTGATACGGTTCACGCCACATAAAAAGATTTGTAAACGTAAAATGGGAATTTTCGTAATAACGACTTTGAAAATACCGATCCAGTAACGGTTTATCGGCTTTCGTTAAATCCTGGAATTCTATGATACTCATCCTCCTGATGATAATCCCTATCGTTAACAGTATACCCTATCATTATAACAAACCCGTCAAACGTGAACCGTAACTCGCTCACTGAAGCTTCATCATCTCTCGTCCAGCCTGCGCCTGCCGCACGACTTCCATGACGTCTGCTCCGCCGGCTGCTGCTACAGCAGCCATCACGGCTCCTTCCACCAGCGGACAATCCACCAGTTTCACTTGGTCATCTTTGAGGTTTTCCTGAACCAATTCCGCCGTCATGACAGCACTGCCCATATCCATCAAAACTACGGCACCATCGCGGCCACAAACATCTTCCACCGCCATCATGATTTTTCCATAACTGGTCCCCAGCATGCCATCGTCCAGCCCTCCAGCTGCTGCAATCTGTACATCCCTAGCCATCATCTCAGCCAGCTCCTTGACCCCTTCCGCCAATTTCTGACTATGGGACACGATTACAATACCAACCAACCCATTCACCTCTTTCAGTCTTAGTCAAAATGCGGTCAGGGACCTGACCGCATTAAACACTTTTATTATTGTAACATAAATTTTGACAATTGACGAGTCAAAAATAACCGGTCAAATGACCGGCTATTTTTTTCGTAAGAGCACGTATTATTTATAGTAAGCCACACCAGCTTCAAAGAGTTGCTGATCTTTGCAGCCTGGCACGTTGCAGGCGATATTTTCGCCAATGCGCTCCGAGTGTCCCATCTTGCCTAAGACGCGGCCATCGGGGCTCGTAATGCCTTCAATGGCATTGACCGAACCGTTGGGGTTGAACGGAATCGAAAGCGACGGATTGCCCGCAGCATCTACATACTGGGTGGCAATCTGGCCGCGCACCCGCAACTTCGCAATGATTTCCTGGTCGGCAACGAAACGGCCCTCGCCATGAGAAATCGCAATCGTATGGGTGTCCCCCACCTTGACGTTGTTAAACCAAGGAGAAAGATTCGATACGACTTTTGTCTGAACCATGCAGGAAGCATGGCGGCCGATGTTGTTATGGGTCAACGTCGGCGAAGACACGGAAAGATCGCGGATATCACCATAGGGAACCAACCCTAATTTGATGAGAGCCTGGAAGCCATTGCAGATACCAAGCATCAAACCGTCACGCTTGTTGAGGAGGTTCATGACCTCTTCCTTAATGCGCGGGTTGCGGAACATGGCGGCAATAAATTTCCCCGATCCGTCCGGCTCGTCACCACCACTGAATCCGCCCGGCAGCATAATCATCTGGGCCTGCTGAATCCCCTTGACGATTGCTTCGACGGTTTCCTCAACAGCCTGGGGCGTGAGGTTGCGGACAATCAGTGTCTCCGGGTCTGCCCCTGCACGCTGCCAAGCTCTCGCCGAATCATATTCGCAGTTGGTGCCCGGGAATACCGGGATAAACACCTTGGGATGAACAATGCTCTGCTGCGCATGAATCACATTGCCCTTGGTATAAGGAATGTAGGTTGCTTTATCTTTGGAACGGCCCTTGACCTGAGTCGGGAAGATTTTTTCCAGCGGTGCCGTGAAGGCATCTTCCGCATCAGCAATCATGACCACCGTATCGCCGTAGACAATGCTCGGTCCAGCGGTAGTTTCGCCTAATTCACGATAACCGGTGCCAGCCAGCAGCGTTTCCACATCCGTATTATCGGCAACTTCCAGCAGGATAGAACCGTAATCCGGCTTGAAGAGGTCATCTTTGGCAATGAAGTTCGTAAATTTAAAGCCGATGCCATTGCCCAATGCCATTTTCGTAACCGCTGCAGCAATGCCGCCTACGCCGATGCTCTGGGCTGAGAACACTTTATGGCCCGCCGTCATCTCGCTGATTTTTGCCCAATTGTGGCGCAACTTACCAAACAGCGGCAAATCCTGGTCATCCTTCGGTGCCGGTACCAGATAAACCTTGTTGCCAGCGTATTTAAATTCCGGCGACACGGCAACGTCAGCCTTCATGACATCAACAGCAAAGGCTGCCAGCGTCGGCGGTACATGAATATCCTCGAAGGTACCCGACATAGAGTCCTTACCGCCGATGGCCGGAATCTCCAGTTCATGCTGTGCCCACAATGCACCGATAAGAGCGGCAAAGGGCTTGCCCCATTTCTCTGGGTCTTTGCCCAGGCTCTCGAAATATTCCTGGAAGGTCAGGCGAATCTTATCTGCCCGGCCGCCCAAGGCAACCATTTTGGCAGCAGCCTCAACCACAGCGTACAAGGCGCCATGGAACGGACTCCATTCCGTAAAGGCCGGATTAAGACCAAAGGTCATCGCTGTAGCCGTATTCGTCTCCGCGCCAAGGACCGGCAGCTTCGCTACCATACCTTCGGCCGGCGTCAGCTGTTTCTTGCCGCCAAAGGGCATGAGCACGGTATTGCCGCCGATGGTAGAATCGAAACGCTCGGCCAGGCCCTTCTGACTGCAGACATTGAGATCCCGCAGATTTTCCAGCCAGGCTTTTTCCACATCGCCGCCGCATTTCTTGACGGCCTCGGGGATTTCGCGCAGATAGCGTTTGCCCTCATCCGGCATATCGATAACCGCCGTGACATGCTGACGCACGCCGTTGGTGTCCAGGAATTCGCGGTTCATCTGCACAATGGGATTGCCTCGCCACTGCATGATAAGCCGCGGCTCTTCCGTAACATCAGCCACCTTGGTGGCTTCGAGGTTTTCCGCATCAGCAAATTTAACAAAGGCATCCAAATCCTTCGGGTCAATGACCACAGCCATGCGCTCCTGGGACTCGGAAATAGCCAGCTCCGTACCATCCAGGCCGGCGTATTTCTTCTTGACGGCATCCAAGTCGATAATGAGCCCATCGGCCAGCTCGCCGATGGCTACGGCCACACCACCAGCTCCGAAGTCGTTGCAGCGCTTAATCATGCGGCTGACTTCCGGATTGCGGAACAAGCGCTGAATCTTGCGCTCCGTCGGCGGATTGCCCTTCTGTACCTCAGCACCGCAGCTCGTTAACGACTCTTCCGTATGCTCCTTGGAGGAACCCGTTGCACCGCCGCAGCCGTCACGGCCCGTCCGGCCGCCTACAAGCACGATAAGGTCACCAGCTGCTGGACGCTCACGAACCACATTGACCTTCGGCGCTGCCGCAATAACCGCACCAATCTCCATGCGTTTTGCCATATAGCCCTCATGGTAGACCTCGCGAACCTGTCCCGTTGCCAGACCAATCTGGTTGCCGTAGGCGCTGTAGCCAGCAGCTGCTCCCAGGGTGATTTTCTTCTGGGGCAGTTTGCCTGCCATGGTATCCTTGAGCGGGCGGCGCGGGTCAGCAGCCCCCGTTACACGCATTGCCTGATAGACATAGGAACGGCCCGAAAGGGGATCGCGAATAGCACCACCGAGACAAGTGGCAGCACCACCGAAGGGCTCGATTTCCGTCGGATGGTTATGGGTCTCGTTTTTGAACATGACGAGCCATTCTTCATCCTTGCCATCGATATCCGCCGTTACCACAATGCTGCAGGCATTGATCTCCTCGGATTTATCCAAATCCTCAAGCTTGCCCTGCTTTCTAAGGGCTTTCATGCCGATGACGGCGATATCCATCAGCGTCACATCCCGAGGCTTATCGGCGTAGATTTCCTTGCGGTCTGATAGATATTTTTCATATGCTTTGGTAATGGCCGGGGAAAAATATCCGTCTTGAATATCCACCATATCGATGGCCGTGGTAAAGGTGGTATGACGGCAATGGTCGGACCAATAGGTATCGATAACGCGCAGCTCCGTAATCGTCGGCGCACGATGTTCCTCATCCCGGAAATACTTCTGGCAGAAAAGCAAATCTTCCAGGCTCATGGCAAAGCCCTTCTGCTCCCAAAAGGCTTTGACACCAGCCTCATCCAACCCGTTGAAGTCTTCCAGCACTTCCACATCAGCGGGCTCCTCATAGGTCACATTCAGCGACTCTGGCTTAGCAAGGCTTGCCTCACGGCTCTCCACGGCGTTGATGCAATAATCCTTGATTTTGTTGAAATCCTCCCGGCTCACGTCTCCTACAATGACGATAACCCGGGCGGTGGCAATCTGCGGACGCTCCTTCTGCGTTACCAGCTGCACACACTGGGCTGCTGAGTCTGCCGTCTGATCATACTGGCCCGGCAGATATTCCACCGCAAAGACCCGTGAGTTCGGGAAATGCGGCAACTTTTCCTCATATACTACATCCACCGGCGGCTCCGAAAAAACCACCGATTTGACCGCAGCGTACTCCTCATCACTCAAACCCTCTATATCATAGCGTTTGATGATGCGGACGGCCTTGAGTTCTTCCAGCCGGAAGGTCTCCTTGAGGTCGCTGCAGAGCTGCTGGGCCGGGATGTCAAAGAATCCCTGTCGTTTCTCTACGAAAATTCTTCTTACAGTCATGAGTGTTCTTTTCCTCCAATAGAATTAGAAATAATGAAACCATAAAGCTTTATATAGATAAAATAGGCATAGCAGACCCCGAAAGGCCTGCTATGCCTATTGCATCACAAACAATCCACCGAAATTTTAACCACAACTTTGGTTACAGGGCCCGGCTCACCCTCTACTGCGCCCTGGGGACGATGTACATCTTCCGGATAAAGCACAGCAAAACGCCCCGGCGTCAGCACGATATTGCTGTCCGGTACCAACTCTTCATAAAAGGTTATGTCTTTTTCCGCATCATAGGGCTCCGTCACTTTGAGATCCGGGCTAAAGGGGCACCACCCCATGTATTCCTCGCCCTCAACCACAAACTGGATATCCACATATTTCTTATGGGTCTCCGGACGACACTCCTCCAGAACACGGGTCGTGTACCGCTGCAGATTCGCCACGCATTTATCGCCATCAATGGGATAGCGTCCATCTTCCAGCTTCGTGAAGTCATGACTCCGCAGATACGCTAACGCCTTCTGTACAATTTCCGGGTAGTCTGCGTGACCGTTATCCAACGACTCAATGCTGCCGATAAACATGCAATAACCTTCTTCCTTATTTCTGCTTCCTTCTCCTGAAAAATACTACTCGTTTAGTATTTCATTATCATTTTACCTAAAACAACTACGTATTGCAAGAACACACCCCCATCTTTATCAAAAAGACCATAATTTTTCAACAAAGGGACATATGAGTCTCTCGATTCCTCCATCTGTCTGTTTCAAACAGACAGTAACCAATTTTGACTTGTCAAAAACTGTTTCACTGTGATATGATTGACGTATATGGATAAAGGCAATGACTGAATAAGTATCTGACTTCTTCCCTTAAAGAGAGACGATGGCTGGTGTAAATCGTCAGGCAGAACCAGAGAAAGCTGCTCACGAGCCTGCAGAGCCCAATAAGCCCTGCCGTTTGCCGCGTTAAGGCCTCGAGTGGATTCCTGCGGGAATCCGATTAAGGTGGTACCACGGGAATAGGCCCTCGTCCTTTTACAGGATGAGGGCTTTTGTTGTAGCGAACAAAAAAGGAGGAATATTCATGCGCGAACTCTTGGAGCTTCTCGAACACGACGCCCGCCGCCCGGTAGGCGAACTCGCCTCCATGCTCAATCGCAGTGAGTATGAAGTCGAAAAAAACATCAAGGACCTGGAAAAGAACAAAATCATTCTGTCCTACAATACACTGATTAATTGGGAAAAATTTGGTGACGACACGGTCACCGCCATGATTGAAATCAATCTGACGCCACAGCGCGAAGTGGGCTTTGATGCCATCGCCGAGCGCATTTACCGCTTTGACGAAGTCCGTACCGTCTATCTCATGAGCGGCAGCTTTGACCTAATGGTCATCATCGAAGGCAAATCCTTAAAAGAAGTGGCCAACTTTGTAGCCAAACGCCTCTCCACCATCGAAGGCGTTACCCAGACCCGCAGCCACTTCATGTTGAAACCCTACAAAAAAGACGGCACAATTATCGACGATGAAGAACGTGACCGCAGACTGGTGGTGAGCCCATGATAGAATCGCGAAAAGACTGGGCAGATCGTCTCTCCCCAGGTGTAAATGCCATTGCGCCTTCAGGCATCCGCAAATTCTTTGACATTGCCGCCCAGATGGACGATGTCATCTCCCTGGGTGTTGGCGAACCAGACTTCGTCACCCCTTGGTCTATCCGCGAAAGCTGCGTCTATGGATTAGAGCAGGGCTATACCTCCTACACAGCCAATCGCGGCTTGCCGGAACTGCGGGAAGAAATCTGCAGCCACTATCAGAAAAACTACAACGTAACCTACGACGCCGCCACCGATGTGTTGGTGACGGTAGGTGTCAGCGAAGCTCTTGACATTGCCATGCGTGCCATTCTGGCCCCGGGCGATGAAGTTCTGATTCCAGAGCCATGCTACGTTTCCTACCAGGCCTGCACCACGCTGGCCGGCGGTGTCCCGGTAGCGGTTCCCGCAAAGATTGAAAACGAATTTCGCATTACACCGGCAGAACTAGAGGAGCACGTCACCGACCGCACCAAAGTCCTGTTGATTGGCTATCCCAACAATCCCACGGGTGCTATCATGACCCGCAAAGACCTCTTGGCCATTGCCGACTTCGCTGAAAAACACGACCTTATCGTCATTTCCGACGAAATCTACGGCGATCTCACCTATGGCAGCGAGGAACATGTCTGCTTCTCCTCGCTGCCCCGTATGCAGGAGCGGACCATTCTTTTGAATGGATTCTCCAAGGCCTATGCCATGACCGGCTGGCGCATTGGCTACGCCTTAGCCAATCCCACCCTCACCGCTGCCATGACAAAGATTCATCAGTACACGATGCTCTGTGCACCAATCACGGCCCAAATCGCCGCCGTCGAAGCCCTTCGCCACGGCGAAAAATATATGAAGAAAATGGTAGCCGAATACGACCGGCGCCGCCGTCTCATCTATGATGGCCTGACAAAAATGGGACTGAAATGCTTCGAGCCCAAGGGAGCCTTCTACATCTTCCCCAATATCAGCTCCACTGGCTATACCTCCAACGAATTTGCCGAAGAACTGCTAAAAGCTGAACACGTTGCCCTCGTCCCGGGCAGTGCCTTTGGTTCCTGTGGAGAAGGCCATGTGCGCTGTTCCTATGCCACTTCGATTGATAAAATTTCCGAAGCATTGAACCGTATCGAGAACTTCTTGAAAAATCACAAAAAGTAAATAAAAAACGACAACGAGGTATTGCCAAAATTCTTGGCAATACCTCGTTGTCGTTGAGCACAATCATTCCTCTTCGGCGTGTCGCGGATTTTTATGCACAATCTCGATAGCTTGGGCAATGGCCTGTATGACTTCCACCTCATACTGAACGCTCATTTCATCAAGGCGCGTATAAACATCACCTTTATGGGAAGAAATATAGCGCGGCTTCAAATGGTTCAAAGCCAAGGTAGCAATATCCCGCTTACACAAATCACAAGTACAGCAATAAGGATACTGGGCCATGACATCATCCAGTTTCTCGAGGACCAAATCTTCCATATAATTTCTAAGTTCCATCTTAACCCCCTGCTACTAAAAACATAGACAAAAGTGTTTATATATTAGAAAAAATTCCTTATTCATCGTACTCGCCCTCGCTGTCCCGAAGGACAAGCTACTAGCGTTTGTATAGCACTCCAAAGGCGTAGGCATCATACTCCTTGCTCCGCAAGGAGGCAAGCCTGTTCCCGACTAGCCATCGGTACATATATCGGAACTTTTGTTGTTAAGCTACCCGATATTCTTTAGCATCCCGCAAATTTAGCGAAGCATTATAATCCCTGTCTTCCGTATAGCCACATACAGGACAG
The DNA here is from genome assembly GCF_024693525.1 of Selenomonas sp. The sequence continues at coordinate 14,936 of NZ_JAILKR010000079.1, read as the reverse complement.
ATATAAACACGGTCTTTGAGTTTTAGACCTTTATGGACATATCCACAAGCATGGCAGGTTTTGGAACTTGGATAGAATCTGTCAACCATGCGCAATTCAATACCAATGATTTCTGCTTTTCGCTTCAGTTTAGTCAGCAAACGATTAAATCGTTGTACTGCCACAGCTTTTGCCAGATGCCTATTCTTCATCATGCCTTTAACATTCAAGTCTTCCACTGTGATAAAGCTTGGCTTTTGCTTTACTATCTCATGGACAACCTTGTTTTCATAATCCTCACGGATTTTGTCAATACGGTGATGAAGTTTTTGTACCTTTAACTTTTGCTTTTCTATGTTTGCAGAGGCAATAACAGTCTTACCGCCTTTCTTTTTTCTGAACTCATATTTACGGCTAAGGTGCCTCTGCTCTCTCCGAAGCCGCTTCTCCAGTCTTCTGACCTTTGAACTCTTATTGACATTCTTAAATGTCTGACCATTGCTTACGATTGCTAAATCCCTGATACCCAAATCTATGCCTACGCCATCGGTTGTAGTGTGATATGACGTTTCTAAGTCCTTGTTATATCTAGATTTTTCATCTATATCCACTACTACAGATACATAGAATCTACCAGCCACATAAGATACTGTACCATTAGTGACTTTAGCTCCCACAGGCAGGTAGCCGAATTCTTTTAACCTAACTTGCTTTAGAGTAGGTATCATCAGCTTGTGCCGCCATATCGTCCAATCGCCTTTGTTGTTTTGGGGGAAATACAACTTTACATCTTGTCTGGACTTCTTTTTGAATCTTGGAAATCCAGATAGGCCGTTAAAGAACATTTTAAAAGCCGATTCGGCATTAACCAGCGACTTCTTGCGAGCCTTAGAACCGCACTCGTCAATCCACGGTAATTCCAGTTTTAGTTTGTGATTTACATATTTATCAAAGTCGTTGGCGGATACGAGGTGTCTTTGATGGCTGTCCAACAAACCTCTTTGGTGCATTCTGTATAGCTTTTTATTGTAAGCAATATACTGATTATATAGAAATCTAGCCACACCTATTGAACGAAGAATCTTTTGCTTCTGCTCTCTAGTCGGTGCTATTTCCGTCTTGAACGCCTTTAGCAATATCCTCATCCTCTTCTATCTGTTTTTTGTATTTACGCAGACCATATAGTCTGCATGAAAATACATGAAGTATGCTTACAATGTCCTGTACAAGTTCTTCATGTGGCGATAGTTTTTCGTTTTTTACAACTACTATTTCTACATTGAACTTGTTGCAGAATTTCTCGAACCGGTCAAAACCAAATCTAACGAACCTATCTTTGTGAGATACCAGTATCATTTTTACTTTATTTTCCATGACTTCGCCGAGCAGTTGATTCCACCTCTTACGGTTGTAGTTTAATCCACTGCCGTAAGCACGGATAACTTCGTCGGCTATTAAGCCCCTGGCGTTCACATATGTCTGTAAAAAATCCACTTGGTTCTCTAAATCATCAGATTGGTTTCATGTTGACACTCTGGTATAATTTACAATTTTGCGTGAATCGACATTTTTTGTCTATCCCCTTAAATTGTAAATACTGGTCGTAAGTATAGTATCTTCGATTAGTCGGGGTTCTGTTTGCTACAAGAGTTTTTTCCCTGTCCCATCGTTGTAAGGTCTAAACTGAAACATTGAGTAGTTCAGTAAACTCTTTAGGCCTGTAGTTCGTGATATTCGATGTATTCATGGTTTTATCCTCTATAAACACATTATAACACTAATACACACATTTATCTGTATAATCAGTTACTTAAAAGTTCCTCCTAGCGCATTCTAAAGTAATTATATCATGTTTTGTCTCATTCTCCTAATATTTCAACAAATCTTTCTCCGTTTGACATTAAATTGCAACAATGATATAATAACTACTGTTGTTAAACACAACGTCGCGCTCGTAGTCCAGTGGATAGGACGTTGGCCTCCGGAGCCGAAGGCGGCAGTTCGACTCTGCCCGAGCGCACCATTTTGAATGTTAAAAGCCATCCTTGATTTACCATTAAGGATGGCTTTTTTGTTTGTTTTCTATCAGTCTTTGATGAGTTCCAGAATCTCTTTGGCCGAAAGGTTATTGGCCTGCATATATTCCAGCAGTTCTGCGTACTGTACTTTTGCCTGTTTCTCTTTAACCGTTTCCAGCTCAGCTTTCAGCGCCTTGATTTCGCTCTGCTTTTTTTCAATCTTTGCCGAAACCAGTTTAATCTTCTCTTCGTAGTTGACCGTTCTTGCCATTTTCTACATCCTCCACATCTAAGCTATTTATGATGATTATTCATCCTTGCTATTATATAAAAGAATCACGTCCCTTGTCCATCCCCCTTGCCATTTTTACCGAATTAACGACAAAAGGAGTTGGGAAAGAGCCTGTAAAAAACACAAACTCTTTCGGCAACTCCTTTTTATTTTCCCTCTGGTATTTCGCCTATTGTTGTATTACGCCGTAAAGGATACGTTATCGGCAACTTCCAGCCCATTCGTATTGGCCGCAGCATTGGAGGTGCTCTCCATGGCAGCAGCCTGTACCCGGACGTTGCTGTCTTCTGCATCCACCGATTCTGCTGGGGAAGATTCCTGGTCTACCGCAGCTACTACCACATCGTTTTCATTCTCAATGGTGGCTGCCATCTGCGCTTTTGTCTTCTTATCCACCGAAGAGGGCAGCGTATCCAAAGCCTTATTTACCGTCACATTGTTGCTCAAGGGCTGTTTAGCCGGCTCATCGCTTGGTTCATCCGACGGGGTATCGGCAGGATTATCGCTGGGGGTATCCGTTGGGTCACTGCTGGGTAAATCCGTTACCGTAAAGTCGTCGATATTAACCCCTTCGGCCGCCTCAATCTTAGACGAGGAGGTCTTCGTTGCGGCATCAAACACTGTACCGCTGGCCGCCGTGATTTTCGGGCTGTTGAGGTTGATGCTTCCCGAACCAGCGGCAAATTTGCCGCCGTTTATCGCAATGCTGTCCGTGCCGTTTACCGTTATCGTGTTGGCATCATTATACAGATTAAAATTCATGCCCACGGTGTATTCCGTTGTTTTCGTCGGCACATTGAAGGTCACATTTTTACCCGTAAAGGTTGCCTCAATGGGGCCTTTGGAACCATGACCAGCCACATCCCCCCTCTGATCAATCCAGGCCGTATCGAAATAACCGCTAAAGGTAATGTTGTTCTCCGCGTTGAATTTTACCGTCGAACGGTCCCAAGTCTTATCGTAGGTCACATTTACCTTATTGGTATCATCCCACCAGGAAGAATTGCTGTCCTCAGTATTGATTTTAAAGGATACCCCATCGGCTACTTCCAAATTGACGCTGTCCGTCGTAAAGTTGCCATATACATCGATGACGTTCGGCGTAGAAATCTTGATATCGCCTTTGGCTTTTGCAGTATCCCCAAAGGACAAGTTTTTCCATTCTGTATCGCTGGCCTCCACCGTCGAAAGGGTCAGATTCGTAGCCGTTAAATTAGCCGTATCCGCCACATTGATGCCATTGGGATTTACCACATACACTTGATAAAGCCCCGTAGCTGACAAGGTGCCGGCAATATTTGACATAGCCCCGCTATTGACAATGTTGACGAAGGGCACCCCCTGACCATTTAAGACCAAACTCTCACCATTTGCAATATCGAAAGAATCCCATTTGATGATCAACGCTTTATCATTGGCGTCATAGACCTTCTGCGCTTGGAATTCGTCACCAGAAATGGCATCGAACTTCCCACAGTTATTGTCGAGATATCGATTCGATCCATTGACCCAAACGCCGCCATTTAAGACTTCACCGCCCTGGGGCATTGCCTGCACCAGCGGAGCACTCATGGAAAATACCAGCCCGCTGGCCACAGCAAAACGAAGAATCTTTTTCGATAAGGTTGTTTTTTTCATCTTACTTCCGCTCCTTACTTAGAAACTCAATCCAGCCCAGAAATTCCAACGGCGATGACCGGCCGGGTCATGTTCGACATTATCCGGTTCATGCAGAACCCAGGCATAATCCGTGGCCAGGGAGAAATTCGCCGTATTGTAACGAATTCCAAGCCCCGTCGATGCCAGATTCGTTGCCGTATTGCCATGATGATTTTTGATGCGAGCACCATCGACGAAGGCAACACCGCGCAGACCGCTCTTCTCCGGCGTGTAAAATTCCACACTTCCCGATACGCCATTATCGGCCGTGCGGATATTCTCATCAAAGCCACGGACACTGTCCATACCGCCTACGCCAAACTTCTCGCAGCTGATGAGGTTCTTATTCGCCAGCTGTCCAGCAGCGCGCGTATTTAAAAGCCAGGAATTTTTTTCCTTGCTCAGGCGTTTCAGATAATTCGCATTCGCATGGAAAATCAGATATTTCGTATCAGCATCTGCCGTCATGGCTTTGAAATCCGTCTTATTACCGGCGACATTTCCCTGAAGGCCAAAACGATAACCGAAATTATGGGATGCCCCGCGGTCGCGATGATAAAATGCTACCGTTGCATCTTCATGATGGAGGTCATAATTGATTTTGGCACCGCCGCCACCAGGAAGAGCCAATGCCAAACTATTATCCGTCTGATGATAGTTCAAACCGAAATCCAAGAAATCGCGCTCTCGCTGGCTATGCTTGAAATAATGCTGATACGATACGCCAGCACGGGTGCTCTTACCCGTAGCCGACAAATCAAACAACGGCGTAGTGGACAGGTTCGTTAGTTTCGAATCCGAATGGCTGGCAGAGAAAGTCAGCGTATCGCCAGAGCTTGGCAGATTCCAACGGTAGGAAACAGCCCCCTGCCTTACATTGCTGTCCTTATCGAGTGATGTCGTGCTGACCAAAGCCGCACCAAGCGTATCCCCACGCCCCGTAAGATTGCGGTTAACATAGGTAGTCGTCCCACGCCAATTGCCGCTGTATTTGTTACCATTGTTGGCAAACTGCACGCCAACTGCAACCTTTTTCCCCGTTACGGCATTTACTACTGCCCGGTAGCCGTCACCATCCGGCTGGAAATTGACATGCAATTTAATGGCGCCGTCATCGTTATACAGAGCAATAGTCCGGCTGAGTTCCTGTACGTTTACCTTGTCCCCTTTGAGCTGTGGTACCAACAGGAGGATTTTGTCTTTATCGTAAGCCGAGCCATCCGCAACATCGACTCCAGTAAGTTTTACCGTACTATGAGCCAGACGCTGTGCCTTTTCGGAAAGCGACTCCTGAACCGGTGACTCCAGCTGTTTTTCCAAAGCTTCTTCTGCCGTAGTTTTGGCAGCCTCCGTCGACGGCATATAAGCAGCCGAAAGACCAAGCAAAACCGTCAGCGCGAGAGCTGTAGTTCTTTCTCTCTTCAGTTTCATCGTTTTTCTCCCCCTGTTTCTCTCTTTTGGTATTATAATGTATTCTTTAATTCGCTTTAAGCTTACCACTAGCAAATAATATTAAACAATCCGTATCCGATGAACTGAAACGCTGTTACATAAAAAATCTCTTGCCTACCAGCAAAAAACCCCGCCCCTGAAACACTGTTTCAAAAGAATCAATCCCTTACCAAAACAAACAATCAAAAATAGAACGAAGCGGTCTGCTAAGAGCCCGCTTCGTTCTATTCCCTCGTTGTATTCTTTTGTAGCGGCATAAAGGACTGACGGATGACCGGACAACCATAACAATCCGCGCCATCAAAGGTTTCCTGTTCCGCGAAGTGTTCGCGAAGATGCTTCTTGCAGGCCGGCGATACCACCTCTTCCTGTATTTCCTCCTGCGTTTTGGGTTCCTCTTTCCCAAACTGCAGCATCCAGGCATCCCATTTTTCGTAGAGGCGCAGCAGTTGACGATGCTGTAATTCATAACCCTCGCCATCGCCCCCCTGCGTGAGTCTCGCATTGCGAAGCACGCTGCAGCGGGAACACTCATACGTAGTAACCCCGCCATTTTTCGCATGCTGTACGCAGGATTTTGGCAAAGACCAGGCATAATACCCAATCTTTTCGGCCATGCGCATGATTGCCGCATGTTCCTTTGCCAGCCTCTCCCGGTCACGTGGAATATACTGCCGAACGGTTGCCTCCATATTTTCCCGAGTAGGACGGACGGGGAAGGGAATTAACTTCCCCCCTTCTTCTTCTGATTCCAACGCATTGACCTTGTGTACCATGCCGAGAATCATCAACGTGCGCTGTTGACGCATAAGATCCAGAAACTCCTTACTGTGTTTGATTCCCCTTGGGTCTTTATCTTCCTCCATGGCCTTGTGCAGCTCAATTGCTGTCAGCAGCATTTTTTTATGCTGATCCATCATCTCTTCGAACAAATCCCGCATACGGTCCCGCCGCTTTCGCCACTCTTTATCCTTCGCCATAGTCACCCCTCGCTTTTAGCTTTTGCCGCCCGCATTTCCCCCATCATCTCTAGGTATGAATTCGTCACGAAAAGACAAAATCCTTTTTGCTTGCCAGGGAGAAGGCAACTATACCGATTCCTCATCTTTCAGCGACGAAATCAACCTCATATTCCGCTACTTTGCCGATGTTGGCTGTCACATAAGTAAGGATACGTTCTAGCATATCCACATCCCGAATCTGTTTGCGACGGATAATGTCTTTCAGCTCAACAGCATTGAATAAATCCCGAAGGTACTGCTTGACAGGTTGCTCCTGGTATTGAAGGTTCCAAAGGTATGGCATCCCTCCATAGAGCACATACTGCTGAAAAAGTTCTGCTACGGAACGGTCAGGCTGTGTCTCCCGATTCAAGTCCATAAATTCATATATTTTATCAGTTATATCTGATAAAAACAATATACCATATAAAATCATCAAGTATATCTGGTAATTTTCCCAAAGCATACCCCTACATATCTTACATACAAAATAAAAACGGGTAACACGACAAAATATCTCGCGTTACCCGTTTGCGTTAACGTTTCATATTGATCATTGTTTCCAGCATTTCATCACTAACCGTGATAATCTTGGAATTGGACTGGAAGCCACGCTGGGTGACAATCATATCCGAGAACTCGCTAGCGATATCGACATTGGACATCTCAAGAGCCGACGGCGTAATCGTGCAGCCAAGGTCACTGGCAGTTTTCACAGTCGCCGATCCTGAGTTGTTGGAAGTCTGATACAAGCTATTACCAGTCTTGGTAAGACCTGCCGCATTGTTAAACTGCGCAACAGCAACCTGTGCTTCTGCTTGTTTGACACCATTGGTATAGGTCCCCGTGATGATACCTGAGCTGTCAATCGATACACTGCTAAGCGTACCCGCAGCATTACCATCAGTTGTTCCTTTGAAAGTGTTATTTCCTACATACTGCGTAAGCTGTGATACATCAATAGACACGGTCTGACTACGATTAGCACCATCTCTTAAGGTAAACTCAAGGTTCCCCGAACCATTGATTAAGCCACCGGTAGTCGAAAACTGCATGACATATGGTTCCATGTCAACTGTTGTTATCGAACCATCATCTTCCGTAATACTGTTGTTTGTTCCCGTTATATCTTTTCCGTCCACCGAAACAGTCCACTGATTACCATCATTTGAAGTCTCACCTGACCCAGTAGCCGTTTTGGTAAAATAAATTGGTACTGAATGAGTTTTTCCTAAACTGTCCACAACATTAATGATGGTCGTAATAGGCAAACTATGGCCGATATCATAAATACCAGAGTTAACCGTCTGCGTTGTACCATCCGATAACGTAAGCGTTAACGCATTTGTCTTAGACGCCGTAACTCTGCCAGGAATTATTTCATTTACTAAGGTATTACTGCTTTCTTCAATACCAGTAATTTGCGATTGCACTGAAATTGCTTTTATTGGTGCCAAGGATGCATATCCAGCAATTTTTGTACTAACTACCGTACCACCTGAATTCGTATACGTATAAGTATCGCCGACTTTATAAGTAGTTCCTGTTGGTACCGTATCATCATGCGTTGTACCATCTTCCAGATAAATTCGAACCTTTCCGGCTGTAACATTTCCTGTAGTTACCTTAGTACCCTCGTACCCATCACCAACTTTATATGTCTTTTCGTCGGTAAGTCCGGTTATCGTTGTTCCATCCTCTAAAGTAAGCGTTACGGGGCTTGTCGCACTTGCTGTTACCGAAGAACCATCCGTTATCTGACGCAATGCATATCCATCGGTAATAGCTGCTGAACCTACTCGTAAGGAAGCACCTTCTCCTTCAGCTGACACAACCGTCATTTCATCTACCGTAAAGCTCACTTCAGCCCCCACAATCGTAGCTGAATGTCCATCATAAGTATATTTATCAGAATTAATTACATAGGAACCAGCTTGTGTGGAAACATCATGTTTGGTTCCATCCGAAAGTAACAAAACCAATTTTTCATTCGCATTGCATGTAACTGTACCTGACGATACCGACGTTGTAGCCGTATCCCCCACTTTATATGTTTTGCCACTTACACCATTAGCCGTACGTCCTGTTGTTGTATTTTTTAACGATACAGTCACTTTAGCCGTTGCTGTAGCTTCATCACCAGCCGTCTTAGTCGTATAACCATATTGCCAATCAGCATCTGTGGATTTGTTGGTAAATGTATGGGTAGTCTCATCAGCTAAGGTTACCGTAATAGGCGTATGATACTTGTTAACCGTTACCATATCCCCCAGTGTAGTGTAGGTATTTTTTACTGATGAATATACATAATCCGGTGTATATGTAATCCCCTCTGTGCCGTCTACGGTTGTTCCATTCGACAAAACCAATTTACACGGCATATTTGCACTACACGTCCACGATGTTTCATTACAACCATTAACCTTCGTTACAACTGCAGTATCTGCCTTTAAATTGTTTGTGTAGACAGCCGTAGTTGTTGCCGTTGGTGGCATACTCTTTCCGGATGGAATTACGATATTCGTTACCTCACCAGAAGTATTTAGTTCTCCATTAGATGCCATCCACCCCTGTACTTTTAGACCACTGCCCGGCAATACATAGTTGCCCTCTGCATCAAATTCGAAAGCACCATCACGGGTATAGAACCTCTCACTGCCTTTTTTTACGACAAACAAACCATTTCCCGACAGGCAGAGATCGGTATTCTTGCCCGTTGCCTGAACGGAACCGTCGGTAAAAATCGTATCGATGCTGGCAACGCCGACACCCAAACCAATCTGCTTCGGGTTCGTACCACCGAGATTGCCCGATGGTGCCGCTGCACCGGCCTGCGTCTGAAGCAATGTGTCAGCAAAGGTCACGCGGCTGGATTTGAATCCTGTTGTATTGACATTGGCAATGTTGTTGCCTACTACATCCATTCTCGTCTGATGTCCTTTAAGTCCCGATACACCAGAATATAACGAACGCATCATAATAAATCACTTCTCCTTTATCCCTTGTGCCTTAGAGTATGGCGGCACTGTCTATATTCGTGAAAATGTTTTCTTTGGCACTTTCTTCGTCTACTGCGGTAATGACGGTGCGATTCTTCACGCTGACAACCAAAGCGGTCTGTTTCATCCATATCAGCGCATCCCGGGCACCTTTTTCCGCCATGCGCTCCACCGCATTGTTCAGCCGATTCATATCGCTGTCACTTAGTTCCACGCCACGCATCTCGATGCGCTTGGCCGCATGGCGCGAAAATTTGACGCCATGTTCCGCCGCTTGCAGTTCGCGGTCAAATGCCGTTTCATTTGGTCTTGGCGACTTTCCCTGTCTCCTGCCGATTCCTGCCATTCCCTGCTCGGCTTTAGCTGGTACTTTAGTGATTTCTTTCATCTCTGCCTCAACCTTCATTTTGATTTTCAAAACCTATACTTTTTTAAATGACAAAAAATTATTTAAGAAAAACAACATTTTCACCGATAGATATAGTAGATTAAGAAAGAAAAGGGCCTATTCAGAAAAGTATGCTTTTCTAAATAGGCTCTGGGCGCGAACGCTTACCGTTCGCGCTTTTTTCGTTGCTGACATTTGTTGTAAAAAGTCGACACGGGCATATGTATTTGTCTTGCGGCTTGATTCAGAGACAATCGCCCCTGTTTCCAAGCTTGATAGGCCTGGGAAAATCCAGATGGTAAGGGCTTACAGGGGCGGCCGAAACGAACGCCCCGCTTGCGGGCTTCGGCAATACCTTCGGCCTGCCGCTGGCGGAGGTTGCGCCGCTCATTCTCCGCCACAAAGGAGAGTACCTGCAAAACCACATCACTGACAAAGGTTCCCAGCAAATCCCGCCCCTTGCGGGTATCCAACAGCGGCATATCCAGTACAACGATATCCGCTCCCTTGACTTTCGTGATTTGCCGCCACTGTTCCAACACCTCCTGATAATTTCGCCCCAGCCGGTCAATGGAATGGATGCACAAGATGGTTTCCGAATCGATGCGTCCCATGAGTTTTTGATACTGGGGCCGGGAAAAATCCTTGCCGGAAAGTTTATCCATATAGATATTTTTCGGCTTTATTCCCATTCGCTTCATGGCCGCTAATTGCCGATCCAAATTCTGTTCTCTGGTGCTCACCCGTACATACCCTAATAACTGCTGCATAATATTCCTCCCCATAAAAAATTGGGCTATGCCGGAAGCCGTAACTACCTGCATAGCCCGTTATGGGAAACCTTAGCGGATAAACCGCGGTTTAAGAACAATGGTCACAAAAAATACTAAGGATGACAATACCACGATGGTTGCACCAGCTGCCATGTTGAAGTAATAAGCCAGAATTAAGCCGCTGACGCCAGTTAAAAGTGCCAGACATACCGACACTGCATGATATTGTTTGACATTATTGGTCACGTTACGGGCCGCTGCCGCGGGCAGTACCAACAGGGCGTTGATAATCAGAATCCCCACCCACTGGATGCTGATGGATACAACCACCGCCAGGATTGCCGCGAACATTCCCTCCACCAAAAAGGTCTCAATCCCACGGCTGCGGGCAAAGGACGAATTGATGGATAGAACCAGCAATTTATTATAAAGGAAAGCCCAGCCAGCCACCACCAGCAAGAATACTACGGCTAGCGCCTGCAAATCCTCCTCGGTAATGCTGAGCACATCGCCAATGAGAAACGACGAAAACTTGTTAAAGCCGCCGCCACTGGTCATAATCATCAAGCCCAGGGCAATTGCCGTGGAGGAAAACACGCCGATAATCGTATCCGTCGACGCCGTGCTCTTATTTTTGATATAGGTGATGCAGAGGGCAAACAAAATAGAAAAGGCCACCAGCGATACCAGCGGCGATACCACCCCTAGCAATACTCCCAGCGCAATGCCGGTGAAGGCGCCATGTCCCAGGGAATCCGAAAAGAAGGCCATGCGGTTCGATACCACCATGGTGCTCAACAGGCCAAACAGCGGCGTAACCAGCAAGATGGCCAACAATGCATGTTTCATGAACATATGGCTGGCCCATTCAAAGGGCAGCACCATATCCATGATGCCGTAAATCATTTCCATCAATCGTCCCTCCTGGTCGTTTCCGCCTGCGCCTCCACTGGGGCCGCCTCGCCACCAGCCAACATGCCAAAGATACGGCGCGTACGCGAATCACAGAACACCTCATCCGGCGTACCACTGGTAACGACGCTCTTATTCATCAATACCACCTGATCGGCATGCCGTGCGACCATATTGAGATCATGGGAAATCAAGATAATCGCCATGTCCTCTTTCTCACGCAGTTCCGCCAGTATTTCATAAAAAAGTTCTAGTCCATTCTGGTCAACGCCGGACACGGGCTCATCCAGCAGCAGCAAATCCGGCATGGGGTCAAGGGCCAGCGCTAAGAGTACCCGCTGCAGCTCTCCCCCCGACAGGGCCCCGAGGCGTCGGTCGATCAGATGCTCCGCATGAACCCGTGCCAGGCTCTTTTCGACGCGCGGACGCAGACTCTTATCCGAGCAGAGCCAAACGGGACGCTTGGAAAGGCACGCCATGAAGATATCCATGACACTGGTGGGCGCACTGACATCAAACCGCAGGTATTGCGGCACATAGCCGATGACCGGATGGCCCGTATGCTTGCCCTTGGCATCCACATAGTGAAGTTTCCCCTGATGCGGAACCTCACCGAGAATGGCCTTCAAAAGCGTACTCTTGCCCGCGCCATTGGGACCGATTATGGCCGTCAACTGACCACAGTGGATGTGAATGTTCACGTTGTCAAAGATGGTCAGCCGGCCAATCTTGACCGCAAAATCTTCGATTCGGGTGCAGCATAATTTCGCGCAGTCTTCGCTGGAAGCTGCATGATGATGCATGATATTCTTAAACAAATTCGTTACTCCTCATAATTAGCGGGTCAACCGGCGAAAGGACCGGCTGCCGATGGCAAAGCCCAATACCGCATAAGCTGCCAGCACCAACACCGATGCCAGCGCAATCTCACTGCCACTGCCAATGCCGCGCAGCAGATAACTCGTATGGGTAAGGGGCAAAAGCTCAATGATATAACGCAAGAAATCCGGCAAGGCCTGGGTGGAAAAAAAGGTGCCACACAAAAACGACATGGGCAACAGAATATAGGTGTTTACCTGGCTCATCTCCTCATAAGTCCGGATTTTCATCGCCGCGATAAAGCCGATTTCCGCAAAGATGATGCAGTTTAGGATTAGCACAAACAAAAAGAGCGGCGTAAGCGTGAAATGCGCTCCAAAGGCCAAGGCCAGTATCACAATAATAGCCGATGAAATCAAGCCGCGAAGCACTGCGGCCAGCACCTTGCCAATGACAAAGGCATCCGGCCATATCGGCGCCAGGATGTATTCTTCCAGACTCTTATGATAGATACGCTCAGCATGCACCGGCGTAATGCTGTTGAAGCTGATATTCATCGAATTGAGCGCCAGAATGCCCGGCACGAGAAAATCAAGATACGTCCCCGAATCCACCGAAATACTGCGCCCCAGCCCCCAGCCAAAAGCGACCAGATAGAGCATGGGTGCCACCATACGCGACAGGATAAATTTCGTCATCCGGCGCTTCAGTACCACCCAGTCACGCCAAAACACCGTCCAGATATCGTAAAGCATCAGATGCCCTCCCTTCGGCCCGTGAGTTCGATGAAGGCGTCCTCAAGATTCGTCGGCCGAATGAGGATGGAACCATCCCCCTCCTGCCGGCCAGCAAACGCAGCTGCCGCCTGCTTTTCCGCAAAGAACTTGTACTCACGCCCATCGCTGCCATCCCATTCCACCGTATAGCGGCCGAGCTTTTCGCAGAAATTCTGCGGCGTATCCAGCGCTACAAGTTTTCCCTTGTTCAAGATGGCCACCCGATTGCAAAGAGATTCTGCTTCCTCGATATAATGGGTAGTCAAAAAGACCGTAACCCCATCGCGGGCCATTTGGCGGATTAGCTGCCAGATGCGGCGCCTCACCTGGGGGTCCAGTGCCACTGTCGGCTCATCCATGAAAAGGATTCGCGGACGATGCAAAAGAGCCCGTGCGATAAGCAAACGGCGTTTCATACCGCCCGACAAACGCCGCACCCCATCGTTTACCACCTCGGTAAGTTCCACATAGGACAATAGTTCGCGGATACGCTGCTGACGCTCCGCCCGCTTCATATGATGCAGCCGCGCATGGAGCTCCAAATTTTCCCGAACCGTCAAATCCTGGTCAAAATTCACATGTTGCGGTACCACGCCAATGATGCTCTTCAATTCCTGGGCATGTTTGGAAAGCTCCAGCCCCCGGTACTGAATCGAACCACTCGTAGGCTGGGTCTGCATTGTCAACAGGCGGATTGTCGTCGTCTTGCCAGCACCATTTGGGCCCAGCAAACCAAAGATTTCCCCTGCCTTTACTGAAAGAGACAGATTGTCCACTGCTGTTTTTTCACTGTTTTTCCCCGTCTTTGTCTTATGGGGAAATTTCTTCACCAGATTTTCGATTTGAATCATGGTTTTTCTCCATATAATAGATCTACCATAGTTATTGTAGCAAACTCGTCAAGGTCTTGGACTTTCCACCCAAAATCCGCTACAATAGATTCTATCAGAATCGATAAGGAGATGTAAATATGACCGATAAACAAATCGACCTTTCCCCGATGGAAGCTCAGCGCATGACCCGCAGCATTCAGGCCCTGCAAAAACGCCTCCGCGATATGCATGCCATGCGGGATGCTATCAATAAAGCCCTTTCCCGGGTAACGGAAGATAATCTCTCACTGGCCCTCACCCAGAAGAAAAACCTCAAAGCCCTCTCCCGGGAATACGATAAACTTAGCCAGGATGTCAAATGCCTGGATCCTTTCGACGCGGCCCAGATTCTCGAGGAAGAGTACAATTACATCCTAACCATCGGCAACGTTATGGAAACCACCCGCGAGCTCAAAAAGACCGCCGGCCTCAAAGACACCGACCGGGATGCCATTCTCGGTGGTCTCATCCAGTTCTACTACGGCCTGCGTCAGGAACTCAATGCCGCCCAAGCCACCAAGGATAATCAACAAGTAAATGTCACGGCCAAATAAAAAAGACTGCGAAAAAGCCCTTTACGTTTAGATATAATTTAGCAGACGCCCCCCTAAGTTAGATTGATTCGTCTAACTTAGGGGGGCGTCTGCTAAATTATCAACGCACTTTTTACCAATTGCAGTTTGCAGGGGAGTAGTCCCCAGTTCGTATTCGAGGTAAGTCGCCGGCGGCGGAGGCCCCAGTACCAACGCTCCACCGGTGACAACCCGCTACAAGAAATTTTTGCCTTTTAATTAAGAGTTGGAAAACAGTTAAACGCGCTTCGCTTGGACGAAACTGCTTTTCCAACGAGAACGTAGGCAAAAATTTCTTGCTTCACGCGGAACGTCAAGGCTCCGCTTATGGTACTGGGGCCCCCGCCGCCTCGGTTAGAGTCGGCACGAAGCTACTATGCCCTCGGAGGGTGAAGCTCGGGGAAACTTGCCGCATCCTCAGCCG
>NZ_JAILKR010000041.1 GCF_024693525.1 Selenomonas sp. | reverse complement strand
TCCGAATACCGCCTTCATTTCCGATGATGTGTACGTATATCCGCACTTCTAATACAGTCGATTCTCCTGTAGGGAGGGCACTAGCTGGTGATTTTGTCAATTTCACGAAGTGGTTATGGTGAAATTGCATCGCATCTTTTATCGCAAAAAAGCATATAAGCCTATTGCACAAAAAGAAAGCAAAGCAAATGTATTTATACCGATGACGATTCTCAAGAACCTCTTTTTGCCTAGATCGGATTCCTGCTTGCTTTTTTGTACAAGAAAAGCATTAGTCCCTATTATTATGAAAATCACACTGCCTAAAGTAGATAAAAAATACGCATCTTTAGAATACAGCCCTAGAGTTACTGGCATAAAGCAAGCAATTGCAAAAGGTACTATCAGTTTAATCCATTCTTGATTTTTCTTTTCCCAATAATAATAGACTGCTAAAAGTATATTGACTACGCCTAGTACAACTAGTAGCATATCGTTGTTTCTACAGAAATGATTCAACAGTTTTCCAATTATCAATCCAATTATACAGATAAGAAATATTCTATAGTTTATTTTCATTGTTTTAATCCTAACTCTCCTTTCAGAAAATCTGTACTTTTATCAATTATAATTCCTGTGGTAATGCCTAATGCTAATGTCAATGCGATTGGTGCTGCCGTTGCTGCTAATACTGCACCGACGGCTACCCCTGTAGCTGCGCCTGCTAAGTCTATAGCTACAGCCTCCCTTTTTTGTGTTGTTGTAAAATTCTCATTTGTTATATCGCTATAAGCGTCTGCCGCAGCAAATGTCAGTCCTACGACACTTGATTTTGTTACTGTCTTAGCACTTTTTAATCCATAAGCGGCACCTTCTGTTATTGTATTTATGTTCGCTTTTGTAAAAGGTGTAACCGTTTGCGAGGTAAATATGTGTTGACTAGATATTGCGGTATCTGCCACATTGGTAAAAGTATTCTTTGCCCATACATTAGAAGGGTCACGTAAATTTTGAAAGGTTTTTTCGGATTTTTCTTGGCCTAATTCGTAGCCGGTATAATTTTCTTCCTGCTCATGGGAGTATTCATCGTCTGCATAAGCAGAGATTTGACCTCGTTCTGCCCGGTCCTTCATTTCTTGGGCTGCTTGCTGTAGCGTTGGAGATGGATTGTTGATGCGGTTTGCTATGGCTTTTGCCCCTAGCGTCAATGCCTCAGCTACGGTAGAAATGAAGCCTTTACTATTGGGGTCAATATCATCGTCAGGATTTACTGGAGCCTCTTCTGCCGGCTGATCTTCGGGATAAGAAGATAAATCCCCCTTATTGACCGTTTCCTTCATTTCATTGGCGGCATCAATTAATTCCTGTGGGGGATGATTAAAATGGTCCGCCAAAGCAGTCAGGCCCATCGACAAAATTCCCGGATTGCCAGTCGGTACATCATCGGGCGCAGGCGTATAGGTGTTTTCGTCTGGATTGCCTAAATCGCTAAGGTAACTGCTGGTATTTTTGGAATCGTTCACCGTTGTTACAAAATCCGGCAGTTCTTCGGTTATCTCTTGTTGCCGTTGTGTTATGCCATCTGCTATGGCATCTACTGCCATGGCTATAATCCCCTTACTATCAGGCGCTATGTCATCGTCTGGGGTTCTGGAAGCATCAAGATAACCTTCGGGATCGTAAAGGTCTGTATAGGAAGGGGCTGTGCTGGGAAATTCGTTATTGGTGGATTCGTCCTTCGCGATAAGTCCCTCACAGAAATTGCTAAAACTATCCATGGCCTCACGCCCTATTGCACCCCAGCCAGAAGCGACATCGGAAAAATCCATTGTATCCGCCACTTCATCATCGCTGACGTAGGAATCACTACTGTAATCACTATAAGCCGAACCCCAACCATAACTATCCCCATCATCGTCAGAGGAATATGAATCGTCACTGCTGTAATCGCTGTCTGAAGCGCCATCACTATCGCTGGAGTCGTCATTCGAACCGTCATTACCATAGCTGTCACTGGAATCTTCTCCACCATAGTCGCCATAGCCGCCACCATATCCAGAATCGCAGCCGCCGTAGCTGCTGCTACAAGTATTGTTATTATCGTCACCCATGCGTTAAGCCTCCTCAAAAACATGCAATTGTCAATCGCTTTGTTTATACCATAGCGCGGCTTTTTTAGAAGAGATTAAGAGCATTATTATAATGAGGGATACATTTTTTAAGGAATTATCATAACCCCCAGGGGGGCTTATTTGGTGGCAGAGAATCCTTTACAATAGAGACAGACAAGATCTACTGGAGGGACGCGTATGGATTCGAAGAATGTTTGGCGTGACGAGGCGTTGGAGGATTATACGGCATTGAACCGGGAAATCGAATCGTATTGGGATGTACGAAGCAGTGCATTCAGCAAGGTTCGCTTACGGGAATTGGCCGGACCAAGCCGAGTGGCCTGGCAAGGTTTTTTGGCAGAAAGACTGCCCAAGGATCGGCCGCTTCGTGTGCTGGATGTGGGAACTGGCGCTGGGTTTTTTGCGATATTGTTGGCTGGAATGGGACATCAGGTGACGGGCATTGACATGTCAGGGGATATGCTTCATGAGGCGAAGCAGAATGCCATGGCCAGTGGTGTATCGGTGAAATTCCAGAAAATGGATGCTCAGGTTTTGTCCTTTGCGGATGACTCCTTTGACGTGGTAATCAGCCGTAATCTGACTTGGACGCTGCCGGATGTGATGGCTGCTTACCGGGAATGGCAGCGAGTGCTTAAGCCGGGTGGAGTGCTTATGAATTTCGATTCCGATTATGGGCTGGAAACTTTTTCCCAGAAAGAAGATCAAGCGAATGTCCATGCAGGCATTGATCAGGCAATGGTCGATACCTGTAATGCGATTAAAGATGCCGTACGCATCAGTACCCATCGGCGGCCGACGTGGGATGCCGCGTATTTGCAGGGATTGGATATGACCGTGGAGGTTGAGGCCGACATAGCCGATATCGTCCACAATGATCCAGCGATGCAATATGATTCGGTGCCGCTGTTTGCCATTTTGGCGCGAAAATAAAAAAGGGATTGTGAAAAATCCCTTCATATTGGCATAAAATATAAAAGCCTCCATAAGTTAGCTTGATTGATCTAACTTATGGAGGTTTTTATGAATTTATCAACGTATTTTTACAAATTACAGTTTGCAGGGGAGTATTACCCAGTTCGTATTCGAAGTAAGTCGCCGGCGGCGGGGGCCCCAGTACCAACGCTCCACCGGTGACAACCCGCTACAAGAAATTTTTGCCTTTTAATTAAGAGTTGGAAAACAGTTAAACGCGCTTCGCTTGGACGAAACTGCTTTTCCAACGAGAACGC
>NZ_JAILKR010000013.1 GCF_024693525.1 Selenomonas sp. | reverse complement strand
GCCGACAACCATGACTTTTTTGAGATTTTCTTTCTTTGGCACAGTTTATTCCCCCTTGAGCATCGTCCAGAACTGATCGAAAAGATACATATTGTCATCCGGTCCCGGCGATGCCTCCGGGTGGTACTGTACCGAGAAGATAGGCAGGTCTTTGTGGCGCATGCCCTCCACCGTGCCATCGTTGACATTGATATGCGTAACTTCCAGCGGCAGGTCTTTAAGGGATTCCTCGTCGACGGCATAGCCGTGGTTCTGGGAGGAAATCTGCACGCGGCCCGTCAAGAGGTTCTTGACCGGCTGGTTGCAGCCGCGGTGTCCAAACTTCAATTTATAGGTCTTGGCGCCAAAGGAGCGCGCCAGCAGCTGGTGACCCAGGCAGATGCCGAAGATCGGTTTCTTGCCGATGAGCTTCTTGATCTCCTCGACGATCTCCGGCACGTCCGCCGGGTCGCCAGGGCCGTTCGAGAGGAAAATGCCGTCTGGATTGAGGGCCAGGACTTCTTCCGCCGTCGTATGGGCCGGCACCACCGTGAGCTTGCAGCCCAGGTCATGCAGAGATTTTAGGATATTCTGCTTGACGCCGAAGTCCATGGCGACCACATGGGGCGCATCGTTAGATTCTGCCTCCATGGTATAGGTTTCCGGCGTCGTGACTTCCATGACCACATCCTTCTTGATGGGTACGGCGAAGAGCTCATCGATTTCGGTCTGGGCGGCGTCCTCGGACACGATGATGCCCTTCATGGTGCCGGCCGAGCGGATCTTGCGGGTGACGGCGCGTGTATCGACATCGTAGAGGCACGGTACGCCCTGCTTCGTCAAAAAGTCTGCCAGGCTCGTCTCGTAATGCCAGTTGCTGCCCATCTCGCAGAGCTCGCCGATGATAAAGCCGTTGACAAAGGATTTGCGCGACTGCATGAAAAGGTCCGCGATACCGTAGTTTCCAACCATCGGATAGGTAAGGGTCAGAATCTGACGGCAGTAGGACGGGTCCGTAAGGCTTTCCTGATAGCCCGTCATGCCTGTATTGAAAACAACCTCGCCGGTTGCCTTGATGTTATTCAAAAGTTTGCCGTGGAAAACGGTACCGTCCTCCAGGATCAATTTACCTTTCATGAAATCACCTCATATAGTTTAAAGAACTTCGCCATCCTGCATGACAATCTTGCCAGCAACGACCGTCAGTACCGCTTTGCCTTTGAGCTCGCGGCCGATGAACGGGCTATGGCTGCCCTTCGTGTAGAATTTCTTCTCCTCAACCGTCCAGGAAAGTTCCGGGTCGATGACTGTGATGTCAGCACTTTTCCCCACTGCCAGCGTGCCGGCATCCATGCCGAATACCTTAGCCGGCTCGCAGGTCATCTTGGACACGATTGTAGCAAGATCCAGCTTGCCTGCGTGGTAAAGGTCCGTCAGCATGATGCCAAGGGACGTTTCAAGACCAGGGAATCCGCTGGGTGCATAGATGTATTCGCGATCCTTGTCCTCCTGGGCATGCGGGGAGTGGTCCGTGACGATGGCATCGATGGTGCCGTCCTTGAGGCCTTCCAGCAGGGCGTCGCAGTCCTTCTGGGCCCGCAGCGGCGGATTGATTTTCGTCGACGTGTCAAACAGGTTGACGCATTCGTCGGTCATGGTCAGATGCTGGGGCGTAACCTCGCAGGTGACGCGCACGCCGCGTTTCTTGGCCTGGCGCACGATATCCACGGCCCGGGCTGAGCTGATATGGGCCACATGGACGCGGGAACCGGCGTATTCGGCCAGCATGATGTCGCGGGCTACGGCGATGTCCTCGGCCACTGTCGGGCGGCCTTTAAGGCCCAGCATGGCACTGCGATGGCCTTCGTTCATGACGCCGTCTTCCACCAGAGAAGTCTCTTCGTCGTGGTTGACAATGACCTTGTCGAAGGTGTGCAGGTAGTCAAAGGCATTCAAGAGAACCTTGGCCTTTTGGTCGTAATGGCCATCGTCAGAGAAAGCAACTGCGCCGGCTTCAATCATATCGCCAAGCTCTGCCAGTTCCTTGCCCTCCTGCCCCTTCGTCACGGCACCGATGATCTTCACATGGACTTTTGCCACATCTTCGGCGCGCTTTTCGAGGCTGCGCACCATGGCAGCATCATCCACTACCGGTTTCGTGTTCGGCATCGTGCAGACCGTCGTGAAGCCACCAGCAGCTGCCGCGTTGGCACCGGACTCGAAGTCTTCTTTTGCCTCCTGGCCCGGCTCGCGGAAGTGCACATGCAGGTCGATAAGGCCCGGCGTTACGACTTTCCCTGCAGCATCGTAGACCTCTGCCCCATCGGCTGCGAGGTTTTCGCCGATTGCCTTTATCTTGCCATCCTCGACGAGCACATCGGCGATTTTATCGAATTTCTCGGCCGGATTGATGACGCGGCCGCCTTTTAGCAAAAGTTTCATTCCTGTTTTCCTCCCGTCAATACCAAGGTAAAGAGTGCCATGCGGACTGCGACACCATTCTGGACCTGTTCCTGAATGGCGGAGTTATCGCCATAGGCAGTGAACGGAGAGATTTCCCAGCCCTTGTTCATGGGGCCTGGATGCAGGATGAGCACATCGTCTTTGGCAAGCTTCAGGCGCATGTCGTTGAGGCCAAAGATGCGGGCGTACTCCCGGGTCGTCGGGAACAGGCCGCCCTTCATGCGCTCGAGCTGGATGCGCAGCACCTCGATAACATCGGCGTTAGCGATGGCATCTTCGATGCGCTCGTGGACAACGACGCCGGGCTCCTGATAGAGGAAACGCGGTATCAGCGTCTTCGGGCCGGCGATATGGACTTCCATGCCCATCTTGCGCATGCCGTAGATATCCGAGCGGGCTACGCGGCTGTGAAGTACATCGCCGATGATGGCGACCTTCAGGCCCTCGAGATGGCCCTTGTGCTCCTGAATCGTGAAGAGGTTCAAAAGGCCCTGGGACGGATGGGCATGAGCTCCATCGCCAGCGTTCAAGATGACGGGGCTTACGACCCGGGAGGCGTACTCAGCGGCACCCTCGGCCTTATGGCGCATGACAATGGCATCGACGCCCATGGCCTCCACCGTATAGAGGGTATCGCGCAGGCTCTCGCCCTTGACGATGGAGCTGGTGCCTGCCGTGATGTTTACCACATCGGCCCCCAGGTATTTCCCAGCCAGCTCGAAAGAGGTGCGGGTACGGGTGCTGGGCTCATAAAACAGCGTGACAATGGATTTTCCGCGCAATGTCGGAACCTTCTTGATATCACGATGGATGATGTTCTTCATTTCCTTCGCGGTCTCAAGTACGAGACGAATTTCCTCTGGGCTGAAATCCTCCAGGCCCAGGACGTTCTTACCTCGCAAGGATACATTAGTTTTTCCCAAGTCAATCACTCCTTAACATGTTGACAGTCATAATTATACATTACTTATGTATAAAGTTTCAAGGAGAAATCCATTGCCTTTTACTATTTATTCATCAAAAAAGGACTTTCCTATGCGTATGCATAAGAAAGCCCAAGCTTTACGATAAACTTATAGCGTTGTAAGTTGCTTCCCTTATGCGCATCGCAGTACGCATTTTAAAAGGTAATGTATTTATATGTCCTTGAGCAGCTCTCGTCTGCTTTGCACTTATTATACCCTCACCGCGGACAAAATGCAAGAGCGTATTTTATCTTTTTCAAGGACATATGACATCTTTTTCTTTTCAGCACGAAAAAAGGGAACGCAACGTCTTACTGGCTGCATTCCCCATCGTTTTAAACGGCCGACGGAACAAATTCTTCCTCGGCATACCCATACCTCGCCGTAACACGGTATATCAGGCGGTCATCCTCGGCACTGCGAATCGTGATATGATCAAGATCCCTCAGCATCGCCTTAATATCCATGACAGCTGCCATACTGCTAATGTAATCAATAGCCCTGGCCATACTGATTCTATGCCGCTCTGGTTCCACGGCTCCTTCATGATAGACATCCATATTGACCTTGGCCTCTCGGTTCACCGGATAACGGCATAGTTCCGGTTCCCAAGCGTTTGTTATCTTCTTGATACGCTCGATTTGTTCCATTCCCCTGCTTCTCCCCATCACTTACATCCTTATTTGCATTGTTTAACATACATCATAATAGCAGGATGGGCGGTGAGCGTCAAGGCCTAAAGTCCTATTAATTGAAATTTAATCTCACATCAAATATTAAAGGGCGCGAAAAGTTTTTTCATGTAATTAAAGCCTTTGGTAATCGCCTTGATAAGTGGTTCCATTGTCTTAGGCTGACGAATGGCCAGCTGCATGACTTTGTGGCGCAGATTCCGATATTCGGCGTCGAACTCACGCAGCTGCTCCTCCATTTCCATTTCCACCGATACTTCGGGAATATTGGAGAGCTGGATTTCCGATGCGCGGCCGCTGATTTTTACCGCATCGCCGCGAAACGGAATGTAGACCTCTTCCCCACACTCCTTTTGGATGCGGCTTTTTAACGCTTCCTGTCCCTGGGCTTCGCCATGAACGATAAACACCTTGGCGGGTTTTGGGTCTTGGAACTTACTTATCCAATCCATCAGCTGATTGGCATCGGCATGGGCCGAAAAACCATCGAGCATTTGAATCTGTGCCTTTACGGCCACCTCTTCACCTAAGACACGGACGCGTTTGATACCATCAATCAAGCGGCGGCCTAAGCTGCCTTCCGCTTGATACCCCACAAAGAGAATCGTAGATTCCGGGCGCCAAAGATTGTGTTTTAAGTGATGGAGAATGCGGCCCGCATCCGCCATTCCGGAGGCGGACAAAATGATTTGGGAACTTTCCGAGCTATTGAGGGACCGGGATTCCTCTGGCGTTTCGCAAATGCGTACCTGGGGAAAATCAATCATTTTCCCACTTTGTCCAAACATCTGAATGGTTTCTTCATCAAAATCCTGGAAATTTCGCATAAAGATACGAGTGGCATTGATGGCCAGCGGACTGTCAATGACAATGGGAATATCCCCATCAAGTCTTCCCGCCTTCCAAAGGTTGTAGAGGTAATAGAGCAGTGTCTGAGTACGGCCCACGGCAAAGGAGGGAATGATTACATTACCCCCGCGATCCATGGTGTCATTGATGATTTCCAGCAGAGCCGTCTCTTTGTCGTAAATCTGGTGAAGCCTATCGCCATAGGTGGATTCAACGATGAGAAAATCGGCGCCCGTTACCACGGTTGGATCCTTGACAATGGGCTGGCTGGGCTGTCCTAGGTCACCGGAGAAGACCAGTTTGGTGGTCTTCGTATCTTCGGTAACGAGAATCTCTACAATTGCCGAGCCTAAGATATGTCCCGCATCATGGAAGGTAACCTCAACGTTATCCCCTAGCAGAAATTTCGTTTCGTAGGGCATGGGTACAAAATGTTCCAGTGCATCCGTTGCATCCTGCAGGGTATAAATTGGTTCGATTGGTTCCTCACCACGGCGCCGATTTTTGCGATTGGATAGTTCTGCATCCGCTTCCTGAATGTGGGCGGAATCAGGAAGCATGATTTGTGCCAAATCGCAAGTTGCCTTAGTGGCATACACCGTGCCCTGGAATCCATCCCGGACGAGTTTGGGAATCAGCCCGCAATGATCTACATGGGCATGGGTTAGGATAACGCTGTCGATATTAGCCGGATTAAAGGGGAATTCGTCGTAATTATGTTCCCGAATCCGGCGGGAACCCTGAAACATTCCACAATCAATTAGATAATACCGTTCATGGGTTTCTAACAAATAGCACGAGCCTGTAACCGTATGTGCTGCTCCTAAGAATTCCAACCGCATAAGAATCCACTCCTTTGCTATTTCTTTGTTTATAATATTCGCAAAATAGCCAGAGTTTTCCTGCCGAAGTTAAGAAAAAACTACTGTCCCGGCAAGCATTGCCAAGACAGTAGCCCTTGTTTCGATATTCCGTTTAAAGATTGCGGACAATCCCCCATAGAAGAAGAGTTATCACGCAGAACCAGGTCAATACCGTTGCTGGCACAAAGGACCAGGTTTTGGGATTATGCTGATGCAGCATCAGCAGCAGTATAAAAGGCGACAACAACATTACCACCGGATTGGCCGCATAGGCACCAGCGAAATCGCCATAGGACAATCGTACAAACATGGTGGTGATTCCGCAGCCAGGACAAAGCAAGCCCGTTAGTGTCCGAAAGGGACAATGCAGGGTGAAGAGCTGATACCGGGCACTTAACAAATACAACAGCCCCAGTATTAGCCAACACCATAGTGTCAGCCCGCTATGCTTTTTAAGCATTGGGATACATCTGCTGCGGCAGCTGGCTGCCATTTTGCGCATCAAAATCGAGAACATCATTGATGCTGCTCTGAATTAAGGCATAAGAAACAATTCCCAGAGCAAAAATAGCCAATACAATGTACAGCAGTCCGCTGTTGTTATCGGCATGCATTCCGCGCATGGTCTTAGCTTCCGTCATGGTCTCACCCATTTTATAAAGCCAATAGAAGCTATAAATCCCGCAAGTCACCAAGGTATAGAGAATTACCATTCCTCCCGAAGCCGTAGTCTGCCGGCCTACCAGGCAATGAGACTCTTCGGTCATCTTGTACATCCAATAAATACCATAAATACCGCAAGTGATTAACGTGAATACAATAGCGAGTCCAATACTTCTTTTTTCCATAAGAATCTCCTCTTTTACTATAAATTTGATAAATTCTTACGTAAGTATACGACGCTATAATTAAGAAATCCTTTAATTTTTTATAAAAGATTACTAAATTCTATATATTTGTCTGGGCATAATTGCTTTCTTATTCCGGCTGAAGTTCCGAAGAGTCTTTCCAATCACCTTCTTCTTGGGCTTCCGGTGCTTTTGGGGGTTCGTTTAGTTGGAAGCGGCGAGCAATGCTGGCGGCCATACCTTTGTAATAGCCAGCGGCCTCAGCTTCACTTCGCACCGTGTCCCCCACAATGTTGGCAATCGCCAGCGAAACTAAGATGCCGATAATCGCTCCCAGGATGCCGCCAAAATAGTCGGCAACAGCGATGAGAATCAAGCTGGAGATGAGCAGCAGCATTCCATCTCCCACGGCATTGGCAACGCCGAAACTGCCGGTATATTTTTTCCGTGCCTGGAAGGACAGCTGATTATAGTAATGCTGGAAACACCAGGGCAAGGCATAATTGTTTAGCTCATCAAGGGTTGCCGGATGAAGTTCTTGATGTACCCGGCCATTTTCGCGAAGCTGTACGAGAAACGCATTGTGCAGATAATCGCAGCGAATGATAATCTCCCAGCCTTTCGCAATAGAAAAAGCGCAAACTGGAATCTCGCCATCGCTATCATATTTGGGGGCGCTATCTCCTTTAGCCCGCTTTATAAAGATACCTTTATCGTCTTGATAGACTTTTGTTTCAATATCATAATACAATTCACAATCACTCCTAGGGGACTATTATATCATACCTTTTGTGGGGAATCTATGACGGATTCCATTTATTTATACCACACTTTCTATTTTTTTGTATAAAAAAAGCGACTGCAGATTTTGCAATCGCTTAAGATTTTTTATTCCTCGCCAATCATGCGAACCTCTGGCTGTAACTCCACGCCGTGCTTTTCTTTTACCCGGCGCTGGACTTCGTGGATGAGGTTTACCACATCCGCAGCTGTAGCTCCACCGGTATTAACCACAAAGCCCGCATGCTTTGTGGATACCTGAGCACCGCCAACGGAAAATCCCTTTAGTCCTGTCTGGTCAATGAGCGTACCGGCAAAATAACCTTCCGGCCGTTTAAAGGTGCTGCCAGCACTGGGCATTTCCAAGGGCTGTTTGCTTTCCCGGCGATCCGTGTAATCGGCAATCTTGGCCCGGATTTCTTTTTCATCGCCAGGCTGCAACTGTAGCTCTACTTCGCAGATTGCTTCCCCATTGCTCTGGAATACGCTGTGACGATAGCCAAGTTCCATTTCCTCATGGGAAAAGGTATGCAGGTTGCCCTGCTGGTCAACAGCCCGAACTACATCGGCAACATTTTTCGTTTCCCCATCGTAAGCACCGGCGTTCATGAAAATGGCACCGCCAATGCTGCCCGGAATGCCGCAGGCATACTCAAGTCCTGTTAGGCCGTTGGCAGCAGCACACTCGGACACATCTTTGAGAAGGGCACCGGCACCGGCAATGATTCGCGTTCCCTCGCAGCGAATCGAAGACATGGGTTCCGCAAATTTTATTACGACGCCGCGGATGCCCTTGTCGCGAACCAACATATTCGAACCATTTCCCAGCATGGTCAAGGGCAGCTCGTATTCTTTTACCAGCGTCAAGACCTTTTGTACTTCTTCTAAGGAAGCTGGGAAAATCAGACAGTCAGCCGGGCCGCCGATTTCAAAGGTGGTATGTTTACTCATGGGCTCATCCAGCAACAATTGCTCCGGTTTCAAAAAAGCCTGACAAGCCTTGACAAAGTTTTCATTGATTTTCATGCTATCATCCTATCTGTTATTTCGACCACATGCGAAGTCCCGGACCGGCTTCGGCAAGATTTGCATAATCCATCTGCCGCATTGCTTCATAAGCGACAATGGCCACGGAATTGGAAAGGTTCAACGAACGCGCTTCGGCAATCATCGGAATCCGCACGGTGCTGTCCCAATTGGCATTGAGGATTTCCTCGGGAATACCGGCAGACTCCTTGCCAAAGACCAGCATATCCTCATTGGTATAAGTCACTTCCGTATGGGCACGTGGCGCCTTAGTGGACAGATAATAGAAATTGTGTCCGTGGTACATGGCAAGAACCTCGTCGAAATTCTCATGGTAATGCACCTTCACCAGATGCCAATAGTCAAGGCCTGCCCGCTTCAAGTATTTATCGTCGGTGGAAAAGCCCAGAGGCTTGACTAAGTGCAGCTCGATACCCGTGGCCGCACAAAGACGGGCAATGTTGCCCGTGTTGCCGGGAATCTCCGGCTCTATTAAAACTATATGCAAAATCTACACCTCAAATCGTATTTCAACGTTCCTTATTATAGCGAATTCCCCAAATAAATACAAGCCTTCCCCACAGGAGAAGGCTTGCACACCGTTGACAAGTCAAATTTGACTTGTCAGCTTGACTTGTCAATTATTTGAGTACCGCACCGGTGCTAGCCGACGTGGTAAGTTTTGCATAGCGGGACAAATAGCCGTGCTTGATTTTTGGCTCGGGCTGTTTCCAGGCCGCTTTCCGCTTAGCCAGTTCTTCATCGCTGACTTTGAGCTCTAGCTTGCGGCTAGGAATATCGATGAGGATGGTATCGCCATCTTCAATCAGGGCAATGGGGCCGCCCTCCATGGCTTCCGGTGACACATGGCCCACGCAGGCTCCCTGGCTGGCACCGCTGAAACGGCCATCGGTAATGAGGCCCACCTTAAGGCCGCGTCCCGTGATAACGGCGGTTGGATTTAACATCTCCTGCATGCCGGGGCCGCCCTTCGGACCCTCGTAGCGGATGACCACCACATCGCCATCGACGATGTCCCCCGCCATGATGGCATCACAGGCCGCCGTTTCCGAATCGTAACATTTGGCCGTGCCCTCGTAGGTCAACATATCGTCTTTAACCGCCGACGCCTTGACCACAGCATAGTCCGGAGCCAGATTACCCTTGAGGATAGCAATGCCGCCCTCTTTACGATAGGGTTCTTCGACACTGTGGATGACGCTTCTATCTAAGACCTTCGCGTTTTTGATTCGTTCCCCCATGGGGCCGGTAACGGTCAGCGCATCGAGGTGAATGAGGTCTTTCTTAGAAAGTTCATTCATTACTGCCGAAATGCCGCCGGCTTCCTCCAAGTCAACCATGTGATGGGTTCCACCCGGGCTGAGTTTTGTAATATACGGCGTGCGGCGGGAGATTTCATCAAAGAGTGGCGCTGGAATCTCAATGCCGGCTTCATGGGCGATAGCGGTCAAATGAAGCACCGTATTGGAAGAACCGCCGATTCCCATATCCACCGTGATGGCGTTTTCAAAGGCCTTGCGGGTCAAAATATCACGGGGTTTGATGTCGTTTTTGACCAAATCCATGATAACGGCACCAGCCCGTTTGGCCAGCAGCCGGCGAGCTCCTGTATAGGCTGCCGGAATTGTGCCATTGCCCGGCAGAGCCATGCCGAGAACTTCCGATAAGGAGTTCATGGTGTTAGCGGTAAACAAACCAGCACAGGAACCGCAGCCTGGGCAGCATTTTTCCTCAAGCTCTGCCATTTCCTCAGCAGACATTTCGCCGGCTGCGTATTTTCCTGCCGCTTCAAAGGCCTGGCTGACGCTGACATCCCTGCCTTTGAACCTTCCCGGAAGCATCGGGCCACCCGATACCACCACGCAGGGAATGTTAAGCCGGGCGGCGGCCATGAGCATACCCGGTACGACTTTATCGCAGTTCGGAATCAGTACGAGGCCATCAAACCCTGAAGCCATAGCAACGGATTCTACGGAATCGGCAATAAGTTCACGGCTGGCCAAGGAATACTTCATACCCTGATGGCCCATGGCGATGCCATCACAAACACCGATAGCCGGAAATTCCACAGGCGTTCCACCGGCGGCTGCCACCCCCAGTTTTGCCGCATCCGCAATCTCACGAAGATGAATATGACCAGGAATGATTTCATTGAAGGAATTGCAAATACCAATCAACGGCTTTTTCAAATCCTCTGGCCCATAGCCATTGGCATGGAATAAGGAACGATGAGCGCAGCGGGTAGCGCCCTGCTTAACGATGTCACTTCTCATTTTTCAACTCTCCTAATCCTGAGACATAAACTTCATCGCAAGGAAATGTCTATCTCATTTAGACATTTGATGATAAAATCTCATTACATAGTTACAATTCTACTTCATTCGTTGGTGAAAAACAAGTAATAACCGGAAAAATATTTACACTGTTACAGCGTTTTTTCTAAAACTCAATTCCAATCTGGGCTTTGATGCCCTGCTCATACGGGTGCTTGATTTGCTTCATTTCCGTGACCAAATCCGCCTTTTCGATGAGTTCCGGCTTGGCATCACGTCCCGTCAGAACCAGATGCAGATCTTTCGGGCGGCAGGCAAGCAGTGCCATAACATCGTCTACCGTTATGAGTCCAAATTTTACCGCATAGTTGATTTCATCGAGAATGACTAAATCCCAGTCGCCGCTGGTAATGGCCTCCCCGGCCATGGCCAGTGCCTTGGAAGCAGCCTCTTTATGCTCCTGCTCCTCGTGTTCTTCCGTATTGGTAAATCCCAAACCGCACTGCTTGATTTCGATGCGGCCATCCGCAGCCGCCAAGGTCTCAAGCGTCTTGAGCTCCCCATACTTCCAGCCACCCTTAATGAATTGCAGGATGCAGACCCGCAGGCCATCTCCCCAAGCCCTGACGGCCAGCCCTAAGGCTGCTGTCGTCTTTCCTTTACCATTTCCTGTGTGAACAATAACCAAACCGTACTTTTCCAATACCTCTCACCTCTAAAATATGTTATACTTAGTGTTATACAATATTTTAAATAAAATTCCTGCAATTTGGTGTTATATATGAAGAAATTTTTACTTTTTACCTTTGTAATCGCATGTTTTACGATATTTTTTGCCTATATCGCGGAAAAAACCGATATTCTTGGTCTGCAGGGGATAACGCTTCAGACTTCCTTTGACGAGCGGGATGGTCATATGGTTCTATCCTGGGATCCCCTTCCCTATCCCTGCTTCTACAAGGTCGAAACCTACTCCCATACCACAGGGCTGGTGGAAGGCGAACCAGAATACCATTTCTTTACGAGTGGTTTTACCCATAACGCCTCCTATGAAGTGCCCCGCAGCGGTATCCCCACCTGCTACCGCGTTACAGCTTACGGTCTTTTTGGTCCCTTGACGCCGCCATCGGATCCCATTGAAAATCCGATTTACAACAAAAATATTTTGTCACCGGTATCCATTTATCATTATACCGAAGATAATCCCGCCAGCTTGATGCCATTTTTGGTCTGGCATGCCGTTCCCAACGCTGTCTGCTATGAGGTGGAGCTTTTAGCAGGCAAACCGGCCCAGGAAGGCGGCACCGCTCTGGATAAGACCAACCATTTGGAAAGCACCAAAATGATTTTCACCAACGGTTGGCAGGCTGACCTGCGAAAATACGCCCACCGCAAATTCATTTACTGGCGGGTTCGGGCCCTGGATCTGCATCACAATCCCATCGGCGAATTTTCTAAAGCCGAGGAACTTCACATCAATCCAGACATGCCGCAGCCCAATCATCCACTGCTTAATACCTTTGACCAGATGCCGAATTTCCAGATGCCAGTCTATCCGGTCTACCAGTGGATACCACTGAATAATGCCACGCGCTACGAGGTGGAGCTTATGATACATCCACCAGCAGAAGAAAACAGCACGACAACGGAAGCCGACGCCGTCTGGCGCAAAACCGTCGATGTGGCTACCGCTTGCTACGATGAATATCCCCGCCCCTATGCCGGCGATTATTATTGGCGGGTCCGGGCGGTGGACCAGCAGGGACAGACCATTGGCAGCTGGTCGGATACGGCTCACTTCACCATGCCGGAGTTGCCTGAGCGCGTGCCGGTGGCTGTCCTTGGCGACAGCATCACCCATGGCGGCGGCGCCGTTTCCAATTCCCCGGCAGCCTTGGAGTACAGCTACACTACTTACTTTGATTTCCCCTGTTTAAATCTCGGACGAAGCGGAGATACCTCCAAGACTTCCCTGGAGCGCTTTGACCAGGATGTGCTGCCCCTTCGGCCAATTAATCTATTGATTCTCACGGGAACCAACAGCTTGCGGGCCCCCAACACCTCCCCGGAAAGTGTTGTAAACGATTTGAAAATTATTCGGGATAAATGCCTGGCCAACGACATCCGCCCCATCTTTTTAACGCTGATGCCGGTTAATCCCCCTAATATTC
Organism: Selenomonas sp.; assembly: GCF_024693525.1. The sequence continues at coordinate 19,194 of NZ_JAILKR010000013.1, read as the reverse complement.
TCTTTGCCTTCCAGGCCCCCACTGACCCGAAGTGGGAAACGAAACTTAGAATCATCAACAGCTGGATTCGCCAGCAGGATTACTATATCGATTTGGAACCATACTTCTACGACCCCACTCATAAATTTATGGACAACAAATTCTCGGTAGATGGCCTTCACCCCGATGTCTATGGCAAGATGCTCATGGGGGAAATCATCAATATGAATCAGGACAAACTGCTCCGCTAAAAAAGGGCTGGATTCGAAAACGGATCCAGCTCTTTTTGCTTATTAAATGCAATTGATTGGAATTTATTCACAAATATCATTGACACTACGCAAAAACTTGCGTATACTTAGTGCCATATTTTGAAAATCGAAATAAAGGGATTTCGATTTTACAAACATATTGGGATAAAAAAGATGTTAAGGATTTTTGGATTGGGATTTGTGGTAAAATCCCCAAGGAGGATATTATGAAGAATCTTGAATGGTGTGAACTGGCAAACAAATTCTATGAATTCAAAAGCATTGCAGATCAGCTCGGCTTTTATGTTCCGGAGCTGCAGGGCATGGAGCACAGCCTGGAGCTTTGCCGTCCCTTCGGTCACGATGCTGCTGTTGAAAGCAAAGTTCGCAACTTGTCCGAAACGCAGCTTCCGAAAATCGACTTTTCGAAGCTGGCCGTGGCACATCCGCCGGTTTACGACGAAAACGACGAATTGGCTCAGGCCTAACATAGAAATAACGCACTTCTCTTTTGAGAGGTGCGTTATTTTTTTGCCTCAATCTAGATATTCGTGGAGCTTTTGGAAAAGACTTGGCAGGTCGATGGGCTTTAGGATGTAGTCATTCATCCCACTCTCCTTGGCCGCCTTCCGGTCTTCATCAAAGGCATTGGCCGTCATGGCGACAATGGGCACCTTCTTGGTCCATTCGGTTTTCATGGAACGAATCATTTTCGTAGCTTCCAGCCCATTCATAAGCGGCATTTGCAAATCCATCAGAATCAAGCCATAGCCATAATCGCCGGCATTGGTCACCATGTCAACAGCCTCGGCGCCATTGGTGGCCAGTTCCAGCTCAATGCCAGTTCCCTCTAGCAAGGCAAAGACAATCTCAGCATTGATTTCGTTGTCTTCCACCAGCAGCACCCGCCCTTGAATCTTCTCCCGATTCAAGACTTCGCTGCTGTTATCGAGCTTGTTGCCCCCTAGGGTGGGCATTTCGATATAAGCCCCATTGATTTTGCTGCCCACCGGTACGATGATTTCATCTTCATCCCCCGCCGTACTGGGTGGCGCTTGGGAATCATCCACCAGCTTGAAGAGGAAATTCATGGTGATTTCCGTTCCTGTCCCCAGCTCGCTCCAAACGGAAATATCTCCCCCCATCATATCGACAATATTCTTGACGATGGCCATCCCCAGTCCCGTTCCTTCGGTCTTACTGACGGTGCTGGTACGCTCCCGAGTAAAAGGTTCAAAGAGGTGAGAAAGGAATTTCGGATCCATGCCGATTCCCGTATCGCGAACGGAAAAGGTAAAGCTGGCATAGCCTGCCGGTGCCTGGGCATGTTGGGAAATTTCCAGGGCAACCTTACCGCCGGGCTTGGTGAATTTAACCGAGTTGGATAAACAATTCAGCAACACCTGTTTGAGGCGCAAGTAATCGCACATAATCTTGGTGTTCTTTATGCCGTCCATGTCCACGGTGAACTCCAACTGATGGGCTTGTACGTCTAGTTGCAGGATGTTATGAATCTCCTTTACCACATCCTGCAAATCCGTCTCCGATTCCCCGAGATTCATGCGCCCACTTTCGATGCGGCTCATATCGAGTACATCGTTAATCAGCGACAGCAGATGATTGCTGGCCGTCGCAATCTTATCCAGATATTCCCGCACGCGGCCAACCTCTTCGATATGGGCCGCTGCTAAAGCCGTATAGCCCATAATGGCATTCATCGGCGTCCGGATATCGTGGGACATATTGGTCAAGAAATCCGTCTTGGCCTGATTGGCAGAATTGGCCTGCTGCAGAGCCAGTTCCAATTGTTCATGCTGCAGCGCCAACTCGTGATTCTGTTCATTGATGAGCTTGGTCATCTCCAGCTCTTTGGCCTGATTGTAATCAATTCCGATAAAGGACAGGATAATGCGGGTGGCTTTGCCATCCTCCCCCCGGTCATGAACCTGGAACAGTGCCCGTCGCCAAATGCTTTTCTTCCCGGCTAGTTCGTAGATATACTCACGGCGCTGACTGCCGCCGATAAAATCTTTGACAAACAGCGGGTTGGCAAGATTCTTCCAGACTTCCTGATATTTTGGTTTAACCCGGGTAACAATCTTATCCATAACTAGCTGATACGGAACCGTGGTGCCATTTTTGTCTTCAAAGCCCTCGGGAGCCCGGAAAATGCGGATATTGCCCGCATTTAAATCGCAGAAATAGACCGCATCGTATTCCTTAATCAATTGCTTGTTTACAATCGTAGTGGCAATATCCTGGTCCCGGAGCCTTATTCCTAAGACCACGGCACCAGCTTCCCCTTTGACCGGGTCCACCCCTACAAATTTCATTTCCCCGAAGCGCACCTTCCCCTCTAAGAGTAAGGTAAAACGAAAGGTATAGGAGTGCTCCGCTTTCAGTTTTTTCCGAACAACGCTTAGGGAGGCCATGGCCCGGACGCGCAATTGCTCTAAAGGGTGAACTTTCGCCTCCACATACTCCTTCATGGCTGATTCATAATCGGCGTCCCCTTGGGCCTTCTTGGTCGTGCATTCCCCCAGAACATTGGCAGTGGACAGGCATTCCATGGTTCCATCCGCCAGATTGATACGATAAGTAGCTGCATATTCTTCCGCTAGGGCCAGCAGGGCATCTAAGTATTCACGCTTCATTGCTGGTGCAATTTCATTTCCCTTATTTGTATCGTTCATTTTTAAGCTCCTTACGACATCCGCACAATATCAGCCGGCATTGCGGCAGATAGCTTCAATCTTTGCGGCAATCTTCTCTAACGGTACTTGTTCTTCGACGGCGCCCAATTCGTAGGCAGCCCGTGGCATTCCGTATACCACCGAGGACTGTTGGTCCTGTCCAATGGTTCGGGCGCCACAACGAAGCATATCGAGCATTCCCTCAGCTCCATCACAGCCCATGCCGGTCAGGATAACCCCTAGGGCGATATCGCCCGCCGCCTGAGCCACGGAATGGAACAGCACGTCAGCCGAAGGACAAACGCCGTGAACCGGTCGGCCGGCACGGCATTCGATTTTAAACCGCCCCTCCGCTCGGTGTATCGTCATGTGTTTGTGTCCAGGAGCAATATAAACGGTATTGGGCTTTACGATGTCGCCATCTTCGGCCTCCTTGACCGTGAGCGTACATTCGCGGTCAAGCCGTTCGGCTAGCCTGGTAGAAAAAATTGGCGGAATATGCTGGGCAATCATAATGGCGGGCAGCGGTGGCTTCAGCAGCGGCAAAATATCCGACAAAGCCTTTGTCCCGCCTGTGGAGGAACCAATGGCGATAATCTGGATGCTGGTTCCCTCCCGAGACGCCACCGGTTTGATAACCGGGGCTTGTACGCGAAAGGGCCTAGCGGCAGCCGGCTCGCCCAAGGGTGCCTTAATCGGCGCAGGCTTTGCCTTGCTGGTTTCCTGCCAAATATCTCGCGTTATCAGTGTGCTTTGGCCGATGGTTTTATTCCCCTGTTTGCTCTCGTGGAATCCATCTATGACGGCTTTGGCCAAATCCGCATAGAATATCATCTTATCGGTTCCTGGCTTTGGTTTCACAAGATACTCGAACACCCCCATGGCCTGTGCCCGGCTCCGGGTGCGTTCCAACATTCCATAAGCGATGATAGGTGCCTGGGTAGTACGAGAAAGTACATCCAGGAAATGCTGACTTTCGATTTCCTGAATTCCCATAAAGAAATTTAATACGACGACATTTGGATTAAATATACGGATTTTCTGTACTGCCTCGTCTGCTTCGGTAGCACTTTCCAGCTGCACTCCATCGATACGCGATCTCAATTCACCAAATAGCGTGTCCCGATAAAATGATGATGATTCAATCACCAGAACACGTATCGTATCCATGTCTTTACTCCTTTATCTTATACCGTCATGCCTTTTCGGGTTACTCTGCCGCTATTCCCTGGTACCAGTCCCGAACTTTCTCGGCGGCCACCGTGGTGGCCCCGGAATGCCCGCTTAAAAGTGCAGTAGAATCCGGCAGGGAAAAAATCTCCCTTACGATGCTCTTTAGCAATGTTTCGGTATCTCCACCGGGCATATCCGTCCGGCCGTAGCTTCCGGCAAAGATGGAATCTCCCACAAAAGCCACGTGATCCCGCAGGTTATAATACATACAACCATCCGTCGTATGTCCGGGAACTGGAATCATATGCAAGCGAAAATCTGGATTTGCCTCCAATACGATATCGGTATTATCCGCAAGATACGTAACATCCTCAAGCGTTATTGGTTCATCGGTTTGAGCGGATAGATTCCAAACCGGATTTTTCGCATAGCTGCGTCCGTTTTTTTGCATAAGCACGGGAATCTTTAGAGCTTGCTGCAAGTCATTTACTGCGCCAATGTGGTCGAAATGACCATGGGTCAAAAGGATCTTCTCCAATTGAAAGCCGCGCTCTTTGACTATTTCCAGCAGCTTATCCGGCTCAGCGCCGGGGTCGATAAGGAAACCGTGCTTCGTATCTTCATCAATATAAAAATAGGCGTTGGTTGGAATATAACGCGCCACGGGAACTTGTAGTATCATATAGTCTCCTTTTACCTGTACAAACAGGTCAATCCTTTTGATATCGTTTCATAGAAAATTATTCGCGAGCATTCCATAAAAATCCTGCTTTATGCTATTTAGAAACCAAAAGAAACTATTCCCTGACATTATCAAGAATAACAGGAAATAGTTTCTTTGCTTTTTCATATAAAGGCCTTAATTCATTACGGCTGAAAAATCAAATGCTTTTCAAAGGGAACCCGGACATTAACCCCTTGATAGTAAATAGGCGCAAAACGCATAGACCATAACGCCTCCTGGGCAGCTTCACGGAATCCAAGATTGGGCGGATTGTTTAAGATGGTAACACTTTCGACACTGCCGTCTAGCCCCACCATAATCTGCGCCACAACTTCCACTGCATTGCTGTAGCCGATACTTGTGGCTTCATCGGGATAAATCGCCTCAGCATCCCGCAGGAGCTGGTAGCTGATTCCGGCGGAACTTGCGGCAGTATAAGTGCCATCGCCATTGGGAGTAAAGCCTGCCCCCAGACCTTGGGAAGTTCCCGTACCATTCCCGCCGGTTCCGCCCGTCCCCTCTGAAGTTGTGCCACTTGCCCCACTGGCACCAGCGCCAGCATCAGCATCTGCCCCAGCACAGCCAGTAGCAGGGCCGGGACTATCCAGTGCCGCCACGGCTTTTTCTATCGCTTCGGCACTATCTGCTGCCGGCGGCTTAACGGCAGCTTCTGACTTGTCAGCTGGCGTATGTCCACGCAAGTTTTGCAGTTCTTCCACCGCCGCCACCGATACCGTCTTGATATCAGGCCCCAGGGCTGCTTGCTTTCCGCTGTTTCCGGCGCTTCCACCAGCCAGACCAACCGCCGCTGCATCGCCTACAAAGCCAATCTCAATGGAGGGCTGCTCTTCCGGCTCCTCCTTTAGCCAATCCAGTCCTAGCAGCATGGCAAGCCCTATCAGCAAGATATGAAAGCCAGCTGCCAGCGTAAAATAATAATTCCAGCTTCGTTTTCTCATTCAATCATCTCATTATCCTTTGGCATCCGTAGCGATATAAACTTTTTGGATGCCCATATTTTTAATCATATCCATCACCTGGATTACCTTGCCATAATCCACCGAAGCATCCCCGCGCAAGATAATGGATACGTCTCCTTGCTGCTTTTTTTCCCATAGACGATTTTCCAAAGCCGATAGGGAAAGTTTTTCCTTCTCGTAGTAAACACTGCCATCTACCGTCACCGTAACGGGAATATTTTCCACCATACTGGTTTGGGCCGAAGAAGCCTGAGGAAGGGTCAGCGGCATGCTTTTTTGCACCACCATGGTGAGCATGCTCATCATAAAGAAGACCAACAGGAAAAAGATAATGTCAATCATGGGGATAATCATCAACCGGGGCCGATCTTCCTGAGGCGTTAAATCAATTCGCATCATCTTTGCCCCCTGCCGCTACATACATAATGGACACATATTCCACATCGGCAATGATGGCATTGGCCCGATGGGAAAGATAGGAATACAAGCAAAGTGCCAGAATGGCAACCAGCAGACCCGTAGCGGTAGCAATCAACGCTTCCCCCACACCACCCGTAATGGCAAAGGGCTCGCCATCGGCAACATTTAGCACCGAAAAAGACTGAATCATGCCCGTAACCGTACCCAAAAGCCCCAACAGCGGTGCCATGGTCACAATGACACTGAGGTATTCCAAATACTGGCGCAGCTCAATGGCCTTGCGTTTTGCCGCCGCCATCACTACTTCTTCCCGATTACCATATTGTTCCTCTGCTAAGGCTGTCAGCAGCACCTCACCAGGAGCCCCAGCCTTACGGCATAAGTTTTCAGCCTGCTCTTGCTTGCCCTTTTGCAGATACCCATTGAATTTAACGGAAAAATCCGCCAGCTTCAAGCGTTCCTTGCGGTAATAGGCAAAGCGTTCCAGCCCGATGGTAAGGGCAATGACAGAGGCAAGCAGTATGGGATACATGACCATTCCGCCCTTATGAAACAATGTAAAAATTTCCATGTTGAATCTCCTCACAATCCTACGGTAATTATTGACCAGTCAAATGGGTTATCGTTTAGAATTTATAATGAGCACCGACAAAATAAGTCCGCTCTGCTCCCGGAACCAACGTTGCCGTAGCCCCACCAGCAGAATCGTATTCATAGTAATCTTTTCCCAGCAAATTGGTTATGCCGCCATACCATTCCAAATCCTTGTTTTGCTTAAACTTAAAACCAATATCCAGCAGGCCATAGGAATGTACGATATTTTTGTCATCGTGGCGGTCACGCTCGCGGATGAAATTGTTGTATTTGCCAAATAAAGTGTATTTCGCATTAACACTCCATTTTTTATCAAATTTATAATCAGCCGCCAGCAAAAGTTTATGTTGCGGCACCGCCTTTAGGCCACTGTTGGTAAAATCGATTTCGTTTTCACCATGAGCGGCCATCAAGGCACGGCCAGCTGCGGTATAGTCCCGCTTACCATGAAGATAGGTATACCCCTCTTTTACCTGTAATTTCCCCATCCGTTGGGAAAAGCTGGTTTCAATGCCCTGGCGTTTGGTGTTGTACATGTTGTAGGTCTTGTACTCCCAGCCATAAGCCCCTTTGAAATAAGGCCGTTCCAACTCGTTATTGGTTTCCGAAGCGAACAGGGTCAAGCTTGCCGTGGAAATCCCCCATTTATCCCGCAGGCCAAGCTCCCATAAATTGTAGGTCTCCTCTTGAGCGCTGGTAGCGGCATAAACCTTTTTCGTTGCGTCAGAATAAACCTCGTCACATATCTGCAATCCATCGGGGCTGGTATAACCGCGTTCATAACGCAGGAACACTTTACCCAGTTTGCTGTAGTTGTATCCCACGGACAACTCGCCAGCCGTATTCCAGCGATTCGACGAATCTTTGCCGCCAATGGGGCGGGCTACACTGCCGCCATCTTTATCAAATTCCCAAATGAGTTTTTCCCGGCGAAGGCCCTGGGTATAGGTGAAGCGTCCACGTTTCATCTTATTGAGCAAATACAGCGCCTCGGTAGTTTTGTCGTAATTGAAATCCATCAACTTGCTTTTAGCTGAGGTCTTATAACGAAGATGGGATTCCTGTTCGAATAAGTCAAGCCCCACCAGCAAGGAATCATGAGGGGCATAAGACCAATCCATTCGCATGCGGGACCCATAAGATTTCGTTTTCATCTTCCCATCAAAGAATTTCGTATTGGTATAAAAGCCATCGGTGAAGAAAAAATCGCCACTGTACTTTAACTTTTTCCCGATGTCCTGGTTATAGGACAGGTTGTAAGTATTTAGTAAACGGTCGCCATTTAAATAATCGCTTTCTTTATTCGGACGATAATTATGGCCATAGGCATCAATTTTCTTGCGGCTCACGTTCTGCAAGAATTTGCTGTCTTCATCCAAATGGCTGTAACGGAAGGTAACACTGTGCTCCTTGTCCGCATCATAGCGAAAGCCACCATAGGCATAATTGCTCTTGCGATAGGTGTTGACAAAAAACAAGTCGCGATCCAGCCGGGAATAACCGGCTTGTACGGCCAATTTCTCCGCAGCCTTGGTGCCGTAATTGACACTTGACCGATAGCCATCGGAATTCCATTCCGTCGTCAGACTGCTCTGTGGTTTCTTTAGGGACCGCAGATTCGTGGTGATGTTGATAATTCCGCCCGCGGCGCCGCTGCCGTAAATAACCGAACCACCACCGGGAATAATTTCGATTTTTTCAATTTGTTCCACTGGCACATAATCGTAGTTGTTGGGCAGCGGATGATTGACCATGGTGGTAATCGGTGCACCGTCCACTAGAACCTGAATGTTACGGGTGGCCTGCTCACTTCCCTGTCCACGGATATCCACCTGCCCCCAGCCAGTTGCCCCCACATTGATGCTGGTCTGGTCCTTCAAGACATCGGAAATACTTTTATATCCCTTTTCTTCCATGTCCTTTTTGGTAATAACCAGAATTTGTTTGGTGTCACGAAGCTTTTCCACCTCGATATAATCCGGGCGCACATAACTATCCTGCAGACGAATGCGGTCAGCCACAACATCCTTAGCTGCTTCAGCCTGTGGTCCCCAGGCGATGGTCCAAACATTGCTGCTGGCTAAAATTCCCAAAGCAACCAAACCGGCTAAATTTCCTTTTGCTTCCATTCACGAATCATCCTCCATAAATATGAATGTTTTTCATATTTGAATATTATTCATAATCGATAATTATTATCAATTACACGATGATTATAATATCAGCAGTGATTATCATTGTCAATACCATTGTGAAAAAAATACCTCAGGTATTCATAAAAAACACCTGAGGTATTTCCATTCAACGAACTTTTAAATCCAAGCCGACTTTGTCGGTCTCCCATGGCGAAATGACCGTATAGGGAATATTCCACTTTTCCAGCATGGCCACAACCTGTGCATCTTTTTCCTTCGCTTGTTCCAGATTGGTTTCCTTCCGATCATCAATCGTGATAAACTCGTCGTTGCGACGCAGCAGATAATTATAATTCTCATAGCGATTAAATTCCTGCATGACCAAAGCATCAAAGGCATCACTTGGCTCACGGTTATAAATGATGTTAAGGGGCAGCGGCGAATCACAGACGGCAAATTCCACGCCGTATTTTTCCAAGGTTCGCGTACGATGTGCCTGCTCGGCAAACAGATACAATTGGTCTTCTACGATATCCGTAGCATTTTGATACCACAGCCATTTTGCATATTCGCCTACCAGTTCCGTTTTATAGCCCTTGCGTTTCAATTTTGAAAAAACGTCAGCCGCAATCGTGCTTTTCCCAATGCCTGCACCGCCATAGAAATTAATTACCTTCAAATCGTCATCTCCAAATTTTTGATAGTTACCCTCCTATTCTACCACAAATCTTTTCATCTGTCTGAATATCGATGTATCCGCGGCACTAAGAGTGCTATAACGATGTCCACCCCTAATAAGGCCGCTAGGGCAAGAAATGCCCCCGAAAAGCCTAGGTTGTCATGCAAAAAGCCGAAGGACGCGGAGATAATCGTGGCACCGACACCAGTAGCCACCGTTATGGCAGCAGTAACCGTCGCCGTCTTTCCATGGGCAAAATCCGCCACATAGGTCAAGACGTTGGGATAAACGCCACCGCAGAAAAAGCCCAACGCAAACACGATGACAAAGGCCAGCGACTCACTGCGGGTAAGTGCTAAGATTGCCAGCATAATGGTTGCCCCCAAGGGGGATAAGACAATCAGACGGCTTCGATATTTTGCCAAAAAGCCGCAAAGGAATCGCGAGGGAATCATGGCCAGCCAGAACAACGATAAAGCCAAATACCCTCGGGCAGAGTTCATCGTATCCAGCATGAAGTTGTTAAGGAAAAAACAAACGCCGTTTTCCACGCCCACATAAATAAACATGATAAAGCACAACAAGGCAACCCCTTTGACATAAATGCCGGTTCCCCCGCCCACCGTTTCCACGAATGACGTCGCCTCACGTGGCTCAAAACTAGTCCGCCACAATAATATCGTGAGGAGGAAGAATACGATACCACTTACTAGGAAGAATCCCTGCCAACCCCAGGTTGTTGTCAAACAAAAGCCAACTAGTAACGGTGCCATCACCGCCCCTAAGGCAAACATCGCCGTAATAAATCCCATACGGCGATTCCGGGTCAGCGGATACGCATCCTGCATTCCCGCTATCGCTACGTATTGCACAATACTACAAGAAAATCCTAATACAAAAATCCCCACCGCAAAAGTAACCGAATCCGTAGCTAAAAGGATGATAGCAGCCGATAGCACGCGAATCGCCGTAAATACTACCAACATGATCTTTTTGCCAATACGATCGGCCAGTGCCCCTAACAGCAGTGGAGCAATCATTGTGGCAAATAATTGAACGGAGGCTAAAATGCCTTGTTGACTGATGGATAAGTCGTACTCCTGCCCGACATACAATAGTGCTGCCTGATATCCCCCCGTCTCAAAGCCATTCATGAATATTGAAGCCAGCAACAGGACAGATAAATCGTTCCGCCGCCAAAATGATAACGAGTCCATACGCTCACCTCCTATTTAGTTTTTCACAACCACTCTTTTCCCTATTTATTTGACAATATTTATGATTCTCCTTTTTTCACCAAAAAAGACCGCCTCTCGGCGGTCTTATGTTTCCTCTTTAGTTTTCGGCAACAATATGACCATCATCCGCGATAGTCACTTGGCCGCGATTCAGATGGCTATCAACATATGCTACAGCAAAATTGTGCCCTACCTGTTCTGCCTCACAGACAACAGCATCCGGATGCGCCGCAATAACTGCCTCCTCGGCAATCGTTGCATCAATTGCCGGCGTCCCCTGCAGAATGAGCATTGCCCCCCAAACTGCAAGGCTCAGAGTGATTCCCAAAAGTTTTTTCATACGAATCAGTCCTTTCTCTTAACCTATGAGTAGTATACAACATTACAATGCTGATGTTTATAGATTTCGGAGAAGTATTCTGTATTCATACTACATTTGTGAAATCAATCGTTGGTTTCTTCCTGACTATTTTCTTTCAGAAGTTCCTGAATCTTAACCTTGATGATATCAAAGGCAATATTGTTAAGACCACTATTGATGACAATGTCCGCTACATTTTTCGTCGGTGCGACATAGAGGTAATGCATCGGCTTAACCGTCTCAAGATATTGTTCGATAATATTTTCCAAATCGCGGCCACGTTCGTTGATATCGCGAAGCACGCGGCGAAGGATGCGCTCATCGGCATCGGCTTCAACGAAGATCTTGATATCGAATAAATCACGAAGGCGTTCATCTTGAAGGATCAAGATACCTTCCACGATAATAACGCGGCTCGGCTTGATGATGGTAGTCGCCGAAGAACGCGTGTGATGGGCAAAATCATAGACCGGGCACTCTACACTCTTGCCCTCTTTGAGCTGCTGAAGCTGTTCGATCAAGAGATCTGTTTCTAAGGATTTCGGATGGTCATAATTGATGTGCTGCCGTTCTTGGAAAGACAGATCATCATGGGGACGATAGTAATTGTCGTGATAAATTACCGTAACATCGTCACCGAAATATTTCTTGAGCCGGTTCGTAAAGGTCGATTTACCGGAACCCGTACCACCAGCAATACCAATAATGGTAGTTTTCATAGTAATGGAGCATCTCCTTGCAGAAATTTGTCCTTACTATAGTATCATAAAAGCCCGCGTTTGTCTGCTCCCTGCAGGCAAAACATCGAAAATCTGGGAAAAAGGATTATGCTGGCACGTAACGAATTAGTAAAACAGTATATAGCAGAAAGGAAGTGCAGCCATGCCAAAGGTTACCCGCGACGATATCCCCAACTGGTTCCAACGAAAAACCGGCTTTGATGTGGATGTGGAAGAACTCAAAAAAGCCGTGGAATTAGACCGGATTGCCTGTGCGGATGAACCCATGAAGCTCATGCGGGAATTATGGGGCATTACCCCTCGGGATTGTGAACGGTTATTAGGGGCACCAAGCCGCACCGTTGAACAGTGGTTCCACACGAAATCCACCCGCCCGGCCTCTTGGGTAGTACGCCTCATCGTCGAAAAATGTGCCCAGTTGCATGAAGAACGTTTGCGAAAATAACCGAAGATATTTCTTAAGATTCTGTCATAGCAAGACGATATATAGATAAGAAATATTTTTTGCCGAAAGGGATTTCAAGGGCTGATCAGAGGAGGATAAAGCCATGGCAAACAGCATCAACCACACCCATTACACTCCCCCGCTAAAAAACGCGGACCACACGGGAAAGAAGCACTGGAGCGGCGCTGGGAAACTTGACAACGCGCATAAGAATCTCGAGAAACTCAATCAGGCCAACAAGGATTTTGACTTGTCAATTTCTGGTAGCGGCATAAATCTGTCCACGAAAACCAACGCCGACAAACAAGTCCAAGGGGCCGAAGCTTGGAACACCACCCCCGAAGAACAAAATCTTTCGGAGAAAGCAAAAAAATATTTGGCCAGCCTTCGTGAGCAATATGGGGACTATGATTTTCTCATCGCTGACGATGTCCAAAATCCACTGGATATCGCCGGCCCAAGCCATAAAAAGTACTTCGTCATGCTGTCCACACAAGAGATAGAACGAATGGCTAATGACGATGCGTATGCCAAAGAAGTTATGGCCAAGGTGGAAGAATCCACCAACACCCTAAATCAGATTGAACAGCAGGGCCTGCTGGGCGAAGGGGTTCGCTTCAAGCGCTTAGCGATTTCCTTTGACGACGACGGCAACACCAAACTCTTTGCTGAGCTGGAACGCATGACGGAAGAACAGCAGCAACGCTTGGAGGAAGCCATGAAGAAACGCGCGGAAACAAAACGCGAACAAGCCAAGGACCCGCCAACGAAGAGACCTGCCGTTCCCACCTATCAGGAACTCACCTTGGCGATAAAAGCCAGCATCCAGCAGTATTCCTTTACCACCGAAAAGGTAATGAATCTCCTTTATGCAGGACTTGATAATGGCAACAACCACAACATTAGCGGTCATGCCGTAAATACGCAATCTGGTACCTCGGTCAATGTCGAAATCGAAGCAAAACTAACCACTACTACAATGCTGCAGGAGACTCCTAGAGCAGCCAGATGGCCTCAGGAACACCAGGGACATCACAACCATCCCGTGCATCCGGTTCACCGTAATAAAATTGCTGAATCGTCACATAGTGCCGCATCACCCAGCACGGTACGGATTGAGGCTGCTTCAGCTGAGGAATTGTTGAAAAAGGCCAAAAACATAAACTGGGATAACGAATAAAAAACGCCCTTGCGTTATCGGGAAGATAACGCAAGGGCACTTTTATTTGCAAGGAATCACTCATTTTCCCATCGATTTAGCCAGCTCAATCTCAAGCTGGGAATGCGGGCGACTGCAAATGCGGCGGACATCGCTGATAAACTTGCCAAAGGTCTTCTGCAGCTCGGCTTCATCGAATTCAATCTCACCATTTACATTTTCGGTGAAATGACTCGTGAAATCCTGCCAACCCTCGCCAGCAATCATTCCAGCCTCGGCTGCTTTTTCGGCGAAAAGTTCTGCCCGGATGGCATTTCCCTCTGCGGCCAGCTTCTCATTGAAGCGAATGAATTCCGCGAAATGGTGAAGTCTTGACTCGGCTTCATCAGAAATATATCCTTCCTCCGTTGGATCATAAGCCGGTGATTTTTTCGGATGCAGGGTCAAATAAAGATGCATGAACCCATAGCCTGATTTCGTATCAAATTTCATGAGAATCCTCTCCATTTTCCATAGTTCCAGCCTGCAATACATCAAGCCGGCGCACCTTTACGTTATTCGGTGCTGTTATTCCGAGCTTTATTTTGCCAGCTGCAACTTTAACGACTGTCACGATGACTTTTTCGCCAATCATGATTTCCTGTTGTTCTTTCCTGGATAATACCAGCAAAATACAGTCCCCCTCTATTTTATAGCACCATATTATCTTATCATAAAAAGGGGCGTCAATTCAAACCTTCTTTTTCTTCTTCATATTTTTCCATTTCCTCATCCGCCTGCTTTTTGACTTCGTCCCAGGAGCTGTTTACCTTTGCCCCCATAAGTTTTTTGCCGGAGACATCGGGGTGAAGTCCATCCATGGCAAATGATGTGGGCAGGACCCCATCAGGACGCGGAAAAGCAGCAGCTGTATCAATATGAACCTGCGTACGGATATAAGCATTCACTTCCTGAAAACGCTCTGTCCAATCATCAGCCGTTGGCTCATGGAATACATGAGCAATGTTATCGGGATTCACATCGGGAAGGGTCAAAAGAATCGGCCGGATATTGTTTTCCCGGCAACGCTGCTGAATTTCTTTTAACCCTTCAATAACAACCTTCGGGTCTTCCCCACCGCGTAGACTGTTCGTACCAGTAAGAATCAGCAAATACTTAGGCTGGAAGGGCAGCACATCCCGGTTAAAACGCTTCACCGTCATCTGAATGGTATCGCCGCTTTCCGACAAATTGATGGCGGGAAAATTCAAATACCGCAGCCAACTGAACTCAAAATCCTCGGGCCCATAGGAGTAATGGCCGCCACCATGGGAAATACTATCGCCCAGAACCCCGACTTCCCAACGGTCAGTGGGAGCCGTCCGGAATCGTTTTGGCAGAGACCAGCGGCTGGTCGGTACATCTTTTTCATCAGTAGCCCTTACGCGCCAATAAAAATCGCGATTGCTGTAACGGGGATTGGCATCATAGAGTTCTGCTACATCGGTATGAAGCGTATCGATAAGTTTTGCATCCTTATCCGTCAACGGATTCCCCTCATAGATTTGAAGTTCATACCGAACCATTCCTGTTAGGGGAATCCAATGGTAGACCGGATAGAGCAGTACTGAACCATTGCCATTATTGTAATCCGTCAGCGGCTCTGGAGCCCCCATCCCTTCTTTATCGCCACTGGTCCAAAGTACCGCCAGCTCACTGAAGGGCGTATAAGGCTTCCCATCTAAATCCATGCCTCGGACGCGCCAATATAGCGGTTGTTTTCCCAGCAAATCCGTAGCGAAAGACTGAAGTGGTGCGTTGTAATGATTCTGGAATATCGCATAGCTGCGGAAAATCGCCTTATCCGACTCGGCGGTAGCCGAAAGGAACATTGGCTTTTCGGCAAAAAACTCAATCTCGTAATATACCGACTCACTATCTTTATCCCATGCGAGAATCGGCGAATAGGAAAGCGGCTCCGTAGCCGTCGTCTCCGTAAGGCCTGCTGGTGCCGGAGCCAAGGCAAAGTAATCCTGCCGCGCCTTAATATAAAATCCCAGGCAGGCACAGACTATCACCACCAACGCCACCATTCCCCAATATTTGATATATTTCCAATGGCTGCACATAGACAAGGCATACCTCACTTTCTATTCCAAGAACACTATCTTCTATTATATACGATTAGATTAAAATTACCAAAAGGATTCCAGATGACGCAAAACAAATTTTCGTATATAATGACAGAGAAGAACTAACCATAAAAGAAAGATAGATGATCGGGATGAAACCAAAAGATAACTTCATGCTGGTAAAAAACCAGCGGATTGAAAACAATCGGCGCCTTTCTGCCAAAGCCAAACGGCGCCTGGAAAAATCAAAAGCTGATAATACGCTAAAGGCCTACTCCTCCGATTGGAGCGACTTTTCCGACTGGTGCCGGCATCATGGCGAACGCGACCTACCTACCGCACCGGAAACCATCGTCAACTACATCAATGACCTGGCCGATGATGCCAAAGCCAATACCGTGTCACGCCGCATCACTGCCATTTCCGAAAACCACATTGCCGCCGGCTACAGTGGCAAAAACAACCCGGCGAAAGACGGCATCGTCCGGGCGGCTATGGCCGCCATCCGCCGTGAAAAAGGTACCTTCCAACGAGGCAAATCCCCAATACTTATGGAAACGCTTTATCTCTTGGCGGATTGCTTCGAAGATAACGATCTCGTCTCCCTGCGGGACAGAGCCTTGATTTTTCTCGGCTTTGCCGGTGCCTTTCGCCGCTCGGAACTCGTGCGCATTCAGTTTGAGGAACTGACCTTCACCCCGCAGGGCCTTATGATTTTTGTGCCACAATCCAAAGGTGACCAGTTTGGCCGTGGCTCAACCATCGCCATTCCCTATGCCCCGGATAAAGAAATCTGTGCCGTGCGGGCATTAAAAGCCTGGCTCGACGCCGCACAACTGCATACGGGCCCTATTTTTCGGCCATTCACCAAAGCCCACAGCCTGAGGAATGCGCAGCTCTCCGATAAATCCGTCGCGCTCATCGTCAAAAAATACGCCAAAATGGCCGGCCTCGACGAGAAGCAATTCGCTGGCCACAGCCTGCGCCGCGGCTTTGCCACCAGTGCTGCCCAACACGACGTCGACGCCCTCTCCATCATGCGCCAGACCCGTCATAAATCTGAAAAAATGGTCCATCGTTACATCGAACAAGGCAACATCTTCAAAGAAAATCCGCTCAATCGCATGTATGGGAAATAAAGAACTATCCCAAAAAGAGCCGACTTTTTCAAGCATGTAAATCAGGGGCTAAAGCCATGTGTGAATTAATGCAAAAACTACAGGACGAAGGTCGTGCCGAAGGACGGCTAGAAGAACAAACTTCGCTTGCGATAAGCATGCTACGTGACCAGGAACCCATCGATAAAATTATAAAATACTCACGTCTTAGCCCTGAGCGAATTGCCGAACTGGCAAAACAGATTCGTCAATCATAACGATTCGATACTAGGTAAACAGAAGCCCTCGTTCTCATTTTTCGAGAACGAGGGCTTTTTGCTATCTGTCTTTAAATATTCCTGCCGTTCAAAATCCACCAACTGCAAACGAAACTCGGTCCTACCTTCATTTCCCCTGCTTCGTATCCGAATGCGTCCCGCTTTCCATATCGCCTAGCGCATACTCACAGCACTGCTGTACCAGATTGTTGACCGACACATCCTGCGCCTTCGCCACCTGCGTCAACTGTTCCACCAGCTCCACCGGCAAACGAAACGTCTTATTGATCATCTCAGAATTTTTCTTTACCACAAACATCCAATCACCTCACTATGTGAATCCACTCAAGCTAACATGTCAATTCTTTTGGAAATAAGCCATCGTCCGCCGTAACCCCTCTGCTAACGAAACTTGTGGCTCCCAGCCAAGAGCTTCTTTTGCTTTCTGATTCGAAAGCATCGAACGATAAATATCTCCTTCACGCACCGGACCAAATTTCGGCACAATATTACATCCTGAAACCTTCCCCATGATTTGCACCAAATCAAGCAAACTTGTCTCCGTCTGCGTACTAAGGTTATACACGGTATTCACGTTTTCCGTCGTCATTGCCTTGCAGATACCTCGGGCAATATCGCCTGCATACACGAAATCACGCGTCTGCGTACCGTCTCCATAGATAGTAATGTCCTTACCCGCAGCAATTCGCTTCGCGAAGATGCTGATTACACCACCTTCGCCGGTATCCCCTTGACGTTCGCCATAAACATTAGCAAACCGGCAAATCACATAATCAAGACCATAGTGCCGATGATAGAGCTCCAGATATTTCTCAACACCAACTTTCGTCAATCCATAAAACGATTGCGGAGAAAGCACCTGTGACTCTACCACCGGCAAATCATCTTCAACCACATCGCCATAGGCAGCTGCCGTCGAAGCAAAAATCACTCGCGCCCCACACTGCCGTGCCGCCTCCAATACATTAAGTGTCCCCATAATATTTTCAGATGCATCAAAAACCGGATCTTTTATGGATGAATCTACCATTGTTTGAGCTGCTAAATGAACAATAACATTGGGCTTTTCATCGACTATTTGTTTTACTATTTTCTGATCACAAACATTTTTCTTGATGAGATTAACATCACAGATTTTCATACGTATAATATTGCCAGTAGAACCATCATCTACTACGGTTACCCTGTGCTTTTTTTCTTCTAATTTTTCAATAAGATGCGAACCAATAAACCCAGCACCTCCAGTAACTAGAACATTCATATCTACGCCTCCTAATCCATCCCTAAAGCACAAAATATATTTTAAAATTTACTTAGCCTCATGGATTATAAAACATTCATAAGACTATTTTCATTTATCTGTTGTCATTGAATATACCTTATCGCACATCAAAATCACTACCACTTATATTACTTACAATAGTTAGGAAAAATCAGTATACTTAAAGTAACCAAGCAATGGAACATAATGAACATCCCAATAACCGTAGAAAATAAAAGATGCTAAAACCAATACTAATGTAGACGCACGATTACATATATATTTTGCTGTCAAGAAAAAAGCAGCAAAGGTTACAGGCAAGTAAACAAAAATAAACGCATACGAATTAAAAAGCAAAAATACTCCTCCCTCTTGATAATTGACAATCCGTCCTAGAAATGTGTCAATTTAGCAAGGTATTTCTCCCTCCCCCTCTCCACACGTAAGCAAATTACGTTTTGTATTTCTCACATATTTGACAAAACTGTTCTTGCAAATACCTTATTCCTCTCAGTATCATTTGCCGATTGGTTCTTCTTATCGAGAGTAACAAGAAATAACATATACTAAAAATTGTCACAGATATTATCACCGCTACTGCCTCGTAAGAAGTCAGCATTTGGCGTAACGCCCATGCCACCACCCCTGCCATAGCAGCTGGCAGCGCTGCATTGAGGATATTACCAGCCATCTTCCGTACTGATATCCCCAACATTTGCCGCAACATAAACGCCTTTACCATATCCAGCCACAACGAACTTGCACACATCCCCAATACCACCGTATCAAAGCCAAATTTAGCACCATACCAAACCGCTCCCCACATCACGGGAAAATGTAATATCTGCGAAAAAG
>NZ_JAILKR010000004.1 GCF_024693525.1 Selenomonas sp. | reverse complement strand
GAAGAATGCGAGAAAGAGAAACGCGGTACGACGATTACGATTACGCTGGGCAAGGAATTCTTCGGGGATGCCTCGGAAGAAAACTACACGGATACCTATAAACTGGAAAGCCTGGTCAAAAAGTATTCCGATTATGTCCGCTATCCGATTAAGATGAACTTCACCTTTGAGGAAACGCCGAAAGATGATGAGGGCAAGGAAATCGAGGGAGCAGAGAAGGTAAAACGTGTGGAGCTCCGTACCTTGAACTCCATGCAGCCGCTTTGGACCAAGAATAAATCCGAAATTAAAGATGAGGAATATGACGAGTTCTTCAAGAATCAGTTCCATGAATGGGAAAAACCGATGGAGGTATTCCATACCCATGCTGAAGGTTCTGTGGAGTACACGGCGCTGCTGGCAATCCCTGCCCATGCACCGTTCAACCTCTATCATACGGATTATGAACCGGGATTGCAGCTCTATTCTCGTCACGTATTCATTATGGACAAGTGCAAGGACTTGCTGCCGGATTACCTGCGCTTCATGAAGGGCCTGGTGGATTCGCCGGATCTTTCGCTCAACATCAGCCGTGAATTGCTGCAGCAGAGCCGTGAGCTCAAGACTATTGGCAAGGCACTGGAAAAGAATATCCTCAAGGCGTTGGGCCGCAAGATGAAAAACAAGCGCGAGGATTATGAGAAATTCTGGAATGAGTTCGGTAAATCGCTGAAGATTGGTGTTTATGGCAGCGTTTACTCGGGCATGGATACCATTAACAATCTTAAAGACCTGTTGCTCTTCATGAGCTCGAAAGAGGGCAAACTGGTATCGCTCAAGGAATATGTGGAACGCATGCCGGAGAGCCAGAAGAAAATCTATTACGCAACGGCAAAAGATAAGGCAACGATTGAGCAGTTGCCGCAGATGGAAACGTTGCGCGATAAGGGCATCGAGGTGCTCTATCTCTTAGATCCGGTTGATGAGCTCTGCATTGAAGCACTGCGGGAATATGAAGGGAAGCAGTTCCATTCCATCAGCCGTGGGGATCTGGACCTTGATGATGCTGAGAGCCAGGAAGTCAAGAAGGAGACCGAAGACATCCAGAAGAAAAATGATGACCTCATGAAGGACATCAAGGAAGCCTTGGGCGAAAAAGTCGCTGATGTCAAGGTTTCGGCTCGCTTGAAGTCCAGTGCCGTCTGCCTCGTAGCGGATGAAGCTGGCCCGTCGCTGTCAATGGAGCAGACCTTTGCCGATATGAACAACCCGTTGTTCAAGGCACGCCGTATTTTGGAGATTAACCCGCATCATGATTTGTTCACGCGCCTGCAGTCCCTGCATGAGGCTGGCAAAGATAGTGCAGAGTTCAAAGATTACTGCGATCTTCTGTACACGCAGGCATTGCTTATCGAGGGGATCCTGCCAGAAAATCCAGTAGAATTTGCGAATAAAGTGGCAAAACTTATGGCAAAATAAGAAAAAATTCTTTAAAAATAATAGCCTGCTTCCGTTTGGAGGCAGGTTTTTTTCTTTTGATAACGAATTATATACAATAGAACCGAATGAAATGGAGGGCATAGAATGGATAAACAGCCGGATATGGAATGGTTTGATTATGTAATCAGCAAACTCGAAGACGTCGATGATGTACTGCTGATGGAAGGTCACCAGAAATCACATAAGAAAGTCAGTGATGCCATCGACCTTCTGATCTGGTCGGAGGAAAACCTCATGAAGGGGGCGCTGCCATGTATCGCATCGCGCCACAGTACGCGGAAGTTCAAACCGGAGCTGATTGAAGAAGAAAAGCTGCGGCAGGTAATCGAAGCCGGGCGACAGGCACCAAGTGGCAAGAACAAACAGCAGAATCATTTCCTGGTAGTTCGTGACAAAGCGGTGCTCGACACCCTGGTGCGACTGGTGCAGGAAGAATTTGCCAAGATGGAGATTACCGATGAAAACAGCGAAGACATAGGTGGCGCAATCCGTCTCTCCAAGAAGGGGAATTATGTGTTCAAATACAATGCACCCTGCTTGATTATCGTTGCGAATAAGCGCAATTATGGCAACCGTTATGCGGATACGGCTTGTGCAATCGAGAATATGATGCTGGCGGCCAATGCCCTTGATCTTGGTTCCTGCTGGATTAACCAGCTGCGCTGGCTTAAGGATAATCCGGTCATCATGGAATATCTCTATGAACTCGGGCTTCATGAAGACGAAGCGGTATTTGGTTCTCTTTCCATCGGGTATGCAGACAGCGAAGACGGTCTGCCAAATCGCCGGGAGATTCCCATTAAGGGCAACGAAGTTACCTATATCGGATAAAACGATAAACCAACGAATGCGTATCCAGGTGTTCGTTGGTTTTTTGTGCTTGTTGGTTGCGGGTAGCAGGAATTTTTCTATTTATGTATAATATATATACTTAAGACATTTTACAAACAAGGGGATTTATACTATGCAGAAGATAAAGAAGGCGGTTATTCCGGCGGCAGGTTATGGTACGCGTTTTTTGCCGGCTACTAAGGCGACGCCGAAGGAAATGCTGCCAATTGTAGATAAGCCGACGATTCAGTATATTGTAGAAGAAGCGATGGCCAGTGGCATTGAAGATATTTTGATTATCAGCGGTCATGGCAAGCGCGCAATAGAAGACCATTTCGATGGTGCACCGGCATTGGAGGCAGAGCTGCTGAAAAAAGGGAAAATGGATCTGCTGGAAAAAGTCCAGGAGACTGCCGATATCAATATCCACTACATCCGCCAGCGCTACATGCGCGGGCTAGGAGATGCAATTCTCTGTGCCAAGTCTTTTATGGGGAATGAACCCTTTGCGGTACTGCTGGGGGATGATGTGGTTTATAATCCGGAAAAAACAGCGCTGCGGCAGCTTATGGATATTTATGAGGCGACGGGCGGTTCGGTGTTAGGCTGCCAAAATGTACCCGAGGAGAAAGTCTCCGCTTATGGTATCGTGGCCGGCACTAAGACGGATAATGAACGCCTGATGAAGGTAACGGACATGGTGGAAAAACCGGCCCGGGAAGAGGCTCCCAGCCGTATGGCTGTGTTGGGCCGCTATATCATTAAGCCCCAGATTTTTGACATTCTTGAAAAGACCGAGCCGGGTAAAGGCGGCGAAGTGCAGCTGACGGATGCGCTCAAAGTTTTGGCTCGTGAGGATGCCGTCTATGCCTATGATTTTGAAGGTAAGCGCTACGATGTTGGCGATAAGCTCGGATTCCTCAAGGCAACGGTGGAATTTGCCCTGCGCCGGGAGGATTTAGGGGCGCCCTTTAAAGCCTATCTGCAGGAACTTACGGGAAGAATCTGAGGTGTGAATTTTGCAGACAAAAAATAAAGCCAATTTGGCTTTAGGCATTAGTGCCGCCGGTTTCATCGGAACGATGGCAGCCGGCGGCACTGGCTTTTTGCCAGGTCTTTTGCATCACGGTTTTTTAGCCGCAACTATTGGCGGCCTGGCCGATTGGTTTGCCGTGACGGCAATCTTTCATAAACCGCTGGGCATATCCTATCGCACGGATATCCTGCGCCGCAATCGGCAGCGCATCATGGAGGCCATTGTGACCTTTGCCAGCGATGACCTCTTGAGTACTCAGAATATCATGCGTGTCATCGAGGAACAGGATACGGCGCGGTTGCTGGTGGAATATCTTGAGCATCGCGGTGGTCGCAAGCTGGTACACGAAGTGGTGGAGACGGTCATGCTCCGGGCGGTGGAGGATTTGGATACGGCGACGGTGGCAGCGGAACTTTCCCCGGCGATTCGGGAGGGGCTTCAGACCTTTGCTTTAGAGGATATCGTGTCTGACCTTCTGGAGATGCTGGCGGAAGAAGAGCATTCCGAGCGAATACTGGCAAGCCTGCTGGCCATCAGCCAGCGCTTGCTGGAATCAGAGCCCTTGCAACAGGTATTGCTTTCGCGTATCACGAGCCTGCGCCAACAGTATGAGAAGGATTCAGCGGGACGGGCTTTTGTGCTTTCTTCGCTGGGGATTACCGATGAACGAATTCTTACGCTGCTGCTATCCCGTATGCAGCAGCAGTTAAAAACGATGCTGGCTGAGCCGACGGAAAGCTATGCCAGCGTAAAGGCGGGCCTTGAGAACATGCTGCGGGCGCTGAGTCAGGATGTGCGGCTGCGTGCTATCCTGCAGGATCGTAAGGAACAGCTGCTGGAGAGCCTCGATATCGAAGGGGGGCTGGCGCGATGGTTGGAGGCAAATCTCAAGGGGGAGGAGCCCTTCTGGCTGCCTCAGGTCCACGCGTTTCTCGATGCCCGTATGGACGATTTTTCCCGCTCGGAGCCTTGGCAGCGGCGTTTTGACCGCTTTGTCAAGCAGTTTGTTGAAGACGAGCTGATCAAACATCATGATTTGATTCCTGGGATTATCCGCGAGCGCCTCGATGAGTTTTCTGATGATGAACTCGTGGCCTTTGTGGAAGCGAAAGTGCAGGATGATTTGCAAATGATTCGCATTAATGGTTCCCTGGTGGGTTCTTTGGTGGGCATGGGACTTTATTTGGTCGTCATGCTGCTGGAAAGGATGTGGGGACTATGAGATGGGCAGATTTTAATAAGGCTGACAAGACTTTGTTGTTAGCCTTGCTGGTGTTTTTTCTGGCGTTAGCCTTGCACTTGAATTACCCGGAGCGGATGCTGGCGGATGGTTTTCTGTTCTGTGCGGAAGCCGCGCTGGTGGGCGGTATTGCTGACTGGTTTGCCGTGACGGCAATTTTCCGCAAGCCCCTGGGCTTTCCCTATCATACGGCTATTTTGCCGCGCCGCCGGCAGTCCTTTATTGAGGCATCAGTGACGATGGTGCAGAAGGAATTCTTTTCCAGGCGCAAGGTGTTCCGCCATTTGGAGCGGCTTCATCTGCTTCCCATGCTGCTGGGGTGGCTGGCAGAGCCGGAGACAGAAAATCGCCTGGTGCTGCAGCTGGTTCATTATGCCCGGGATTTTCTGCTGCAGCAGGACGCTCGGTCCCAGGCGAAAGCTGTTGCGGAAAGGTTCCGCGGCACGCTGGAGGCACTGGAACCGGAATCCTTTTTTGCCCTTTGGGGCGGTTGGCTGCGGCAGACCGGCAAGGATAAAGAATTTTTGAGCCGCGTGGCGGTCTATCTTCGGGGGCGGGCGGCAACGGAAGCGACTTGCACTGCCCTGGCGGAAATGTTTGAGCACTACGGTGAGGAGAAGGTGCAGGATAATTCTCTGGGGGCTTTTCTGATGGGGCTGGCCAAGGCCGTGGACCTTGTCAATTACGAGGAAGCGGCGAAGTTGGTGCAGCAGCAGCTTTTGGTGATGTTGGATGACCTAGCTGCGAAGGATTCGGAACTGCAGCGGGAGATGTTGGCGCTGTTTTATGAAAAAGCCGCCGAACTCAATCAGGAGCCATCCTTTCATCAGTTGGTTCATGAGCTCAAAGACCGGCTGGTCAAAGACCTGCCTTTGGAGGAGGCTGTCTTCCGGACCCTTGACCATCTGCACCGCCACTTTGCGGCGGATAAGGCACGTCATGTCGACCCCCTCACCGAGCATATGCCGGCATTGCGGACGCGGCTGGAGGAAATCCTGCGTGGCGAGTATCGGCGCATGTTGCAGCTGGTGGAGTCAGACGAATTGCTCCGCCGCTCGGTGGGCCATTTTCTCTATGACCTCATTGCGCGCACGGCCCTCCATGCCCAGACCCTTGTGGGTGTCATAGTGGCAAATGTCTTGTCCCGGCTGACGGACGAACAGCTCAATCATCTGGTCTATGATAAGGTGGAACCGGACCTATTGTGGATTCGCATGAATGGTTCAATCGTCGGGGCGGGAATTGGATTGGTGTTGTTTTTCCTTATGGGATGTTTGAGCTAAACAAATGTCTTAAAAAATGTTGAATAGATTGACAATTTTTATATTCAGGTTCTATAATAAAGATTAAAGGGTATCAGCGTTGACAAAGAAATGTTGTTTTGCTACTATAGAGAATGAAATTGATAATTTTTCTAGATTGTTAATTTCATTCTCCAACGGCAGAATGGAGAACAGGATGCCCATATACACGAAAATAAGCAGGTGATGCCTGTTTATGATTGTTGATTTTGAGGAGGATGGATTTTATGTTCCAGAAAACTGATTTTTGGCTTGGTTTGGCTGTAGGTGCTGTTGCAGGTATCTTCGGTTATCGTTTTATGCAGGAGCGCGAGGCGCAGATGGCTGCTATGCAGCAGGCTGCACCGGCTGCAGAACTTCCGGTCGCTGAACTTCAGCGTCAGAAGGAAGAGCTCGAGGATCTGATTGCAGCTCAGGAAGCAAAAAAAGCTAGCAAATAATAATTCGTTTTCGGACGAGAAAGGAGACTGCCGCTCTGTTTTTTGCGGCAGTCTTTTTGCATGATTAGGGAGGAAATTGTTTTGAGTTTGCTGGGAAAAATGCAAATCCCAACGAATAAACTGGATTTATTTATTCGTTCCGTGGAAATCGCATCGTATTTGCCGGGACGGGTACGGTTATATTCAAACAAAATGATTGGCGATGAAGCTTTAGCGCAACAGGTAAAGAGCCAGCTGACGGCCTTTGCCGAGATAGATGCGGTAACGACGAATACGGTATCGGGTTCGATTCTCATTGTTTATACGCCAGACAAGCTCCGCTGCAACGCTGAATTGCGCAAAGTGGAGGAATACATCATGACGCACGCGAGGAGGAAATAACGAATGTCATACGTATCAGGATTTATGATGGGGGCGGCCATTGGCAAAAGTATCCGCCAAATGGTGGCCGGTGGTGGTCCGAAAATGCATCGGAAAGGACCGGCTAGGGTGAGTCTTAAAGCTCATAAAACAGTAAAATGTGCCCCCATTGATGGGTTGCAGCTGATTTCGTCCTTGCCGGGACGTCGTCGTTATCGGGCTGCTTTTTCGGCAGAACTGGGCAAATTGCTGGAAGAGAAGCTGGCAAAACTCAGCTATGTAAAATCCGTGCAGGTAAATGCCGTTAGCGGCAGCATTCTGCTGACTTTTGCTCCGCAGGATGAGGTCTATATGGATAAATTGGCCAAATGGCTGGAGCATCATCTTTTTTCGAAATGTTGCCAGCAGGAGAGCGATAGCTCAGAAATGACCCGCGAAGCGCATGCAGGAAGCATTACGCGCAGCATTCGCAACACGGCGCGCGCATTCAGTCAGTGGATTAAGGACCACACCTGTGGCTGGTTTGATATGAGTTCGCTGGCGTCGATGCTGTTCTTATTGCGGGGCTTACGCAAGATGCTGTTGACAGGTCAGTACCCGTCTGGTTCCCAGATGCTCTGGTGGGCGGTTACTTTGATGAGAGGATGGCGGACCGTATGATATACGGAAATTGTTATTTTTATTTGCAGGCAGCGTTAAATCGCGAAGAGCGGGCAAAACTAGCGGCTTTGATACGTCGCAACCGCTATGTAGTGGCGGTGTCGGTGACGGAGCGCAGAGTGCAGATCTGGTACAAGCGGCAGATGCCGCCTTATCAGCTGCACGAGCTTCAGCAATTGATGATTGCCACGGTAAAACGATTGCAGGAAGCGGCTATTACGCCGGCGCAGCGGCTGGAGGAATATCGCCGGGATGCATTGATTTCCCTGGCTGGTTTTGCTGGAATGGAAATTTTGAAGCGCACATCGCCGGGACTGTTTGCTGGTGCTAAAGTATTGCGCAGCTTGCTCGTGCTCGGGATTGCTCGTAAGTTTATCCAGAATGGCGTGCAGGGCGTCGTAAAAGATCGTCAGCCCAATGCGGATACGCTGACGGCTACGGCCGTTATCGCCTCAGTGCTGGCCGGTAAGCCGGAATCGAGTCTGACGCTGTTGGCGCTTTCCAATGGTGCGGAAATGCTTACCAGCTATGCCGCCGAAAAGGCGCGTACCCATATTTCCGGATTGCTGTCCCTGGACCAGCGCTATGTATGGCTGGTGGAGGGCGATGCCGAGAAAAAAGTTCCCGTGGAACAGGTCAAGGTCGGTGATACGATTGCGGCGCATACGGGAGAGAAAATCGTGGTGGATGGCCGGGTGATTTCTGGTGATGCTGCTGTCAATCAGGCATCCATCACCGGTGAGTCAAATCCTGCCATGAAACATGCCGAGTCGCCGGTTTATGCCGGCAGCGTGGTGGAAGCTGGTGAGCTTGTCATCAAGGTCGAAAAGGTGGGCGAGGATACGTCGCTCGCACATATCGTTCATCTGGTGGAAGAGGCGCAGAACCGCAAGGCACCGGTGCAGAACTTTGCCGATAAGATGGCCAACTTCCTGGTGCCGATTTCCTTCATTGGGGCAGGTATCGTCTATGGTGCCACCCGTGATTGGCAACGAGTGTTGAACCTCTTGTTTATCGACTTCTCCTGTGGCTTGAAACTTTCGACGGCTACGGCTATGTCGGCAGCTATCGGCGCTGCGGCGAAGCGTGGTATCCTCGTTAAGGGGGGCAACTATATCGAGGCACTGGCCGAGACGGATACGGTGGTGCTTGATAAGACCGGTACGCTTACTGTCGGCATTCCGCAGATTGCCTTTACGAAAACTGCCAAGGGCGTAGAAGAGAAGGAAATGATCCTCTTGGCTTCGTCTGCCGAACAGCATTCGGTGCATCCTTTGGCGGTAGCCATTCAGAAATATGTGCAGGAACAGGAATGGACCTCGCCGCAGCATAAGTCCTCAAAGACCATTGTGGCGCGGGGCATGCTGGCAGAAGTACCAGACTTTGAAGGGTATAAGGGCGGTACGATTCGAGTGGGCAGTCGGAAATTCCTGCAGGAAAATGGCATTGCCATTGAGGAATCCCTGTTGGATGGCATCGAGTGCAAGAATCTCTTGTATGTGGCGCGAGATACTGCGCTTTTGGGTGTCATCGGCATCGAGGACCCAGTCCGGGCGAAGATGAAGAAGACCCTCAATCAGATGCGTCGCCATGGTGTGGATGAAATCGTCATGCTGACAGGTGACAGCAAGGCGGTAGCGGCTGAAGTTGCCCGCAATATGGATATTGACTCCTACCATGCGGAAATTCTGCCAGAGGATAAGAGCCATTACGTAAACAAGCTCAAACAGCGTGGTACGGTAATGATGGTAGGCGATGGCATCAACGATGCCCCCGCGTTGGCTTTTGCTGATGTGGGCGTCTCGCTGGGCGGCCGCCAAACGGATATTGCGGCAGAGTCGTCGGCTGTGACAATCCATTCGGAAGATCCGGAGCGTTTGATTGAGACGCTGCAGCTGGGCCGTCGTACGATGGATTTGGTTCATCAAAACTTTATGGCGACTATTTTGGTCAATTCGTCGGCGATGTTATTGGGAGCTTTAGGGAAAATTAGTCCGCTTTGGGCGGCTGTGATTCATAATACGGCGACGTTGGCCGTAGTGCTCAACAGCTGCCGGATACTCAATCAGAACAAGACGGGCTTTTTTGCCCGGAATCGCCGAGCTGCTTGATGGATAGGGGGATGGTTATGCTGTATGGAGTTAAGAAATTGCCGCTAGGAATTCCAATGACTGTAGCTTCCGTAGGAACCTTGGCTACGCTTTTGGTTGGTAAGCGGTTACATGTCGGCTTTGGCATTGCCTGGGCAGTTTTGTCGTTTTGGCATGGTTGGCAGCATCATAAAAAGATGCAGGCTGATGCCTGCCGCTTGGCTGGCTGCAATAAAGCAGGGGCGAAGGAAGTGGACCCGCTGCTGCGCATAGCGGCCAGCTTCCAAGTGCCGTTTTATGTCCCTGGACGGATTCGTCT
This sequence comes from Selenomonas sp., assembly GCF_024693525.1. Next base: position 21,897 of record NZ_JAILKR010000004.1, on the reverse strand, counting down.
GCGCAGCGGTATGTTAGCAGCCAATCCCCAGTGGCAAAAGCCCTTGGAGGATTATCTACAATCCTTTACCGGTGTCAAAACGGCGGAGATAACGCCACTAACAGGGTCGTTGCTCATTACCTATGATCCCGAACAGCTTCGTCAGAAGCCGAAACTAGCTCGTTTGGAGCAGCAACTGGCTGAATTGGCTGTGGAACGCATTTAATCGAAAAGATAAGAAGGCCCGATGGCGCATTAGCACCATCGGGCCTTCTTTATGCTATAAGGGGGTTAGATTCCCATTTCGATGTTGTGGATAATCGTCGTGAGTTTTTCCATTTCTGCCGCTGTACGTTTGTTGATGGCCTCAAGGGCTTGAATCGACTGCGTGGATTTTTGGATATGAGCGACGCCTTCGTTGAGGCTCTTGTGGAGATTTTTCATTTCCGCTGCGAAGTGTTTGTCAAATTCATTGATCTTATCTTCGAAGTCTTTGTTGGCGGAAAGGATGTTGTCAATTTCTGCGACATCGTGCAACAGGACTTTGATGGCCTCATCAGAGGTGTGCAGGCTCGTCTGGGTGTTTTCGGAGAGCTTGCGAACCTCTTGGGCGACGACGGAGAATCCGCGGCCGGCTTCGCCAGCGCGTGCAGCCTCGATGGCGGCGTTGAGGGCGAGCAGGTTGGTTTGGGCGGCAATCTCGTTGATCATCTTCATGACATCGTCGATTTTCTGCGTGCTTTGGGAGAGCATGTCGAGTTTTGGTGTAATTTCGCGGTTGCGGTCGGTAAGCTGATTGAAGAGGCCATTCTGCTCGTCAATGCCTTTGGAAAGCTGTTGGATGGCTTCTTGAATGAGGTCAACATCCCCCGACATGCGCATGATAGTTTGAACGATGCCCGGCATCTTTGACTGGTAATCCTTGAACATATTGATGAGGTTGTCTTTGAGTACCTCGGTATGTTTCTGTCGGTCGATGACGCGTTTAAAGAAGAAGGAATTGCAGTTGGCATAGCTGCGGGCAAAATTGTCGACGTAGCTATCGGAGAAAGGCTGTCCTTCGGGGACGTGATAGAAGCAGATGGCTGTCAGGGTTTCGTTGACATGAAGTCCCATGATTTCACCAAAGCTTGAGAAACCAGCGACAGGTACGTCGCTAAAGAAATCCATATGCTTGATTTCTTCTGGATAGCCGAGACGACGCAGGATACAGTCGTTGAGGATTGCGCCGAGTGCTTTCGGCTTGCCATTGGTGTAACTGCGAATATCGCGGCTAAGTGTTGTTTCGAGGGACTGACGTTTGAGCAGGTAAAGTTTCTCGCCGGTAACTACGTCACAGAAGAAACTGATGCGATCGTTGACATCATCGATACCGGAAATCGTACGGACAAAATCATCGCCATTAATATCGGTGGCGAAGGTATATCCCTGCAGTTTTGTCTGGAGGTCAGCGGTGCTGCTGACCTTAAAGTGGTCTTTGAGTGCCTCGATAAAGGAAATCGGTTCGCCGGTTGGTCCTTCGATGGTTTCCACGTAGCGAAGGGCGGTATTGGCACTGCCAACGGTGAATACATCGCCAGTGCGCTCGACCGCCTGGGATTTGAAGATACCGTAACGGTAAGGCTTCTTGAGGCGGACGAGCGTGATGACGGCATGATTTTCCAGACATTGTTTGTTATCGTAGATGTAAGTATGAGTAAAGGTCATATCACCGGCTGAACTGCCGCCAATGAACGGAATCGGATATTTGCCCGACTCGAACAGCGCTTGCAGGACGAAAGTTTCACAGGCTGAAGCGCCATCGATATAAATCATGGCAAAGGTATGTGCCACACTTAGGCGGAAAGGAACTGGCAATTTTTCGATTTCGCGGCGGAGGGCAGCAACGCGTTCGTTGACAGTCAGAGTGACTTCCCCCCGGCGAAGGTCTTCGCTGGGCAGGGGGATGCTCATGATATGAGCCGTTTCAATCATGCGGTTCGAGAAAGACTGTAATAGGACTTTGGCACGGCCGTCAGGAGCTGTGCAGTACAGGGAGGAGCTCCCCTGGGGGCGGCAAAGTTCGCCGGACGTTGTCATCAAGATGACCTTGGTCGTGGTGGGAACTTCGCGTTTGATCGCCTGAGCCACATCGGAAAGATTGAGGTCAGGGGAAACAAATCCCATGATAAGGGCACAGCCTTCGGCAACATCGGCTAGATCCTTGAGACGAACCGCAGTGAGTTCATTCATGCCCAAGTAGGCAACCTTGATGTCCTGCTGCGTGGAGACAACAGGTGCTGTGGGCGTTACACGGGAAGCTGCCGGGCTGGCAGCTTCCGCCTTCTTCATACCCGAAGAAAAAATTTTCATCATTTCTAAACACCTCTCTGTACTTGCTCGTAAAATGCATCGTTTACACCTACGTTGAAATATCCTTAGAGTAATTCTTTTATCGTTTATCTTTCGCCACGTAAAAGAATTCTCCTGCAAAATCCGTTATTTTATATAGGAAATGTAGTGGGCAAAGGCTGTGGGGATACTGAATTGGCTGGCAATTTCTTCTGGTGTTGCCCAGGTAAAGGCGTCCTTTGTTTCCGTTACAAGAAGTGCGGAAGCGGCCAGTTGGATTTTCCAGCCGGTAAGCTGCCAGGTGACATGAGAAAAGACATGCTTAGCGGGAGGAAGTTCTTCCATTCGCGTTGCGGTCAGATGATGTTGGTTTAGATATTCGTTGACTTTTGACTGGTCAACTTGACCCGTCAAATTCGGAAATTCCCATAGTCCTGCGAGGAGTCCTTGGTTAGGGCGCTTGTGCAGGGCGATGCGGTTGCCAAGTTTTAGCAGTAATATGGTATGAGCTTCGCGTTTTTTGGCCTTAGTTGCAGCTTTTTGCGGGAAATCCTGCTGCGTGCCGGTTTCCTTTGCTAGGCAGAGCTGGGCTAGGGGACAGCGGGCACAATGAGGAGCTCCATGGGGGAGGCAGATGGTAGCGCCGAGGTCCATGAAGGCCTGATTCAGTGCACCGGCCGCACGTCCGGTTGGATAATGGGGAGCCAGCAGTTGTTCGAAGGCTGTCCGCGTACGTGCGGCCAGGATATCTTCACGACAAGTGATGACACGCGCGATGACGCGGAGTACGTTGCCGTCAACGGCAGGAAGTGGCATCCCAAAGGCGATGGATGCAATGGCATTAGCGGTGTAGCGTCCAATGCCTGGGAGGGCTAGCAGTTGCTTTTGGTCTTGGGGAAGCTGTCCCTGGTGTTCCTGCACGATGACTTGGGCAGCTTTTTTTAGATTTCGTGCCCGCGAATAGTAACCGAGTCCCTGCCAGAGTTTCATCAGGACTTCATCATCCGCATTGGCTAACGCGTTAATCGTCGGAAATTCCTCCAGAAAACGGTGGTAATAGGGAATGACCGCGATAGCTCGGGTTTGCTGCAGCATGATTTCGGAAATCCAGGTGTGGTAAGGTGTGGGCTCTTCCCGCCAGGGGAGCTGGCGTGTTTTTTCTTGGCTCTTATACCAGGTGAGCAATGGCGAGAGGATTTCGCCGATGATATCGGTATGGTCAAGGATTAGTGGTGGTTTCACGACAGATGTTTCCTTTCCTTGTGGTGAAATTATACGTTCGCCCTATCGTATCACAAACGAATCGGAAAAACTAGCAGGAAGAAAAACATAAAAAGATAACAAACCATTTGAGGATTCAGAAAAAAGCAAGGAATATAACCTGGCTTCCTTTTTAGGTGGACAGATATGCTGATTTTTAAATGGATACCCCAAGATTTGTGCTTGTATAGAGGAATATAATATTAAAAAACATCGATAAAATACAAAAATGTTACAAAACTCTATTGACAAAACCGTCTATCGGCGTAATAATGTATACATGCTTTACAACATTACATTTTAAAGAAACAGCAACGACTTTGGTCTTTAGGCAATATGGGGAGGAGCAATCGCTATGAAACACGTTTTGTCTGTATTTGTCGAAAATCAGACCGGCGTACTGGTTCGGGTTGTAAGTATGTTTTCCAGACGGGAATTCAACATTGACAGTTTGTCGGTGGGAGTGACCGAACGCCCGGAATTTTCCCGCATCACCGTTGTGGTGCAGGGGGACGAAAATCTTGTGGAGCAGATGATAAAACAGCTCGAGAAGATGCCGGTGGTGCAGGCTGTTCAGCGTCTGGATGAGAAAAACGCTGTGTGCCGCGGGATGACGTTAATCAAGGTCAAAGCGGATGATACGAGCAGGCTCGATGTCTTGAAGATGGCGGAGCTCTTTCGGGCTCATGTGGTCGATGTGGACTCGTCGACGCTGGTCTTTGAGATAACGGGAAGTGATGATAAGGTTTCGGCTTTTTTGAAGCTCGTCCAGCCTTATGGTATTGCCGAAGTTATTCGTACCGGTCTTATTGCATTGGAACGCGGTGAGCATACCATTTATGAACATTGTGAGGAGAGAGAGTATTATGGCAAAAACTTATTATGATCAGGATGTCAACTGGGAAGTTCTGAACGGCAAAAAAGTTGCAGTCATTGGCTATGGCAGCCAAGGACATGCACATGCCCTTAACCTCAAAGAGAGCGGTGTTGACGTAGTAGTCGGCCTCTATGAGGGCTCCAAATCCAAGAAAGTTGCCGAAGAACATGGCCTGACGGTTAAAAACGTTGCGGATGCAGTCAAAGAAGCTGACATCACGATGGTCCTGATTCCGGATGAGAAACAGTCCGACGTCTATAAGAACGAAATTGCTCCGAACCTCAAAGACGGTAGTGCTCTTGCCTTTGCTCATGGTTTCAACATTCATTATCAGCAGATTGTTCCGCCGGCTAATGTGGATGTATTCATGGTTGCTCCGAAAGGCCCAGGCCATCTCGTTCGCCGTACGTATACGGAAGGCTCTGGTGTTCCGGCAGTATTCGCTGTTCATCAGGATGCTTCGGGCAAGTGCTTTGATATCGCCCTGGCTTATGCCAAAGGCCTTGGTGCCACCCGTTCCGGTGTCCTGCAGACTACTTTCCGTGACGAGACGGAAGAAGACCTCTTCGGTGAGCAGGCCGTTCTCTGCGGTGGTGTTTGCCAGCTGATGCAGACGGGCTATGAAGTCCTCGTCGAGGCAGGCTATCCGCCGGAGATGGCATACTTCGAGTGCTTCCATGAGATGAAACTTATCGTTGATCTTTGCTATGAGGGCGGTTTCACGAAAATGCGCAAATCCATCTCCGATACAGCTGAATATGGCGACTACATGGTAGGACCGCGCATCATCACGGAAGAGACCAAGAAAGAGATGAAGAAAGTCCTCAAGGAAATCCAGGATGGTACCTTTGCCCGCAACTGGCTCCTTGAGAACCGTGCAGCTGGCCGTGCAAACTTCATGGCGCAGCGTCGTCTCCATGCGGAGCATCCTATTGAAAAAGTCGGTGCTGAGCTTCGCCAGATGATGCCATGGCTTCGCGATGGTGCAGATTTGTCGAAAGACTAATTGATGTAACCGAACATTTCTAAGCCTTCCCCCGAAGGGGAAGGCTTTCTTTAGGATATATGACTAGGAGGGCAACAATATGGGCATGAATATGAGTGAGAAAATCCTGGCCCGTCATGCAAGGCTGGATTCGGTTAAGGCCGGTCAGCTGATTACTTGCAAGCTGGATATGGTACTGGCCAATGATATAACGGCGCCGCCGTCCATCAAGAAATTTGAGGAAATCGGCCGGCCGGTTTTTGACAACGAGAAAATCGCGCTGGTTCCGGACCATTTCCAGCCAGCTAAAGATATCAAATCGGCAGAACTGGCGAAAGCGGTTCGCGACTTTGCCAACAAATGGAACATCGTCAATTATTTTGAGCAGGGCCGCGTGGGGATTGAGCACGTCATCCTGCCGGAAAAGGGCATCGTCGGGCCGGGGATGCTGACCATTGGCGCCGATTCGCATACTTGTACCTATGGCGCAGTCAATGGCTTTGCTACTGGCGTTGGTTCTACGGATTTGGGCGCAGCCATGGCGACCGGTGAGGCTTGGTTTAAGGTTCCTGAGGCGATTAAAGTCAATTTAACTGGCCAAAAGCCGAAAAATATTAACGGCAAAGACGTCATCCTCACCCTTATCGGCATGATTGGTGTAGATGGTGCTCGTTATAAATCCCTGGAATTTACCGGCCCGGGGGTTGCCGAACTTACGATGACGGACCGTTTGACCATCGCTAATATGGCCATTGAAGCCGGCGGCAAAAACGGCATTTTCCCCTTTGATGACGTCTGCAAGGAGTATGTGGAAGGCCGGGTCCAGAAGCCCTATGAACCAGTCGCGGCTGACCCGGATGCGCAGTACTGCCAGACGGTAGAGATTAACCTCAGCGAATTGAAACCAGTGGTGGCCTTTCCTCATCTTCCGGGCAATACGAAGCGGGTGGAGGATATCGGATCCCCCATTGCCATCGACCAGGTAATTATTGGTTCCTGTACCAATGGCCGGCTCGAAGATATGCAGATTGCAGCGGAAATCCTCAAGGGGCATAAAGTGGCCGACCGGGTGCGTTGCATCATCATCCCGGGCAGCCCGGCGATTTACAAGGAATCCATGAAGCGGGGCTATATCGATGCCTTTATCGATGCTGGCTGTTCTGTATCGACGCCGACCTGCGGCCCCTGCCTCGGTGGCTACATGGGCATTATGGCGGCTGGCGAGAAATGTGTTTCAACCACGAATCGCAACTTCCGTGGCCGCATGGGACATGTTGACAGTGAGGTTTATCTGGCAGGGCCACATGTGGCGGCAGCCAGTGCCATCTTGGGACGCATCGCAACGCCAGAGGAGGTAAAGTGATATGAAATTAGAAGGTAAAGTATGGCGCTACGGCGACAATATTGATACAGATGTCATCATTCCGGCTCGTTATTTGAATTCTTTTGACCCCAAAGAGCTGGCCAGCCATTGTATGGTGGATATCGATGAAAGCTTCTCCCAGAATGTAAAGGCGGGGGACATCATGGTGGGGGGCAAGAACTTTGGCTGTGGTTCTTCCCGTGAGCATGCGCCGGTAGCCATCAAAGCCTCCGGGGTGCCGGTGGTCATTGCGGCTAATTTTGCCCGCATTTTCTACCGCAACGGCATCAATATCGGTTTGCCGCTGTTGGAAATCGGTGATGATGTGGAAAAAATCAATGCTGATGACCAGCTGCGGGTGGATACGGCCACGGGGGTAATTGAAAACGTCACGACCGGGGATGTATTCCACGCCAATCCGCTGCCGGGCTTTATCCAGGACATTGCCAAGGCCGGCGGCCTCATCAACTACATAAAGGAGAAAAAATAACTATGGCTTATAAGATTACGGTAATTCCGGGAGACGGCATTGGCAAAGAAATCACCGATTCGGCTGTAGCAGTTTTAAAGAAAGCCGATGAGAAGTTTGGTCTGGGGCTCTCCTTTGATTATCACGATGCCGGCGGCACGGCCTACGATAAATTTGGTACGCCGTTGCCAAAGGAAACCATCGATGCCTGTAAGGCGTCGGATGCAGTGCTGTTTGGCGCTGTGGGCGGCGACAAATGGGACAATGTGGATCCGGCCCTTCGCCCGGAGAAGGCAATCCTTGGCCTGCGCAAGAACTTGGATCTCTATGCCAACCTGCGCCCGGTCAAAGTGGCCGATGCTCTGGTGGATTATTCCCCCCTTAAACCAGAGCTGGTAAAAGGCGTGGATCTGGTTATCGTGCGTGAGCTGGTGGGGGGGATCTATTTCGGCGAAAAATGCGAATCGGAGCAGCACAATGGTGCGGAACGCGCTTGGGATTTGGAGAATTATTCCGTTCCCGAGGTGGAGCGCATCGCGAAGCTCGCTTTCGAGACGGCGAAACTGCGCCGCGGAAAAGTTACGTCGGTGGATAAGGCAAATGTGCTGGCCACGTCCCGTCTCTGGCGCCGTACGGTGGGCAAAGTGGCAGAAAATCATAAGGATGTGGAGCTTAACAACCTCTACGTCGATAACTGTGCCATGCAGCTGGCAATTCGTCCCACTCAGTTTGATGTAATCGTAACGGGCAATCTGTTTGGGGATATCCTCTCTGATGAAGCGGCGGTGGTGGGGGGGTCCATTGGCATGATGCCATCCGCATCCATCGGTACCTGTACGAGCCTTTACGAGCCGATTCACGGCAGTGCGCCGGACATTGCTGGCAAGGGCATTGCCAACCCCATGGGAACGATTCTATCGGCGGCAATGCTGCTACGATATTCCCTTCATGAGGAGGCCGCTGCCAAGGCCATTGAGGCGGCGGTGGATAAGGCCTTGGCGGATGGTTATCGCACGCCGGATCTCTGGAAAGAAGGATTTTCGAAGGCAAATACCGAAGAGATTACACGGGTAATCTGCGAGCGGATTTAAGTCTTCCTCACTGGGGGTGGGCTGTTAGGAGGCGATCGTTTGAAAGGTGCACAAGCAGTAGCGGCCTGCCTCAAGGAGCAGGGCGTCACCACGGTTTTCGGATACCCCGGCGGCATGATTTTGCCGCTATACGATGCGTTTTACGATGACAAAGATATCCAGCAGGTGTTGGTAACCCATGAGCAAAATGCGGCTCATGCCGCAGATGGTTATGCCAGGGCTTCAGGGAAAGTCGGCGTCTGCATTGCCACCTCAGGCCCGGGGGCGACGAACCTCGTAACGGGAATTGCCACGGCCTTTATGGATTCCATTCCGCTGGTGGCGATTACTGGGCAGGTCGATACGGCTTTGCTGGGTAAGGATGCTTTTCAGGAGACGGATATTCTGGATGTCACCATGCCCATCACGAAACACAATTACAAGGTAAAGGATGCCCGTCAGTTGGTGCCGACCATTCGCGAAGCCTTTAAGCTGGCCCGCCAGGGGCGGCCGGGGCCCGTGCTGGTGGATGTGCCGCGGGATTTGTTCTTTGCCGAGGTAGAGTATAGGGCCCTGGCGTCAGCGGAAAAGCGGCAGGGGGAACCGGATGCGGATTTTCTGATTTGTGCCGCTGAGGCAGCAGGAGAAATCCTTCGAGCCAAACATCCCGTGGTTATCGTGGGGGGCGGCGTCATTTCGGCCGGAGCATCGGCTGAGGTCATTGCCTTTGTAGAAAAATTCCACTTACCCGTGGTACATACCTTGATGGGGCTGGGGGCAATCCCCAGTTCCCATCCTCAGTCCTTGGGCTTTGCCGGAATGCATGGCGAAAAAGCCGCCAACCACGCAATTGCCGCCGCTGACTTGGTGGTGGCAATCGGCAGTCGTTTCGGTGACCGCCAGACGGGAAACCTCAAGAAATACACCCAGGATACGAAGTTCATCCACATCGACATCGACCCGGCGGAGATTGACAAGAATGTGCGCAATACCTTAGGACTGGCTGGTGATATGAAAAAGATACTGGCCCTGCTCATGCGCCATGAGCCCCGCGGTGACCTTAGCGATTGGTGGGCGAAAATCCGTAAATGGAAGGAATCCTACGAATACGATTATCATCTGAACCGTCTGACGGTGCCCTGGGCCATGCACCAAGTAGCCGTTAGTACCAAGGGCAAATCCTATGCCTATGCTACCGATGTGGGGCAGCATCAGATGTGGGCGGCGCTTCACCTTCGCGTGGAGGAACCGCGGACCTGGCTGACTTCTGGCGGCTTGGGAACCATGGGCTTCGGCCTGCCGGCAGCGATGGGGGCACAGCTTTCTTATGGCAACAGCCGGCGGGTTATCCATGTGGCCGGCGATGGCGGCATCAAGATGACCGGCAATGAGTACTATACCATTGCCCGGCTGCAGCTGCCGATTATTTCCCTAATCGTGAACAACACGAGCCTGGGCATGATTCGCCAGCTCCAAAAGGTCATGTACAAGGAGCGCTACATCGCCTGTGAATTTGACTATCCCATGGACTATGTCGCCTATGCGCGAAGCTTTGGCATCGAAGCTGAGAGCGTATCCACCCAGGAGGAATTTGCTGAGGCTTTGCAGCGGGCTTTTGAGGATAAAGAGCATCCCCGGGTTATTGTGCTTAATGTCTGGCGGAGTTTTGTGGAGCCCATGATAAAGGGCGGCGCCCGCATCGACGAGTTCGTTGAATTTAAATAACAACTCCATATAAAAGAAGGAAAATCATCTCGGTTTGTTGTATAATATTAAAGATACAATGAATTTCGGAGGTGATTTTCTTTTGATAAAAAAGGGAATAATACTGGCAGGCGGTTCGGGGACACGGCTCTATCCGCTCACAAAAGTTGTCTCCAAGCAGCTGATGCCGGTATACGATAAGCCAATGATATATTATCCGCTAAGCACATTGATGCTGGCGGGGATTAACGACATCCTGATTATCACGACGCCGGAGGACCAGGAGCTGTTCCGGCAGCTGTTAGGGGACGGCCGCCAGCTGGGAATCCAGATATCCTATGCGGTTCAGCCAAGTCCCGATGGTTTGGCCCAGGCTTTCTTGATTGGTGAGGAGTTCATCGGTGGTGAAGCCTGTGCGCTGATTCTCGGCGACAACATCTTTTATGGCTCGGACCTGGCACAGGCCATGCAACGGGCGGCTGCACTTGATGAAGGTGCGACGGTATTTGCTTATTATGTTTCAGATCCGGAACGCTATGGCGTGGTGGAATTTGATGCTGAGGGAAAAGCTTTGAGCCTCGAGGAAAAACCAAAGGCACCAAAGTCGAACTATGCCGTTACTGGACTGTATTTTTACGACAAGGATATTGTCGATATCGCTAAGACCATCCGGCCATCGGCCCGGGGGGAATTGGAGATTACCGATGTCAATAAGGTCTATCTGGAGCGTGGAACGCTGCAGGTGGAAAAGATGCGCCGCGGCTATGCTTGGTTGGACACCGGAACCCATGAATCCCTGCTGGATGCTGGCGCCTTCGTGCGTACCATTCAGGCTCGGCAGGGCTTAAAGATTGCCTGTTTAGAAGAGATTTCCTATCGCATGGGGTATATCGATGCGGCCCAGGTGGAAAAATTGGCTCAGCCGTTGCTGAAAAATGAATACGGAAAATATTTGATTAATATGCTGAAAGAGTGAAAGAATTGAAAGCAACAGAAACAAAATTAAAAGGCGTGTTTGTGCTGGAACCTCAGGTGTTCGGTGACGAGCGCGGCTGGTTTATGGAGAGCTGGTCTCAGCGCAAGATGGAAGAGGCTGGCATAAAGGTGGACTTTGTGCAGGACAACCAATCCCTCTCGGCGCAGAAGGGAACCCTGCGCGGTCTTCATTACCAGCTGAATCCAAAATGCCAGGCCAAGCTTCTTCGCTGTACTCGCGGCAAGATTTTTGATGTGGCGGTCGATATCCGCAAGGGGTCGCCACAGTACGGCCAGTGGGTAGGGGTTGAGCTCTCGGCTGAGAACAAGAAACAGCTCTTCATCCCTCGGGGATTTGCCCATGGTTTCATTACCTTGACCGATGATGTAGAAGTACAGTATAAGGCTGACAATTACTATGCACCGGAATGCGATGGCAACATCCGTTGGGATGATCCGGATATCGGGGTCGCGTGGCCAATGGAACCGGTCATTTTGTCCGACAAGGATAAGAAGGCACCAACGCTCAAGGAAAGAGCAGCAAATCACCTCAACTTTGTGTATGAGGATTGATAGAAAAGAGGTAATGATATGAATATCGTAGTAACTGGTGGAGCCGGTTTTATCGGTTCGAACTTTGTGTATTATATGCTCAAGAAGCATCCCGCGGACAAGATTATCTGCTATGATAAGCTCACATATGCCGGGAATCTGGAGACGCTGGAAAAGGCACTGACGAAGGAAAACTTCAAGTTTATCCGTGGGGATATTGCTGACCGCACCCAGGTCTATAAGATGTTCGAGACGGAAAAACCGGATATCGTCGTAAATTTTGCTGCTGAATCCCATGTGGACCGGTCAATCGAAAATCCGGAAATCTTCCTGCAGACCAATGTCATCGGTACCAGTGTGTTGTTAGATGCCTGCCGCAAGTACGGCATTGACCGCTATCATCAGGTATCGACGGATGAGGTCTATGGGGACTTGCCCTTGGATCGCCCGGATTTGTTCTTTACGGAGACGACGCCGCTTCATACGTCGAGCCCGTATTCTTCTTCGAAGGCTGGGGCAGATTTGTTGGTTCAGGCCTACCATCGCACCTACAAGATTCCAGTGACCATTTCCCGCTGCTCCAATAACTATGGTCCTTTCCATTTCCCGGAAAAGCTCATTCCGCTGATGATTATCAATGCGCTGTCGGATAAGAAGCTGCCGGTTTACGGGGATGGCCTCAACGTTCGCGATTGGCTCTATGTCGAAGACCACTGCGCAGCTATCGACCTCATCCTGCAGAAGGGCAAAGTCGGCGAGGTGTATAATATCGGCGGCCATAATGAGCGTTCAAATATCGATGTGGTCAAAACTATTTTGAGGGAACTAGGCAAAGGCGAGGAAAACATCGAGTATGTAATGGACCGTAAGGGCCATGACCGCCGTTATGCCATCGACCCCACCAAGATTCGCGAGGAACTGGGCTGGGAACCGACGACGAAGTTCGAGGACGGAATCAAGAAAACCGTAAAATGGTATCTGGATAATCGCGATTGGTGGATGGGCATCATCAGCGGGGATTATCAGACCTATTATGAACGCATGTATGATACGCGGGCGAAATTGGAGTTCGCGAAAATCTAATCGTGTGTAAATTTTAAAAATAAGGGGTTGACATGATGATGCCAACCCCTTATAATATTACCTGTTGACAGCAACAAGTTGACAAATAACGGAACATTCTGGGGGCATAGCTCAGCTGGGAGAGCGCTTGCATGGCATGCAAGAGGTCAGGAGTTCGATCCTCCTTGTCTCCACCATTTACAATGTTCGGTTTATAACAATGGGGGCGTAGCTCAGCTGGGAGAGCACCTGCCTTGCAAGCAGGGGGTCAGGAGTTCGATTCTCCTCGTCTCCACCATCGAATGTAACAGGACTTAGCAGATTGCTAAGTCCTTATTTTGTTTTTTATTTACCTTGCTGATATAATCAGAAAATTATTGACTTTCTCAAAATGGCGCGCTATAATAAAACCAAATAAAGGAACTGATTATTCTGAAAAGGTAATAGCTAGCCAACGGAAATCAGCTTCCTAAAGTGTACACGAGCTGATTAAGGAGGGGAGTCCGATGGGCCCGTAAGAGTACCCAAAAGGTAACCAAATGAAAACGAAAAAAGTAAATCGAGACGAATAGCAGTCAATGGATGAAACACATCATTGGCTGCTATTTTTGTATTGACTGCATATATGTAATATTGTAAAGCGAACTGCAGTTTTGAGATTGACACAGATTCGCAATTATATTAACATATATAACAATATACACAGGCACAGTGTACTATTGCTTTAGGTAGATTCATAGGTATCAAGAAAGAAGGGGTTACGTTGGCATTCTATTTCAAAGAACCATCACACACTTTTGGCGAGTATTTGCTTGTTCCGGGATATTCTTCGGACAAATGTATTCCGAACAATGTATCGCTCAAAACTCCGCTGGTAAAGTTCAAAAAGGGTGAGGAGTCGAAAATCTCCATGAACATCCCGATGACTTCTGCTATCATGCAGGCGGTTTCGAACGATAAGATGGCAATCGCACTCGCTCAGGAGGGTGGCGTATCCTTTATTTATGGTTCGCAGACGATTGAAGAAGAAGCAGCAATGGTGGCTCGCGTTAAAAACTATAAATCTGGTTTTGTAAGTTCTGATTCGAACATCAAGCCGACTACGACGCTTGGTGAGATTCTGGATCTCCTGCAGAGAACGAGTCATTCTACGATGGCCGTTACTGAGGATGGTACGCCGGACGGTAAACTGCTGGGTATCGTTACGAGCCGTGACTATCGCGTTTCCCGCATGTCGTTGGATACGCAGGCCAAAGAATTCATGACCCCGTTTGATAAACTGGTTTATGCCAAGGCGGAAGAAGTAACCACCATTAGCCAGGCCAATGACCTGATTTGGGAAAACAAGCTCAACATGTTGCCAATCGTTGACAAAAATCAGCACCTTCGCTACATGGTATTCCGCAAGGATTACACTAGCGATAAAGAGCACGAGCTGCAGCTTATCGACAAAAACAAGCGCTACATCGTTGGCGCTGGTATCAACACCCGTGACTATGCGGAGCGCGTTCCGGCCCTCTTGAAGGCTGGTGCGGATGTACTTTGCATCGATTCTTCGGAAGGCTTTTCCGAGTGGCAGCGCATTACGCTGAAATACATCCATGAAAACTTTGGCGAAGATGTCAAAGTTGGTGCCGGCAACGTTGTGGATGGAGAAGGTTTCCGCTTCCTGGCCGAGGCTGGCGCAGATTTCATCAAAGTCGGTATCGGCGGCGGTTCTATCTGCATCACCCGTGAGACGAAAGGTATCGGCCGCGGGCAGGCTACGGCTCTTATCGACGTTTGCCGTGAGCGTGATAAATATTATGAAGAGACGGGGGTTTATATCCCTATCTGTTCCGATGGTGGTATCGTCCATGATTATCACATGACGCTGGCGCTGGCAATGGGCGCTGACTTCCTGATGCTTGGCCGTTACTTCTCCCGTTTCGACGAGAGCCCGACGGACAAAGTCAAAGTTAACGGTACGTATTATAAAGAGTATTGGGGCGAGGGATCTAACCGTGCCCGCAACTGGATGCGTTATGACCTTGGCGGTGCGCGCAAACTTTCCTTCGAGGAAGGCGTTGACTCCTATGTACCGTATGCTGGTCCGCTCAAGGATAACGTTCAGACGACGCTCGCCAAGATTCGCAGCACCATGTGCAACTGCGGTTCGCTGAGTCTTCCGGAATTCCGCGACAAGGCAAAACTCACGCTGGTATCGGCAACGAGTATCGTCGAGGGCGGTTCCCATGACGTCATCCTCAGGGATCGTCTTGGCCGCGAATAATGGTTTCTGCCAGGCGATAACATAATTATATAATCGTTAAAATTCGAACGGATTTCTTAGGAAATCCGTTCTTTTTCATAGGAATTTCAAGAAAAGCAGGATATAATAGTAGATAAGATAAAATTTTCGGGAGGCATTTAAGATGCGCGTACTTTTAGCTGAGGATGATAAGCGGCTGGGAAAGCTGATTCAATACATGCTGGAGCAGAATGATATCCAGGTAGAGTGGGTAACGAATGGCAGCGATATTTATGAATATGCCAAGTACAGTGACTATGATATCCTGGTGCTGGATTGGATGATGCCGGGGGTGACTGGCGTGGAAGCTTGCAGCCGCCTGCGTCACGAAGGATATGAAAAAGCTATCTTGATGCTTACGGCGCGCGATTCAGTAGAAGATCGTGTGACTGGACTTGATGCTGGTGCGGATGATTATTTGGTGAAGCCGTTTGAATTTGCCGAGCTGCTGGCGCGTCTGCGCGCTTTGGGACGCCGTAGTACCCAGAAAATCCAGCAGGATGTGGTCGAAGTAGGTGACTTTACCCTGAACCGCACGGCAAAAGTTCTCAAGAAAAAGGACGATGTGATTCAGCTGTCGCCTCGGGAGTTCCAGATCTTTGATCTGCTGGCCCAGAATATCGGGATTGTTGTTCCCCGGGATATCATTCTTGACCGCATTTGGGGGCTGGAATCGGACGTTAGCTCCAACAATATCGATTCGTATATGAAGATTTTGCGCAAGAAACTTGACCTTGGTGATGGAGATACGATTATCAAGACGGTTCGCGGTGTTGGGTATAAGCTGGAGGCCCATAAGTAATGACAGAGAACCTTTTTGGTAAGAGCCGGCGGAAACTCACAATGCTGTATTCGCTGGTCATGATTATTTTTTTGGCCGTATTGATTTTTGCCATGCACCAATCCATGGAATGGTCCATTCGCTCGGAGCAGGCAAGGGAGCTTTGGGATACGGCAGATAACGTTGCCGAAGCCCAGAAATACCTCAACCAGCATCCGGAGCTTGTCATTGATGATACGGTGGCTTATAAGAGCACGAATGACCGTCTGTTCTTTTATGTATTTGATGACGATGGGCGTTTGTTGAATTTTGCCCGGGCTTCTTTCCGCATCGAACCCTTTATCTTGGATGTCATGAACCAATGGAATTCGGGTGAAGGGGAAGTGGACGTGGTCACGAAGCCGAGGGAAAACGGGCATAAGACGAAAATCATGATAACCATGCAGAAGATTGAACAGCCGGGGATGACACCGCAGACGGTTTATGTGGGAAAAGATGTCACGGCGTTGTACAATGGTATGGAAAAAGCCACGACCATCATGGCCGGACTGGGGGTGTTGGCCCTGATTGTCGCGACGATTGTCGGTCATATCCTCTCCGGCAAGGCAATGGTTCCGCTCAAAGCCGCCTATGAAAAGCAGCGCCAGTTTGCTGCGGATGCCAGCCATGAGCTGCGCACGCCGTTGGCTGTCGTCATGGCGTCGGCAGATCTTTTACAGAATGACCCGTCCATAAAGTCGCCGTTCCTCAAGCAAGTCATTGAGGATGTGCGGGATGAAGTAAAGAAAATGACGAAGCTTGTCGGAGATCTTTTGGTTGTTGCCCGCAGTGACAACAAGGCCTTGAAGCTCAAGCCGTCGAAGTTTGATTTTGGAGCAGTGGTAGCACAAACGGCAAGGCTTATGGCCCCGCTGGCCGAGCAGAAAAAAATCACCCTCGTGGCAGATCGGTTGCCGAAAGCTGTAATCCATGCCGACGAGCAAAAGATTCGTCAGCTAGTGCTGATATTAGTGGATAATGCTGTGAAATATACACCAGCCGGAGGAACCGTAACCGTTGAATTCCGCAAGGCGGAAAAGGGTAAGGTAAGTCTGGCAGTAGCCGATACGGGAATTGGCATATCGCCGGAGGATCAGGAAAAAGTCTTTGACCGGTTCTACCGTGTGGATAAGGCCCGCTCCCGTGAGATGGGCGGCAATGGCTTGGGGTTGGCGATTGCTCAGGAAATTGTCAATCTCCATCAGGGAGATATCCGTATCGAAAGTGAATCAGGCAAAGGCACGACCTTTATTGTCACCCTCAAGACGAAAGTCAAAGGGAAGACAAAGCCACTCAACATGATTTAAAAAGAAGAAAATATCTGGATGCGCCAGCAGGATTCCTGCCTAAGGATAACGAACTATAAGGTAGTTAAGTATGCGCAAGTTTTCGCAGCGGAGGTGTGTTCATGAAGCACGATGGTTTTGATGAACGCCTTGATGGAATTCTTGTACGGGCTGCTATTCGTCTTCAGGAGAGGATGCGGCTGGCGTATACTCGGGGGAACTTGTCTGCTTATCTGAACCGCATCGGATTAGGAAAGCTTTTGGAGCCTTCGCTTTTGGCGCGCGGCAGTCTTTTGGAACTTCAGGATGAAGCGGCCATTGCGTTAGCCAAGTCTATCCGCAAGGCAAGATTAAGAGGGTATCTCAAGGATTTTCTGGAGCAGATTAACATGCTGGAATTATTGGAGCATGGCAAAGAGGAGAATGTCCAAAAGTCTTTACGCAATCACAAGTATAAGGCGAAGAAGAAATCCTATCTGAAGATGGTGGAGGGCGAAAATAAGCGCTCGGCCATGTCAGAAGCTGAGAAGAAGGAACTCCTGAAGAATTTCAAGGTAATTAAAACATGAAAAAGAGGACTGGTGACAGTCCTCTTTTCGTATATCAGATGTTTTTTATGCTTTCGGTGATTTTTGCCAGCTGTTCTGCGGTGGGGATGTTGGCGATGCGGATATTCGGAAGGATGATTTCGATGCCGGCTGCTTTGAGTTCGGCTTCCACTTGGGCGATGCTCTGACCGCCCCAGCCATAGGAACCAAAGGCGAAGCCAACATGGTTCTTGGGGGAAAGTCCCCTGAGATAGCACAGGAAGCTGGCGATGGTTGGCATCATCTGGTTGTTGATGGTGGGAGAGCCAACGGCAAGGTATTTGCTGGTGAAAATATCCGTGACGATATCCGAAAGATGATTTTCCTTGATGTCGTAGAGGGAACAGGGAATACCCCGTTGTTCGAAGGCTTCGGCGACGGTGTGGGCAATCGTCTCTGTGGAATGCCACATGCTGTCAAAGACGACGACGGCGCGTTGGCTGACTTTGCCAGCGGACCATTCCTGATAACACGCAAGGATATCTGGGATGTGTTTGCGCCAGATGACGCCATGTCCTGTGGCCAGCAGCTGGATATCTAGGCCGTTCAGCGCTTGGAGAGCTGTTTGCGCCTGCCGTCCGTAAAGCATGAGGATGTTTGCGTAATATTTTTTTGCTTCATAGAAAACAGTGGGCAGGTCGTTGTCCTCATCGAAGCGTTGGCCAGAGGCAAGATGCTGGCCGAAGGCGTCATTACAGAACAGGATTTTTTCTTCGGGGCAATAGGTAACCATGCTGTCAGGCCAATGAAGCATGGGGGTGGGGACAAATTGCAATTTGCGCTGGCCGATGGAAAGAACATCCCCGGCCTTTATGCCTTCGTAGGCAAGTTCTCCATAGCGGTCCTTTAGCCCCTTGAGACCATTGGGCAGGGTGGTGATGATTTTTGCCTTAGGACAGTGCCTAGCAAGAATCCCCAGGGAACCCGAGTGGTCCGGTTCGGCATGATTGGAGATGATATAGTCGATTTTGGCGGGCTCTATGACTGAGGAAATCCGTTCGAGCAGTTCACCTGCGAATTGCTCTTTTACGGTATCGATCAAGGTGATTTTGTCATCGAGAATCAGATAAGCGTTATAGGTGGTACCGCGGCCCGTCTGATAGCCGTGAAAACTGCGCATGGACCAGTCAATGGCACCCACCCAGTAGATATTCTTCTTGATTTCAACTGCTTTCATGGATATTGCCTCACTTTCGACTAGGATTTTATACTATACCCCAATATTCTGCAAATGTGTGCAATTACCTGCTCTGCGTGTTAAAATAAAGCTATCATGATAAGGTAAGGTGAAGGATCATGCGTCATAAGTTTCAGAATATGAACAAAAAACAGCAGATTATCGCAGCAGTTGCCTGTTTGGCAGTGTTATCCGTTGCGCTTTATTTGTATTTTGGCAATGCCAGGGATACGAAAAAGGTGGTGTGTCATGGCAATCCGCTGGTCAAAGTACAGAAAGTGGTGCGTCAAGATATGATGCGGCACATCGCCCTGTCAGGCCAGACGGTGGCAGATGCCAATATCCCGCTGGCACCGAAATACACGGGACGCATTACGGCGGTAAATGTCAAATTGGGTGATGTGGTCAAGGCTGGTCAGGTACTTAT
This sequence comes from Selenomonas sp., assembly GCF_024693525.1. Next base: position 2,683 of record NZ_JAILKR010000004.1, on the reverse strand, counting down.
GGTTCAGGACACGGCGGATCTGGATATCTCCATCAATCAGAATGCGGCGGCAGCTAATGCGGCTCAGGCGGATGCCCGCGAGGCCGCTGCTTCTTATGACGCAAATTACATCAAGGCGAAGAATGCCTATGAATTGGAGCTGGCACATTATCAGCGCAATCAGTATCTCTTTTCGATTGGGGCGATTTCGCAGGATAAACTCGATTCGGTGGAGCAGGAATACATGGCCAGCAAAGCTGCTTTCGATGTGCTGGCCAATCAGGTACAGGGCGGTGATGCGGCCAGTGTCCAGTCTAAAGAATATACGGCCGAAAAGCAGCGGCATGCCACCGATGCCTTGCGCAAGCAGCGGGAGGATATGATCCTGCGGGCGCCGCGGGATGGTGTCATCGGCTATCGGAATGCCGAAGTCGGGGCCATCGTATCGGCAGGTACGAAGGTGCTGTCGCTGGTGGATAACAGCCATATCAATGTAGACTGTACGTTGTCCGAGAGTGATGCGGCAATCCTGGAACCTGGTATGGACGTCAATGTGACCATCGATGCCATGGGACAGGATTATGTAGGGCGAATTGTTTACGTGAGCCCGGCAATGGACGACAGTTCCAAAACCTATCAGGTGCGCATTGAGCTTAGTGAGAGCAAGGATGCCATCAAAGCCGGACTCTTTGCTCATACGGCTATTGATATCCTTCAGCGGCGGGACACCCTCTTTGTCCCCAAGGCGGCGGTGCTCTCGAAAAATGGCAGGCAGACGCTCTTTGTGCTGCGTGATGATGGTACCGTGGAAGAACGAGAGGTCAAGATCGGGCTCATGAATGATGACGATGAAGAGATTATTGATGGCCTTGAAGATGGCGATACGGTTATCCTGTCCAATCAGGACAAACTCCAGACCGGTACGAAGGTCGATGTAGCGGAGCAGGATGAGGCGGAGGCAGCAGAATGAATCTGACACGTTTTTCGATTAACCGACCTGTTGGCATTTCGATGATCGTCATGTTCTTTGTGGTGCTGGGGCTGTACAGCTATTATCGCATTGGTGTCGAGCTGTTGCCGGCACTCAACACGCCTTATGTTACGGTATCGGTAAAATATCCGGGAGCCAGTGCCGATTCTGTCGAACAGGAAGTGGTAAAACCGGTGGAAGATGCCCTTTCTTCGGTGTCAAATGTCAAGAAGATCACTTCGACGGCCAGCTATGAGCGGGCCCGTATCATGCTGGAATTGAATTTTGATGCGAACGCTGATACGGCGGCGATTGATGCAACCAAGAAAGTCGAGGCCATCAAAAATAAATTGCCCGATGAGGCGGATTCGCCGGTAGTCATCAAACGCGATATCAACGCCAAGCCGATTGTGGAATTGGCGGTCATCAGCCAGCACAGCCTGGCGGACACCTATGCCATGACGGATAATACCTTTCAGGAGGTTTTGCAGCAGGCCGGCGGTGTTTCGGAAATCGAGCTTCACGGCGGCCGGGATAAAGAAGTGGCGGTGGAAGTCGACCGCGACAAGATGGCGGCCTATAAACTGACACTGAGCAAGATAAGCTCCGCAATCCGCAATGAGAATCAGCTGTTGCCATCGGGCTCTGTCTACACGGAGACAACAAAATCGGATGTCCGGGTTATCGCGCAATACAAGACAGCTAAGGATATCGAAAAGGTGCAGGTACAGAACACCGAGGGGAAGATGATTCCGCTGACGGCAGTGGCAACTGTCCGGGAACAGGATGCCCGCATTGCGCGCTATGGCCGCCTCAACGGGCAGGATGCCATCAATGTATTGGTGTACAAAAACAGCGATGCCAATGTGGTGGAGACGGCGGGCAACATCCTGAAGGCAGTGGAAAAGCTGCGGAAGAATTATCCGGACTATCAGTTTGTGGTGGTCTCCAACGATGCGGACTATGTGCAAGATTCCCTTCACAATACGTTGGGGACTTTGATTGAAGGGCTTATCACTACAGGCTTGGTCCTGTTCTTGTTTTTGCGCGGCTGGCGCTCTACGGCGGCTGTTATGGTGGCAATCCCGACTTCGCTGATTGCCACGTTCTTTGTTATGTATATTGCCGGCTTTACCTTCAATATGATGTCCTTGATGGGAATGACCCTTTGCGTTGGTATCCTGGTGGATGACTCCATTGTCGTGCTCGAAAATATCACCCGCCATTTAAAGATGGGGGAGGAGCCGAAACTGGCGGCGGAGAAAGGGCGAAATGAAATCGGCATGGCAGCGATCGCCATAACCCTTTGCGATGCGGCGGTATTTATGCCAATCGCCTTTATGGAGGGAATGACTGGTCAATATTTCCGTCAGTTTGGCCTGACCATTGTCTTTGCCGGTTTTTTCTCGCTGTTCGTTTCCTTTACCTTGACGCCGATGCTGGCATCAAGGCTTTACAGGCACGGCTACCATCCGCAAAAGACGAAGCTTTGGGCCTATATGGACCGGATGGAAAACAATGCAGTGGAATATTATGAGAAAATCCTGCGCTGGAGTCTTGGTCATCAGAAGAAATTGATCGGCATCATTACAGTGACCTTTATCGGCGTGGTTTCGATGGTTCCGCTGGGGTTGGTAGGGTCTGAGTACATGCCGCAGACAGATGAATCGAGCTTTACCATCAACATCCAGGGGCAGATCGGTTCTTCCGCCGAGGAGACAAACCGCGTTGCCA
>NZ_JAILKR010000135.1 GCF_024693525.1 Selenomonas sp. | reverse complement strand
GGACTGCAAATCCTCTATCCTCAGTTCGATTCTGAGTGTCGCCTCCAATTTTATATCTGATGCGGAAATAGCTCAGTGGTAGAGCACCACCTTGCCAAGGTGGGGGTCGCGAGTTCGAGCCTCGTTTTCCGCTCCATTTTTATTTTGGCGACATAGCCAAGTGGTAAGGCCGAGGACTGCAAATCCTCTATCCTCAGTTCGATTCTGAGTGTCGCCTCCAAAATAAAATAAACAGTCCGGAGGAGAAATTCTTTCGGATTTTTTTTATGGAAAGGATTCCTGCTTGCTTTTTGGGTAAATTGAGAATTAAGGATGGATGGTATGGAATGGAATAAGAGATGGGGAATCGCTATCGGGGTCATTCTGTCGATGCTTTGGGGAACAACAGCTGAGGCGCGTCTCGTGCTTCGGGTGGGAATCCAATATGTACATCCGGGGTATGTGGTGCAGGATAGCGACGGCTACTATCATGGTATGGATACCGATTATATGCAGGCGCTGGCGGCTTATGCCGGCATGGAATGCGAATTTGTCCAGGGGAGTTGGGAAGAGTGTGAACGTCGTCTGGCTAGTGGGGAAATCGATGTGATTCCCGGGCTGGTTAAGACGCCAGAACTTCGTCAACAGATGGACTTTTCGGCGCTGCCCATGGGGAAGAATAATAGCTCCCTGTTCCTCCATGGCGGGGCCAAGAGCTTCGATGGGTATGGGAAGTTGGGCCGGCCGGTGAAAATCGGTATGTTGTCCCGGGGATTTCAGAGTCCAGTTTTGCCGCGAGTGGCGGAAGCTGAGGGTTTTTCCTATGAACCGGTAATTTTCCATACGGCTGAGGAGATGCTGGCTAACTATCAAAAGCAACAGATAGATGGTTTTTTGTTTGGAAATCCGCTGCAGGGATATGAAGCCGCGGCGGAGTTTGACAGCAATTATCTTCATTTTGCCGTGCGCAAGGGCAATGAAAAGCTCCTAGACCAGCTGAACATGGCGGCGGACCGGTTGTCTTTAGCTGAACCGCAGCTGTTGGAGTACCTTTACTGGCAGTATCATGACAATGAAGAGGATACGCCGCTGCTCCTTATGAAATCGGAACGGCAGTACCTGGCGGAAAAGAACAAGTTCCGTATCGTCGTACCGGCCAAGGAGCGACCTTATTCTTATTGGGAAGATGGCGAGGCCAAGGGGATTTTAGCGAGCCTGGCAAAGAAAATTGGTGAGGACCTTGGTGTGGAGGTTGAGGTTTTTGTCACCAAAACATCTGCTGAAGCTTTTGAGGCCGTTAAATCCGGGAAAGCCGATTTTATGTTGGGGGTATATTCCGATTATGGTTGGGCGGCCAAGCATAATATGAATATTACGGCGCCGATGTTTACGGCGCACCATACCGGCGTAACCCGGCGGCATCCGCTGTCGAATAATCCCCGCATTGCGGTCCAGCGGGATTCGTTCCATGTGGAACGCCATTTGAAGAAGCGCTTCGATGAATCGCAATTCGTTTATTGTGATACACCGGAAGATTGCCTGCGGGCTGTTTCGGAGGGAAGGGCAGATATCACCTATGTGCGGATTATTACAGCCCAGTATTATATCTGGAAGGGCACTTATCCGGATCTTATGATGACTGGTGGTGTGGCCGTGTCCTATCCCTTGTCGATTGGGGTATCCAAGGAGGCCGATGCGCGGCTGTTGCCCATCCTCGACCGGGAACTCATGCACATGGGGCCCTATAAGATTTGGGCGATGATTAATGAGAGTTCCGTGAATCTAGAGACCGAACGCTCGATTTGGTCGCTGCTTTATATGCATCCGCGTAAGACCTTATTGGCGTTCCTATTGGCAATGGCGGTGGTGATGCTGTTCATGCTTCGCCTCATGTATATGCGCCAGCGTCATGTGAAAACCATTCAGCAGATGCTGTTCCGGGATGCAAGTACTCAGCTTCGCAACCGGGTTTGGCTTGAGGCGGAAGCGGTGAAACGAATGTCACTGGTTTCTGCTGGTACCATGGAGCAGTGCGCTGTGGTGGTATTTGTCCTGCCGAAAATGGAATACTTAGAGGCCGTTTACGGCCAGCATGTGGTGGATGAAGCCCTGCGCAAGCTGGCTTTGGCGGTAGATGCGGACAAAAAATGGGCTCAGGCAGTAGGAGTGCGCTCTAGCGCCGGTCAGGTGATTGTACTGACTGTGCCCCAGCAGCAAAACCAGCTATTGCAGGTGGTCAACCAGGCCGTTTCGCACCATGAATTGCTGGAGGTCGGTTCCATGCGGGTGGGCATAAGTCTGAAAGCGGGCGGAAGCTTTTTAAAGCAAGCCGACTCCATGGAGGAGACGGTGCGCCAAGCAGTGCTGCAGGCTGAAATCGCCGCCAGCGAAGCCACGGAAAACAGCATGCGTTTCTACGATGAAAAATTGTTAGAGCGCCAGCAGTTGGCACTAAATATCCAAAACTGTATGAAGCAGGCCATTGAAAAGCGGGAATTTGAAGTCTGGTATCAGCCCAAGTACGATTTGCTTTCCCGCAAATGCGTTGGTGCTGAGGCCTTAGTTCGCTGGAATAGTAAGGAGCTTGGCTTTTTGTTGCCAGGGCAGTTTATCGACTTATTTGAGCGGACGGGCTTTATTACCCGACTGGATTTCTACAATTTGGAGAAGGTTTTTAGTTTCCAGCGCCGCCGCCTAGAGCATGGCCGGCCCATTGTACCCATTTCTGTCAATCAGTCTCGGCTCCACCTGAATGAACCCGATTACTTGCCGAAGATGCAGGCTCTGACGAAACAGTTCCGCTCGGCGGAGGGGATTCAGCTGGAGATTACCGAGACGGCCTTCGAACTTGAGGGGGCCAAACGAAAGAAAGCCGCTCTTACGGTGATGCTGTCCCTAAAGAAGATGGGTTACGAGCTTTCCATTGATGATTTTGGCAGCGGCTATTCGGATATGGCGCTTTTGAATGTCATGCCCTTTGACGTCATGAAGCTTGACCGGAGCCTTTTAGTGGCTGCTGAAGGCTCCCACCGCATGCGGACTGTAGTAAAGCATTCGGTGCAGATGGCAGAAGAGCTGGGGATGCGGGTACTCTGCGAAGGGATTGAGACCAAGGAGCAGGAAGAAATCCTTATTTCCTGTGGCTGTCATTATGGCCAGGGATTCCTGTATGGGAAGCCCATGAGTGAAAAAGATTTCGACCGTTTCCTGGAAGAACATCTTTAAGCACATAAGCGTTGGCAAAATATAGCCAATCGCGTTATAATATACTATTGCTGATTAATACGAATGAGGAGTTGTTCACCATGGCTAATGAACCATCCCGGATTACGGATAACTTATTAAATGTCTTTAACTATTGCTTTGTCGAAACAGTACCCTATGCTTTTTTTAAACCAAATCCGGAGCGGGACATACCAGTGAAACTGGTTGGGAAGGAATACCATTGTTCGTGCTGTGGCAAGGTGTCGGTGGTGAAATATAACGAGCGCCCACTGACGTATTATTCGAAAGGGAAACTGGCACAAGAGCGCCGCGTTTACGATAAATTAGGCATAGATTTTCCCGTTATGGGGGAAATCCTGGATGGACAGCCCTTTACCAATGAGGCAATTGGCCTTTGCCGGGAATGTGCCCAAAAGGAAGTGCTGGGGGCAGATAATCCGGAGCAGTTGGCCGTCAATCTGGCAGACCGGCTTCATCGCGCCGATGAATTGCTGGTAGCAAAAGCCCGGGCAGCTATGGAGAAGGCCTTAACGGATTGGCTGGCAAAGGTGGAAAAGCCAGAGGACTTCCTGCAGTATAATCTGACGGATTTTGCGGCCCTGCGGGACTTTATCTGTGCCGTTATGCTGGAGGATACTTCCCCGGAAACAGAGATTTTGCGGGCGTACCGGGAGGAAATCGCGGCCATCGAAGGGCAGCTCCAGCAGCTGCTAGAAGAGTTGCCGGAGGAGTGGAAGGCTTATGCGGCCCGGTCGACGGCGGTATTCGAGTCGATGAACGACAAGATGTATCACGAATACACGGTGGTGTTCCCGGCACCGGGGCAACTGCCGGAGGACTACTATATTTACCGGACTATCGAGAAGAAGCGTGTTTTGATGTTCCTGGAGCAGCCACGCATCGAGACCCTCGAGGAACTTCTTATGGAAGTCGGCTTCCATGGCGAATGGATTGATTTGGTGACCAACCGTCTGGAGTCGTTAGCACAGGAAAAAGAGTAAGGAGATTAACAGCTACATGAAGAAAGCTTTTATTGGCGTCTACGGATGCCAAATGAATATCAGTGATGCCGAGCGCATGGAAGGCCAATTAAAGACCATCGGCTACGAGCGCGTGGAGGAGATGGAGGGCGCCGACCTCATTCTCCTGAATACCTGCTGCGTGCGCGAGACGGCCGAGGATAAGGTCTATGGCAAGATTGGCGAAATCAAGCATCTGAAGCGTGCCAATCCGGAGCTCATCTTTGGCATCACGGGCTGCATGGCCCAGAAGGAGAGTGACGGGCTCATCAAGCGCGCCCCGCACATCGACTTTGTGCTTGGTACCAATAAGGTCCATGAACTGACACATGTTGTACAGGAAATCGAGCGGGAGCGCGGTCATATCGTCGATACGCAGCTCGGCGAGACAGAGCTTCCCGACGATGTGCCGGTGGCCCGCGGGGGCAAGTTCTCGGCCTGGGTACCTATCATGTACGGCTGCAACAATTTCTGCACCTACTGCATCGTTCCC
>NZ_JAILKR010000099.1 GCF_024693525.1 Selenomonas sp. | reverse complement strand
GGGCTGTCAATATATTCCATCCTCTTTCCTCCTGTCAAAAAAGCCGCCCCCGCAGGGACGGCTTAAATAAACCAGCTATGAAATTAGAGGTTTTCTTTAGCAACAGCAACGAGCTGAGCGAAAGCCTTTTCATCAGAGATGGCCAGGTCAGCCAGCATCTTGCGGTTTACTTCAACGCCAGCCTTAGTCAGGCCGCAAACGAGACGGCTGTAGGAAATGCCGTTCACACGTGCAGCAGCGTTGATACGAGCGATCCAGAGACGACGGAAGTTGCCCTTCTTCGCACGACGGTCACGACGAGCGTAGTAGAGAGCCTTCATTACAGTCTCGTTAGCTTTCTTGAACTGTTTGCTCTTGGAACCTTTGTAACCCTTAGCGAGCTTCAGGATTTTCTTATGACGTCTATGTGCAGTCACGCCTACTTTTACTCTTGGCATGTTTTCATCCTCCTAATAATCGGTTTCGTAATCCAGTCAAATTTCGCGATTAAGCGTACGGCATCATTCTCTTAACGCGGCCATAATCTGCAGCCGTGATCAGAGAAGCTTTACGCAGGTTGCGTTTACGTTTCGGAGATTTCTTCTCCAGGATATGGCTCTTGAAAGCCTTGTTACGTTTGAATTCACCACTACCCGTTACGGTAAAACGTTTTGCAGCAGCTCTGCGAGTTTTAATCTTTGGCATTACTGTTTTCCTCCTTAGACTGAGTCTCTTTCGACTTCTTTGGTTTCGATGCTTTCTGCACTTTCGGTGCAACAATCATCGTCATATTTTTTCCTTCAAGTTTGGCATTGCGCTCAATCGAGACGCTGTCGCCCAGCCTTTCAGCTACGCGGCCCAATACCTCTTTGCCGAGTTCCGGATGAGAGAGCTCTCGTCCGCGGAACATGATAGTCACTTTGACTTTATTTCCTTCTTCGACAAAGCGAAGAGCATTCTTCAACTTGACGTCAAAATCGTGTTGTTCAATGTTCGGGCGAAGCTTAACTTCCTTGATGCTAATAACCTTCTGTTTTTTCTTAGCCTCTTTCTCCCGTTTCTGCTGTTCGTATCTATACTTACCAAAATCCATGATACGGCAGACCGGCGGCTTTGCCTTCGGAGCTACCTCAACGAGGTCCAGATGCTGCTCCTCCGCCATGCGAAGTGCCTCGCGCGTCGGCATGATGCCGAGCTGCTCACCAGTTGCACTGGTTACGCGTACTTCGCGAATATGAATTTCTTCATTGATGCGTAACGAATCTCTGCTAATAGTAGAACACCTCCTGATGTTTTATGTTTATAAACAAGAAAGAGGCGGCACAAAGCCACCTCTAAAAAACTCATGCTATAAACCCAGCTGACCTATGCCAGTAGGTGAGAAGCGGTGGCTCCTTCTTGTTCACGACTCTGTTAGTTTACCATACCCCAGCCAAGCTGTCAAATCTTTTTTCGGCTTCCTTACGATTTTTGCAACCGCCAAGCTGCTGCCGGCCGGTAAACCAGCAAAAACAAGCCGATCTCCAAAGGATAGCAAAGAATATTCTTGACCAGCCGTCCCATAAAGATAGCCGAAGCCGCCTTATCGTAAAACAGCACAAGCCACAGAGTATTCAATCCCAAATGAACGATGACCGTCACCAGCAGAAACGGCAGCCAGGCATTCTTCCACCCCACGGACAATTTATTATGGAAGAAAAAACCATAAATCCAGCCCGTTAGAAAATCCGACAGCATAAAGCCTGGAAAAAAAACACCAAATCCCAGCACCGCCGTCCCTAAAAAATTTGCCAGGGAACCAATCACCCCTGCCCGCCAGGGACCGAACCAAGCTCCATACATCGCCAATGGCAAAAAACCAAAGGTAATATGGATAAACACCATCTGAATAGAAAACACATACGTGAGCAAAATGATAAAGCTAATGCTAAACGCACCATAAACCATTGCCCGCACTTTATCCTGGGACATAAAAAGACCTCCTTCATGCAAAACAAACGTTGTTGCACGATTGAGAGGTCTTAATCTCAGATGCAACAGCGGGATGCAGCCAATGTACCGCAAGTAAAAACTTTTCGTCCGGATGGCAACTCCCCGTCCATCTGGCACTTAACGCACATTCGCTTACTCTGTTACAGATATTTATCTGTATGCCCTCAATATAGCACGCACCAATCATTCCGTCAAGAAATTCCGCATACCTTCCTACAAGATGATTCCCAACCATTTCCAGTAGGTAGACGCCATGAGCAGGATGAGGCTGTACGCAATCAGCGTAAGCGGAATCCCCGTCTTAATAAACGTCTTGGCTTCAAAGGTCTCCGTGCCAAAAGCCACCATATTCTGCGGTGCATTGACAGGCAAAATAAAGCCAAAACAAATCACATACTGCAGGATGAGCGTCATCCCCACGACATTGAGCTGCGAATGTTCCGCCGCGCCCTGCAGTACCGATATGACGATAGGAATCATGGCGGCCGCCAGTGCCGTAGCGCTGGCAAAACCAAGGTGAATGACAATCAAGAACATCGCCAGTATCGCTATAATCATAAATGCCGACGTATGGTAAAGGCCAAACAGCGATACAATCACCTGCGCAATCCAAGCGGCCGCCTTCGTCGAAAGCACCGCTGATCCCAGGCTTATGCCAACGCCAAACAACACGAGAGTCCCCCAGCCGATTTTTGCCTGCGCCTCTTTCCAAGTCATGATTCCTATCCCTGGGAGCATCATAATGGTAATCGCCGCCATCGTCGTCGAGGACGTATCGAAGTTATGCAAAATCTTTTCGGTAGACCACAAGAATAACAAAATCAGCGAAACGAGGAGCAGTTTTTTCTCACTCAGCGACATCGGCCCCAGCGCCTTTAATTCTCGAGCCACCGTTGCCTGCCCGCCCTCGATTTCATCCATCTCTGGCGGCACTAGTTTAAGCAGCAGGAAGTAAAGGACAACACTCATAATCGCTGCAAAAGGAGCGGCCGTGATAAACCAATCCATCCAGCTCACCGTGGTTCCCAACTGTTTTTCAATAAAGTCCAACGCAATCATATTCTGCGCGGCTGCCGTCTTAATGCCCACATTCCAGATACTGTCCGCCTGGGCAATCGCAATCATCATCACAGCAGAAAAGCGACTTTTGAGCGGCACTCCAAAGGCCGAAATGATTCCCATGACGATGGGCACCATACACGACACGCGCGCAGTGGTACTCGGCACAAAAAAGCTCAGGATAAAACCGACCAGGATAACCCCAGCCAAGACATTTTTCGTCTTGGCACCAATTTTCGAGAGAATAAATAATGCCAACCGTTTATCAAGCCCTGTTTTCATCATTGCCGCTGAAATAAACAGCGCTGCTCCTACCAGTGCCAACGCAGGACTTGAAAACCCCGACATCGCCAGCTTTAGCGCGCCAGATGTTCCCAGTGTCTTATCCGGGTTCATCATATTGGGTGCCGTTCCCAACAGAAAAGCCATAAGCGAAATAATGATAGCCGCCGACACCGGATACGAAACCGTCTCAAACATCCAAATCACGACGGAAAACACCAGCACCGCCAACATCCGATGTCCAGCAGTCGACAAATCCGGCGGCGTCGGCAATAACAAAATAACCAACAACGTCAACAAGCCCAAAGGCAACCCAATCTTTTTCCGCAAATTACATCCTCCCTTTCAAAAAAGGGCACATCATGCCCGGAAAAATATTTCCCTTACACGATGTACCCCATTGTACTTCTGCTATATTGTTTTTTTATAGCTTCTATGTTGTTTTGTATATAATACAACAACTGATAAATAATGTCAACGCCTTATTTGTAACTTCGTAAACCCAAAAAGGTTCAGCCCCTTGAAAAAGAGCTGAACCTTTTTGCATTCCCTGCTATTCTTAAAAACTCAAAACTTCTTCTAATTCATTTTTGATAACCGTTACCTGCGGCCCGTAAATGACTTGAACACCAGTACCGCTTTGCAATACACCACGACAACCGCTCTCTTTAAGCATCCGCTCGCTTACCAAGCTGCCATCTTTAACCGTTACCCGCAACCGCGTTGCACAACAATCCAACTCGACAATATTGGCCTGACCGCCCAAGCCCTTTATGATAAGATCTGTGCGCTTCGCATCCTTGTCGCCAGCTGCTGACGAAGCATCCACACCCTCTGCGGCCTCATCGTCATCCTCTCGGCCCAACGTCTTGAAATCAAACTTTAAGATAAGATACTTAAAGGAGAAATAATAAAGGAAGAACCAAGGAATCCCTACCATGGGAATATACAGCCAATTTGTTTTATCATTCCCCTGCAAGATACCAAACAAAATCAAGTCGATGCAGCCTCCCGAGAATGTCTGCCCAACGGTAATCTGCAAAATATGCGCCAGCATGAAAGCACAGCCATCAAAGAATGCATGCAGCACATAGAGCATCGGAGCTACAAACAGGAAAGAAAACTCAATCGGCTCTGTAATTCCTGTCAAGAAGGAGGTGAGTCCTGCCGAAAGCAGCAAACCACCGACCAGTTTTTTCTTCTCCGGCTTAGCCGTATGATACATGGCCAGGCAGGCTCCTAACAAACCAAACATCATCGTGATGAACCGGCCAGACATGAAGCGGGAAATACCGATGTAATACTGCGAAGTATTCGGATCGCCAAGCTGCGCAAAGAATATTCGCTGCGTTCCTTCTACCAACTGGCCCTGAATGACTTCCGCACCACCCAGAGCTGTAGTCCAGAACGGCAAATAGAAAATATGATGCAGTCCGAACGGTCCCAGCATACGCAGGACAAAACCATAGATAAGGGTACCGATATATCCCGTCGACTCCACTAAGCCGCCCATACCGAAGATGAGCTGCTGAAAGTGCGGCCAAACCACAAACATGAACATCCCTAGGAAAATAGCCGAAAACGAAGTAACGATTGGCACGAAACGTGAACCGCCAAAAAAGCCTAGGAACTGCGGCAATTCAATCTTATTGAAGCGGGCATGCAACAAATACGTCATAATACCAACGGCTACACCGCCGAAAACACCCGTTTCCAAAGTCTGAATCCCCAGCGACATGCCCTGGCCAACACCAGCCAAATTATCTTCAGCCAAAGTCCCCGTTATTTTGAGCAGCGCATTGATGGTAGAATTCATAACCAGCAGTGCCAGTGCCGCTGACAACCCCGCCGTCCCCTTATCCGAACGCGCCAGGCCGACGGCTATACCAATAGCAAACAGGATTGCCAAATTGGCAAAGACCACATTGCCGGCAGCTGCCATGATGGCAAATATATTCTGCAGCCAGCCAATATCCAGAAACGGATACGCCTTAATCGAATTTGGATTCGACAAAGCTCCGCCAATCCCCAACAGGATACCAGCTGCCGGCAGAACCGCTATCGGAAGCATAAAGGATTTACCAAAGCGCTGCGCCTTGGCAAACAAAGAACCTCCCTTAGTCTGTGCAAACATCTCCATAAATAAATCCCCCTTTGATTATTTTATGAATCACCTTGCAGTACACGGGCAAATTTTGCCGTGATTAACTGAGGTCTGGTAATCGCCGACCCCACAATAGGTGCATAAGCTCCTACCGCCATAACCCTATCGATATCTTCCGGCACATTGATGCGCCCCTCTGCAAACACCGGAATAGACAACTTGCCAGCCAATTTCGCTACCAAATCCACATCGGGGCCTTTGAGCTGCGGCGAATAAGGAGTGTATCCCGATAACGTCGTAGAAACAGCATCAGCGCCCAGAGCCGCCGCAGCCACTCCCTCCTCGTAAGTTGAAATATCTGCCAGCACCAAGCGTCCCGCCTGATGAATACGCGCAACCAAAGCCTCTACCTGTTCCCCTGCCGGTCTAGGCCGATTGGTCATATCCAAGGCAATCATCTCACAGTCCGTAGTCAGCAAATCTTCCACTTCCTGCATCGTCGGCGTAATATAAATCGGTGAATCCTCATAGTTGCGCTTCACCAGACCAATGACTGGCAAATTCGTAACTTTTTTGATTTCCTTTATATCCACACTGCTCTGCGCCCTTATCGCTTTTGCACCGCCCTCTTTGGCAGCTAACGCCATGCGTCCCATAATGAACGGGCTGTGCAACGGCTCATCCGGCAGTGCCTGACAGGACACGATAAGTTTACCTTTTACTTCGGACAAAAAACTCATAATTATCACCTCCTTATTATTTTCTGGTTATATTTACTCCGCGGATAGCAGCAGGCAGCAAGGATGCCGCCTCCTCATCCACGATAACCGCAACATCCCGGTGCAGCTGCAGGATTGATGCCGGCGCCTCCGGCGTCACATCACCACATACTGCTTTATAAACTGCCTTGGCTTTGTTTATCCCATTGGCCAGCAGGATAACGTGCTCAGCCATCATGATGGTTTTGATACCCATGCTGATCGCATAACGAGGCACTTCACTGACACTGGCAAAGAAGCGGGAATTTGCCTGTATGGTTTCCTCATCGAGTTCCACCTTGTGCGTAGTGGCGGCAAATTTCACATCCGGCTCGTTAAAGCCGATATGAGCATTCTGTCCAATCCCCAGCACCTGCAAATCAATACCTCCCTTGGTCTCGATAAGTTTTTCATAGCGTTCCCCTTCGGCTATCATATCTTCCGCCATCCCATTCGGCAAATATACATTTTCCGGACGAATGTTGATATGCTTGAAAAAATTCTCCTGCATAAAATAATGATAGCTTTGTGGATTATCGGGGCTCATGCCGATGTATTCATCCAGGTTAAATGTCGTAACTTCGGAAAAATCCAGTCCCACCGTCTTATGGACTGCCGCCAGACGCTGATACATAGAAACCGGCGTACTACCCGTAGCCAATCCCAAAACACTATCCGGCTTTAAATAAACCTGCCCAGCAACAATGTTTGCCGCTTCCAGTCCCATCTTTTCATAAGAATCCGTAATAATTATCCGCATATCACTACTCCGCCCCGCTTAATATCCGCACGGCTTCTGCCGTCCGTTTTTTATTGTTCAATGCCTCTTTCGGCATATTTTTTACGACCTGCGTATACAATACATCCATAACAAAAAACTGTGCCAGCTTAGCCATGATAGAACCTGTTTCCAACAAAGATTCCTTCGCCACATAAGGGATACAGGCATCCACATAGCCCGCCAGCCCGGCATCGGAATTTGCTGTAACCAAAATACAATAGGCCCCACCTTCATGCGCCAGTTTCAGCGTATGCATCAGCTCCGGCGACTTCCCCGACTGGGATACCGCCAGCATTAAATCTCCCGGCTTCGCCAAAGCTGCCATCATCAGCATATCGTGACTATTGTCAAGCCCCACGCTATCCAAACCAATCCGGCAAAACTTATATGCCGAATCCCGGGCGGTAAAGCCCGAATTTCCCAATCCAACAAATAATAAGCGCTGCGCCTGCAAGATTCTTTTTGCACAGCTCTCAATCAACCCTTCCGGCAAATTAGCCAAAGTTCTTTCCAGCGTACTTATGTTGACCTCAAGCAATTTACGCCCGGTAACCAAAGCAGATTCCTCTGCAATTATGTCCCGGCTGATAATGTAACTGCGGCTATTTTCTGTCAATTCTGCCGCCAGCGCCACCTTAAATTGCTGCATACTGCCATAGCCCATTTTCTTCACGAATCTGGTAACTGTAGCCTCACCAGTTTCACATGCCTCAGCCAACTGGGAAATGCTCATATTCGGCACCTCGCGGGCATACTCCCGCAAATACCCCAAAAGCCGCTGATCCGACTTGGAAGGGCGAAATCCCGGTGCCTCTATTTGTGGCAATATTTTCATCACACACCGCCTTTATGAAAATTTATTTCATTTTATAATGTAATACTACCACTGTTCACTAATTCATGCAATAAATTTTCACATCGCATCACTAGACATGACCTGCAACTCCCCAGGCAAAATACGCAGGCGCCAAAAGTCATCCCACGGACGCGCCTCGGCAAATAGGCGAATGACTTTTAACACGCCGCCATGGCTGACCACCAATATATCTTTTTGCTGACGGCCGGCAAGCAATTGCCACTTTTGCCAAGCGGCAATAACCCGCTCGGAAAATACACGGAAGCTTTCCCCCTGCGGATAGCAGAACGCCTGCCAATCGTCACAAAGGCTCTGCCATGCTGCCGGTTCTTCCCGCGCTATGTCTTGGTAGTGGCGCGTCTCCCAGCGGCCAAAGTCGATTTCCTGCCAATCCGGCTCAACGAGGAAGGCCCCGTCAAGTCCGGCAGCCTCACGGACTATTTCCGCCGTGTGCCGTGCCCGCTCCAAGGGACTGGTAAGGAGCAGCAGATCCCTGCCCGATCCTGCCGCCCGTAATTCCCGCAGGGTGGCGCCGGCCCTTTCTGCCTGCTGGCGGCCTTTTTCCGTCAGCGGACAATCAGTGCGCCCATAGTAGCCCCCCTGCACATTACCCAAGGCCTCACCATGGCGAAGCAGATAAACTTTCAAAGAATTGGATTCAAAGCCAGCCATGATAAGCCCCCAAACAGCAAAGCCCCAGAAAGAGTATCTCACTTAGTTCATCCCCAGCACCAAGGGTATCCCCCGTCATGCCGCCCAAGATGCCTGAGATGTAGCGGGTGAAAAGCCGCTGCCAGACAGCCAGCAGCAGATAGGCCCACAGCAGCCAGTAATTCTCTGTCATGGCATATACCAGCAGAGCGCCAAGGCCTACCGATACCAGCACACGCCCCCAGGTAACCTTGCCGATGAAAAGATTGCCCAAGCCTTCTTTGCGTGCATACTCTGACAGCATCAATAGCGGGTTGCAGGCCCGTGCCGCCGTCGGCATCAGCAGGATAACCAGCGGGATCAGCTCCTCGGGCAGCAGCAACAGTCCATGATACCGCGCCAAAAACACTAACAGCAAAGCACAAGCACCATTGGTCCCCAAACGGCTGTCCTTCATGATTTCCAGCATGCGTTCCCGCTTACGGCTCGAATAAATGCCATCACAGGTATCGGCCAAACCATCGAGATGGAAGGCCCCTGTCAGGAATAGATTGGCCCCCATAGCAAAAAACACGCCTGCCACCGGCCCCGCAAGGAAACTTCCCAGCATATACGCCAAGGCATTTATCCCGCCGATAATAAGCCCCACCAGCGGCAACCAAATAATTGCCCTGGACAGCATCCCCTCTTCGAAGGGGATCTGCCAGGGCAAAGGCAAACGCGTAAAAAATTGTAACAGTAAGACAAAAGAACGCAAACTACTCATTTGGCGGCACCACAACTTTCTAATAATAATTCGTCCATTGTTTTCATGTTATAAACAGTATACAACATTGTCCGCAACATGGATAGTCCAAGGATTGCCCCAGTTCCTTCGCCGAGCCGCAGTCCCGCCTGTATAGGTACCTCGTCAGGCCGAATCCCCGCCGCTTGCAGAGCGTAAAGCATCCCTGGTTCCTGCGACATATGAGAAGGAATTGCCATGGCGCAAACCGCTGGCTCAATGCGCGCCGCACAGGCCAAAGCCACTGCTGTGATAAAACCATCGAGCATAAAGGGGATTTTCCGCTCGTGGCAGGCCATCATGGCACCGCAAAGAGCCGCAATGTCAAAGCCGCCCACACAGCGGATTATCCCCTGCGTTGCTTTCATCAGCGGACGATATTTTTGAACCGCTGCGTGAATGACCTCCCGTTTGCGCAAAACGATCTCTGGATGGCCAGGATTTGCCCCATAGCCAGTGATTTCCAGCAGGCTTGCTCCCGTAAGCGCATGCAAGACTGCCGTCGAAGTCGTAGTATTGCCAATGCCCATCTCCCCGAATGACAAGAGATTGCAACCAGCTACCTGCGCTCGCTGTACCATTTCGGCCCCTGCGTCATAGGCCTGCCAAAATTCCCGCTCCGTCATAGCTGGACTTTCCAAAAAGTTTTTAGTTCCCTGGGCCACCTTGCGGTCAAGGCCAACGGCCTCATGTCTGTTTATGCCCACATCGACCACCGCATAGGGAACGTTCTGAGCCTTGCAGAAACAGCTGATAGCCGCCCGCCCCTCTACCATATTCTTAGCCTGCAGATAGGTAATGGTCTGTTCCTGCCGGACTACCCCGGCGGTGACTACACCGTTATCGGCCGCAAAAATATAATGATAGGGCCTTATCCTCTCATAAAACTTTGGCCAGGCGCGAAATAATTTCTGCACCTGCTGTTCTAAAAGCCCGAGGCTTCCCGGTGGGATGGCCATCCGCGCCGTCATACGTGCTGCTGCATCCATCATATCTTTAGTTCCACCCCGCTTTTCTTTTCCCGCATAAGAACTTCTGTCAGATGAACTACCTGAGCGCCGGCTTCTAATGGCGGGATACCCTGTTTGTAGATGTTCGAAACCACCGTCCGCTGGGATTCGGGCTTTTTGCTGCTAGCTTTATAAGCCATATATACGCTCATGCTTTCGCCCGTGGCCAGTCCCGGCCTCTCCCCAATCAGCTGAATCGTAACCGTTGCCCCCAAGGCCTCACTGATCTTGTCCATGGTAGCCACGCGGCTGTAGCGCACAAAAATCGGCGTTCCCACGCGATAGCCCTTTTCTTTGAATCCATCCATCATAATGGCATAGATATCCTTGAGGTTCGCATTAATGGCAAAGCCACTGAGGCCATCGGCAATCACCAGCTGTACATCGGGATTATGAATGCAGTCCCGCTTGATGGCTTCCATGGTCTCATCCGAAAATATCCGGCCCCGGTCGGGCCGCCGCACGTATTCTTCCTTATTCTGCACCAGGGTCTGTACCTTATAGAACCCCATTTTATCGATAAGCGTCTCATCGATTTCCGTCCAGACGGCATCCTGGGCAATCGCGTGATCCGCCCGGAACTTGAGCAGCGTTTCCGTCTTGTAGCGGTCCCCGGCTCGGCCAACGCCCAGACGGGCATTAGTGGTCTTCTTCAATCGCTTGATCATCGCCAGGCTCTGGGGATGTTCGATTAAAACCCGCTCCTTCACTTCTGGCAAGGATATATCGCTTACAAATTCCTCTGTCTCATTCATACCGCCATACCTCCCGACAGGGTTTCATTCCCTGCAAAAAACAGGGACGGGTCCCCGGCCTTTGCCGTAAGGTTCCCCGCTTCATCCAAAATCTCCAATTCCTGCATGCGCTGGGCAAATTCGGCGATGGGCTTTTTGCCCGTCAAGCGCCGCAGGGATGCCACATCATGATAACTCGTCGTCTGATACATCAGCATCACATCGTCACCGCCGGGAATGCCCATGATGTAGTTACAGTCCGCCATAGCCAGCATCATCGCCAGATTTTCCAAATCGTTCTGGTCGGCCCGCATGTGATTGGTGTAGCAGACATCACAGCCCATAGGAATGCCAGTGAGTTTGCCCATAAAATGGTCCTCAAGGCCTGCCCGTATCATCTGACGGCCATCATAGAGGTACTCAGGCCCGATAAAGCCTACCACCGTATTGACCAGGAAGGGATGATACCGCTTGGCAAAGGCATAACAACGGGCTTCCATCACCAGCTGATCCGCGCCGTGATGCCCATCGGAAGAAAGCTCCGATCCCTGCCCCGTCTCAAAGTACATGAAGTTTTCGCCCGTAGAATTTTTCTTCTCCCGCATAATGGCATAAGCCTCATCCATTAGCGCCACATCAATGCCAAAGGCCCGGCTGGCCGTTTCGGAGCCAGCTAGACTCTGGAACATCAGATCCATGGGGGCTAGATTCTTTTCCAGCACCTTCATCTGGGTCGTGACATGAGCCAGCACGCAGTTCTGGGTGGGAATCTGCCATTTCTGCGTAAAGGTATCAAACTCCCGCAGAATGCTGGCAACACTGTCGATGGTATCCACCGCCGGATTGAGGCCGATGACCGCATCCCCCACACCATAGCTGATGCCCTCCATGACCGAAGCTATGATGCCCGCGGGATTATCCGTTGCATGGTTGGGCTGCAGCCGCGAGGACAGTGTCCCTGGCCGGCCAATGGTCGTATTGCAAGTAGCTTCCACCGGCAGCTTCCGGGCCGCATATACCAAATCCATATTGGACATAAGCTTGGTCACCCCTGCCACCATCTCCGCCGTAAGCCCTGGCCGGATGGCCTGGAGTTTTTCTGGCGACTCCCGCAGCAAAAATTCCCGAAACTCCCCCACCGTATAGCCTTTTATCTGCTGGTAGACCGTATCGGACACAGCGTCCTGGTCGGCCCGGGTGATGTCATCTTCTTCGTAGGAAACCACGGGATTTTCCCGCAAATCCTTTAGGGTCATATCGGCCAAAACTACTTTCGCCGCCACCCGTTCCACGTTGCCGCTGGCCGCAATGCCAGCCAGCATATCACCGGATTTTTCTTCATTTGCCTTGGCCAGCACCTCTTTGACATCCCGAAAGGCATAGGTCTGACCAAAAAGATTTGTCTTTAGTTTCATTGCGATTGCCTACTTTCAACTTTTAAAAATCAGCGTCTTGACTACCACCGGCACTGTGCCGGCAACCGATTTGCCAATATCGATATAATCGCCGGGCTGGGCGTGGATGCGGTCAAGGCAGATGACCTGCCGTCCCCTGCCCCGATGCTTCAGCAACAGCCCCAACGCCTTGGCAAAGTCCTGCTCCATGACAACGAGCAGGATTTGTTTCGCCTCCGCCGTTGCCGCCAACAGCCCATCAGCAAGCTTTATTAACTCTTCATAGGAACCGCCCGCCGGGCCTGCCAGCGCAATGGCAACCTGCTGATGGGGCGGATAAACGGCCCGCTTCAAGCGGTACTCCTGCATCAACGTCTTCGGCCGCTCCGGATGCTCCAAGCGAATAACGGGAACATTCGTAAGCGGTACCAGCTCATCATCCATCATGACGGTACTGCCGCTCAGCCGCACGGCATAACTTCCCGCACCAATAACAGTGGCTCGGATGCGTTCCCGGGAATTAAGCAGTTGCACAGCCGTCTGCGCTGAAAATACTCGCCAAAAGGCCGCGCCAACCAGCGGGCCGATGTCACCATACCGCAGCACATCTCCCCAGCGCACCACCTGAGAGTCCTTCATATATTCGGCCACACCGCCGGAAAACATCACTGCAGATAATTTTCCCAGCCGTTTGCCATGACCGATATATAGTTTCTGTTCCACCTTGGTAAGCGGTTCATCCAGACAAACCCGCCGACAAATATCGGCAAAGGCCTCGGCAAGTTTTATAAGCTCCCCAAGTTCTGCTTTCCTCCCCACCTGCAGCGACAGCCCCAACGAAGCGATTAAGGGCTCAATGCGCGGGGAAAGATAGGTCACGCAGTGGTTCGGATTGAGCCGCACCAAACGCCCGCCAATATCCAAAGCAAAGACGTCCTGAAGTTCCCCGCCCAAAAAGACGGCCACATTGGTCGTGCCACCACCGATATCGAAATTGGCCACGGCGGCGGGATATTTTTCCGAGTAATCGGCCGCACCGGCGCCATACCCTGCCAGCACCGATTCCAAATCCGGTCCAGCCGCCGCCACGACAAAATCGCCAGCGGCGGCGGATAATTGCTCCACCGCCCCTCTAGCATTTTGCTTACGCGAACTCTCCCCCGTTATGATAACCGCCCCGGTGGCAACGTCCTCCCGCTTGACCTTGGCCCTGGCATACTCAGCCAGCAGCAGCCGGTCCAAGGCTTTGGCGTCGATATTGCCATCATCACAAAGGGGCGTAAAATACACCGGGCTTTTGTACAAAACTTCCTTTTGGGTGATTTTCACATCGGGTACCGCCGTATAGGAATTGTCTTCTAACCGCAACCGGCTGAAAATCACCTGGGAAGTGGTCGTCCCGATATCGATGCCTGCACTGAGAATTTCCTGCGCCATCGTCAAGCTTCCTCATCGAGAGCATCGAGCACACCAAACTCCTCATCAAACGGACGGATATGCTTGTTGCCATACAAGAAATAATACGCAATAGCCACTACATAAATCCCCACTACATAGGGAAGGACCTCACTCGACGCCATGACAAGGCTCACGAGACAGAACACCGCCATAAACGCGCTCACGATGGGAATTAAAAGACTTGGAACCTTGAAGGGACGATGCAGGGCCGGCTCCTTACGACGCAGGATAAAGAAGGAAACCAGACTGGTAAGATACATGACCACGGAACCATAGCAGGCAATCGTAATGACCAAATCCGTAAGTCCCGTAAGCGCCGTAAACAGGCAGACAATGCCCGGCAGGATAAGTGCCCAGACCGGCGTATGGTGTTTCTCGTCAAGATGGGCGAGAAATTTCGGCAGATACCCCGTCCGCGCCATGGCGTAGGTCTGACGGGAATAGCCCACGATGATGCCATGAAGGGACGCCACCAGGCCAAATAGACCAATGCCACTCATGAGCAGTACCGGTAGCGTTCCTTCCCCATAAGCGGCGCTAAGGGCCAGAGGCAGCGGGAAATCCACCGCACTCACCGCATCCACATCGGCTACACCTGCCGTCAAAAACAGCGTCAGAATCGCCATAACCAACAGCGTTGCCATACCACTCAAAAAACCTTTCGGAATATCATGCTGCGGATCGACCATTTCCTCGGCACTCATCGCACCGCCTTCAATAGCCAAATAGAACCAGATGGCAAACGGTACAGCGGCCATCAAGCCATCAAAGCCATGCGGCAAAAGCGGCGTGGTGGCAACGCGGGCCATATCAAAATGCGGTGCCGCAAGCCCCCAATAAATCACGAGCCCCAGCAGGGCAATAACCGTCACGGCAAGCTCAAACGTCGCCGAAGTCTTCATGCCCAGATAATTCAAAAAGATAAAGAAGAAAAATGCGGCTACGGTTGCCACCATCGGGTCGATGGCTGGCAATAACGCGTGTACATAACCACCAACAGCTAGCGCAATAGCCGGCGGAGCAAAGACAAACTCGATAAGGCAACTGATACCATTCAGATAACCGCCGAATTTCCCCATTGCCCGGCGCGCGTATGCCGACGGGCCGCCTGCATGCGGAATGGCTGTCGCGAGCTCCGAATACGAGAGAATAAACGTCACATAAAAAATCGTTACCGGAATCAGTGCCAGTGCGAGGCCCATGACACCACCAGCGGCGAAGCCATAGCTCCAGCCAAAATAATTGCCGGAAATGACAAGTCCTACCGCTAAAGCCCAAAGATGAATCGGCTTTAACACCCGCGTAAGATTTTCCTCACGCTTCTCTGCCATCTCCTGTGTTACCGTTATTGTGCTTCCATGTTCCATGCTCATACTTATTCCTCCTATCGCACAAAAGCCAGCCTGCTCTGCCGATGCCTTTGGACATCCGCAAAACAGACTGGCTCCTCTGCCTGAAGTATTCCATTCTTATCATCAAACAAAAAGACGCCTGACCAGAGGCTGGGCCCAGCCTCCAATCAAGCGTCATTGCTATCTTGATGATGTAGTAAATATATCATACAACATAGCTGCTGTCAAGAACACGTTTTACACTTTTATCTCGACCAGCACAATATTATGGCAATCCAATCAATAGGAAGCTACTGCATCCAAAGCTTTGACCCCATAGGATTTTTCTACATGGACAGCCTGACCGCCCGTGAAGATTACGAGGCAGACATCCGACGGAGCGTTAGCCTTGACATAGTCGAGGTTGACCTGCATGAGCTTGTCGCCCTTCTTGACCTGCTGGCCCTGCTCGACGAAGACCTCGAAGCCCTGGCCACCGAGTTTGACGGTGTCAACGCCGAAGTGGATGAGGAACTCCGTACCGTCAGCTGCCTTCATGCCGATGGCGTGCTTCGTATCGAATACGAACATGACCTCGGCATCGCACGGAGCAACGACATTGCCATCAGCCGGAGCAATGAAGAAACCATCGCCCATCATCTTGCCGGCAAAAGCAGCATCCGGAGCTTCCGTAATGGCATGAGCCGTACCAGCGACCGGCGCATAGAACTCATGCTCACCATGAGCTGCTGCCGGAGCCTCAGCCGTAGTTTCTGCCTGCTCCTCCACTGCTGGAGCATCAGCCTCCGGCTCAACATCCGGAGCCGTAGCCAGATACTCTTCGAGGTTCGATTTGATAACGGCAACTTTCGGTCCATAGATGACCTGGACACCCGTACCTTTGACGATAACGCCCGAAGCCCCCGTAGCCTTCAGGAGTTTCTGGTCAACGAGCTCGGAATCTGCTACCGAGCAGCGCAGACGCGTTGCACAGCAGTCAACCGACGTGATATTGCGCTTGCTGCCCAAAGCGCGTGCAATGACCGGGCTGAGCTCATCGCCAGCACCAGCAGCACCCTCTTTGCGGGCCTTGACATCGGCTTTCGTGTAAAGCTTCGTCTCTTCATCGTCATCCTCGCGTCCCGGCGTCTTGAAGTTGAACTTCTTGATGAGGAACGAGAACGCGAAATAATACAGGAAGAAATAAACGATACCAACCGGGATGATGAGCATCCAGCTCGTCTTATCATTGCCCTGCAGGATACCGAAGATAAAGAGGTCCAAAAGACCACCCGAGAACGTGAGGCCGACAGCGATATTGAGCATGTGCGCAATCATATAAGCGGCGCCAGCCAGGATAACCTGAACACCGAAGAGCATCGGTGCAACGAACAGGAACGAGAACTCGATTGGCTCCGTGATACCCGTGAGCATCGAGGTAAGCGCTGCGGAAAGCAGCAGGCCGCCTGCGACCTTTTTCTTCTCCGGACGAGCGCAGCGATACATAGCAAGTGCAGCACCCGGCAGACCGAAGATCATGAAGATGAACTCACCCGAGAAATAACGCGTAGCGTCAGCACTGAAATGTGCAACATTCGGCGAAGCGAGCTGGGCAAAGAAGATGTTCTGGCCGCCCTGTACAAGCTGGCCATCGATCATCATGCTGCCGCCGACGCCCGTCTGCCAGAACGGCAGATAGAATACATGGTGCAGGCCGAACGGGATCAGGGCACGTTTCACGATACCGAAAATCAACGTACCGATGTAGCCCGTGCCCGTAACGACATTGCCCAGACCAAAGATGAGGTCCTGGACCACCGGCCAAACAAACGTCATCGCAATACCAACGAACAGGAAGACCACCGTCGAAATAATCGGAATGAAACGCGAGCCACCGAAGAAGGACAGCGCATCCGGAAGAACAATTTTATGATAGCGATTGTGCAGGATAGAAACGCCGATACCAACGATGATACCGCCAAAAACGCCCATCTGCAGCGACATGATGCCGCAGCTCGAGGCAATCGTACCCTCGAGCACGCCCGGGGCAATCGAGCCATCAGCCAGGATTTTTCCCGTCAGCTGGAGCATGGCATTACAGGAAACATGCATGACAAAGAAAGCAATCATCGCAGCCAGTGCCGCAACTTCTTTCTCGGCCTTTGCCATACCAATGGCTACACCAACGGCAAAGATGATTGGCAAGTTGCCAAAAATCGTACCGCCGGCAGCGCTCATAACCGTCAGCAGGGAATGGAGCACGGTTCCATCCCCAAAGATGGCTTCCAGTCCATAGGTCTTGATGGTCGTCGGATTCGTAAACGACGCACCAAGGCCTAACAAGAGACCTGCAATCGGCAGAACTGCAACTGGCAGCATGAAACTGCGGCCAACGCGCTGCAGCACGCTGAAAATTTCGTCTTTCATTAGACACATCCTCTCTCGTCCAATAAAAAAAGCATTTACCTGCTATTTAACCCGAGTACCATAGCAGATAAATGCTTATTACCGGACACACCTTAAAATATTTACCGCAGTTATTATAACATAGCCGCATAAAATACATCAAGGCACGTACCGCAAAAAAAGACTTTCGAAGCTAAAATTGGAACGCTGTTACAAAATCATTGTTCTTTTCGCATTTTTTTATGAATCAGCCAACCATTTGCGTGACCGATACCAGATTTCCAAAGACAGTTGTTTTCCTCTTTTGACAAAACGACAAAAAACAGCGCAGCTCCGAGGGTATCCTCAGGACTGCGCTGCTTTCGTTTTAAGGATTATAATCTAAACTTCTCCATCTCGGCCTGCAAATCGCCAGCCAGCTGGGCCAGACTGCGGGCTGCATCGGAAATCTCGTGCATGGAAGCACTCTGCTCCTCGCCTGCCGCCGAT
>NZ_JAILKR010000065.1 GCF_024693525.1 Selenomonas sp. | reverse complement strand
CGCTGGGCATCGTCCTCTTTGGCATGAGCGTGCTTTATTTGAAAATGAATCCGGGTGGTTCAAAACTGACGGCAGAAGTTTTGCAGGGACCGCTCAATTATGTACCGTGGATGGCAGCGGTGATTCTACTGGCTTTGTTCATTCAGGCTGTTATTATCAAACGGCGGGAAGATACATTCCTGTTTCCTATCGTGCTGACCCTTTGCAGTGTCGGCATTGTGGAAATCGCTCGCTTAAAGCCGGCACTTTTGGTTCGCCAGCTGCAATGGCTTTGTGTGGCCATGGTGGTGATGATTCTGGTGCTACGATTTTGGGGGCGTATCCGGCGGATGCTGGGGTATCCTTATTTGTTAGGGGTAGCCTGTATTTTCCTGTTGGGACTGCCTTTGCTGTTTGGCACGGAAATCGGCGGCAGCAAGAACTGGTTGGTCTTGGGACCAATTTCGATTCAGCCGTCAGAGTTTGGCAAGATACTGATTGTCTTTTTCTTGGCCGCGTATTTGTCAGACCACCGGCGCGTATTGACGCTTCCGGCTCATCGCATCTTTTTGCTGCAGCTGCCGCCATTGCGCTTTATTGCTCCCCTCATCTGCATTTGGGGAATGGCGGTCTTGATGTTTGTCGTGGAGAAGGACTTGGGATCAGCCTTGCTGTTTTTCGGCATGGCGGTGCTAATGACCTATATGTCCACGGGCAGCAAATCCTATGTGTTCTTGGCACTGGCGTTTATGGGCGTTGCTGCAGCTGCCAGCTATGCTGCTTTTGGCCATGTGCGGGTGCGCTTTGACATTTGGCTGAACCCTTGGCAGGACCCAAACGGTATGGCTTATCAGGTCGTGCAGTCGCTGTTTGCCTTTGGCACAGGCGGCATTTGGGGCACGGGCTTTGGCTATGGACATCCGGGCTTTATCCCTGAGGTTCATACGGATTTCATCTTTGCGGCAATTGCCGAAGAGATGGGGCTTATTGCGACCATGATGTTGATGACTTGCTATGTGCTATTTTTCTGGCGCGGCATAAAGACAGCCCTTTCCTGCCGCAAGGAAAAGGAAGTGCTGCTGGCAGCAGGCTGCTGTTCCCTGATGCTTTTGCAGGCCTTTATCATCATCGCTGGAGTCACGAAGTTTTTGCCACTGACTGGCATCACGCTGCCTTTTATCAGTTATGGCGGCAGCTCGATGGTTTCCAGTTTTGTGTTGCTGGGACTTTTAATTTCGTTATCAAAGGAGCAGGAACATGGCTGATTGGAAAATCAAGCGGCAAATCCTGCAGGCGGCATCGTTTTTACTGGTGCTGACAGGTCTTTTGACCGCATATATTATCTATCTGTCCACTTGGGAGGCCGACAGTTTGGCCAATAATTCCCTGAACATGCGCGGGGCGGCGGCCCGGGCGGATATCCGCCGGGGGGCTATCCTCGATGCCAAGGGGAGAGTCCTGGCCCAGAATCGGGCCGATGGCAGCCGTAGTTACCCCATGGGGGAATCCATGGCGGCAGTTACTGGCTATAATGGCGAAAAAATCGGCAGCGCTGGGGTGGAAGGTCATGCCAACCGGGAACTATTAGGGCTTTCCGATGATTTAAGCCATTTAGGCCCGGCATCCCAGTTGTTTCAGTTGGAACAGGGCAATGATGTTAAGCTAACCATTGAATCTGATGCGCAGCAGGCGGCCTATGATGGCCTAGATGGCCGCAAAGGGGCCGTGGTGGTACTCGATGCGGAAACGGGAGCAGTGCTGGCCATGGTCAGCTCCCCCTCCTATGACCCCAACGATATTGAGGCCAATTGGCAGGCTCTTTCTAAGCAGGCCGATGGAGCCCTTTTAAACCGTGCCGTTCAGGGCATGTATCCGCCGGGGTCGACCATCAAGCCCATGATTGCAGATGCCGCTTTGACGGAAGGGGTGACCAATGAGCAGGAAATTTTTGACTGCTCGGGGACGCTGGACGTTGGAGCTGGTGAGACCATTCGGGAGAGCCATGGCGAGGTTCATGGCAAAGTGAACTTGCGCAAGGCCCTTACCGAGTCCTGCAACGTGACTTTCGGTACCTTGGGGATGCGCCTGGGGGATGAGAAACTCAAGAAATCCTTTGAGCGCTTTGGTTTCGACAAGGAGCTGGGGGGCGAAGTCCTCATGGAGGGCTCCCATCTGCCAGCCTTTGGCAAATTGGGCAATGGCGATTTGGCCCAGACCGGTATCGGTCAAAGTTCCCTGCTGGTCACTCCCATGCACATGGCTTTGATGGCGGCTGCTTTTGCTAATGGCGGTGTGGTCATGAAACCCTATTTGGTTCAGCAGGTCATTACGCCGGGGGGCACGGTGATACAGGATACACGCCCCACCAAATGGCTGACGGCTACGACGCCGACGATGGCTGCCAAGATTGACAGTTTCATGGAGGATGTTGTTACCAAGGGAACGGGCCGGGCTGCTCAGGTTAGCGGCGTGCGGGTAACCGGTAAGACTGGTACCGCAGAGAATGCCGCTGGTGAAGACCATGCCTGGTTCATTGGTTCAGCCGAACTTCGTAACCGCCGCATTGTTTTTGCCATTATCGTAGAAAATGGTGGCAGTGGCGGAACCCAGGCGGCACCGATTGCTCGCAAGGTAATCCTGTCCCTGCAGAATTAACCGGCAGGGATTTCCGATAGACTATATCTTTACCTAGGAGGAACATGAATGATACAGCGTGTCTTAGATCAGCGCTACGAGCTGCAGGAGCAGATTGGCGGCGGCGGTATGGCCGACGTCTACAAGGCAAATGACCTGCTCCTTAACCGGCCGGTAGCCGTTAAAATCCTGCATGATCAATTCAAGAGCGATACCGAATTTATCGATAAATTTAATCGCGAGGCGCAGGCTGCTGCCCGTCTTTCTCACCCGAATATCGTCAATATTTACGACGTAGGGGTAATGGATGGTGCGCATTACATTGTCATGGAATATGTTCCGGGACGGACGTTGAAGGATAAAATCAAGCAGGAAGGCCATTTATCTGTAGCGGAGGCGTTGACTGTTGCCAAGGGAATTGCCAGTGCGCTGGCTCATGCCCATGCCAACAATCTCGTTCATTGTGATATTAAGCCGCATAACATCCTGATGATGCCGGACGGCAGTGCCAAGGTGGCCGATTTTGGCATTGCCCGTGCCGTTACGGAATCTACCATGACCTATACGGGGAATGTGGTGGGGTCGGTCCATTACTTCTCTCCGGAGCAGGCCAAGGGGACAATGATTACGCCGAAATCTGATGTTTATGCGCTGGGCGTTGTTCTTTATGAAATGCTCACGGGAACGCTTCCGTTTACCGGTGAGACGCCGGTTAGTGTGGCGATGAAACATTTGCAGGAAGAGCCGGTACCAGTTCGTCAGCTTGACTCGTCAATTCCTCCGGTGGTAGAGGCAATCGTTGCCCGTGCGATGAGTAAAGACCCGGCAATGCGTCCGGATGCTTCGGAAATTGTCAAGGATATCCAGCAAGCAGAGCAGATGGTAGGAAGCGGCATGGGATATGCAGCCGCTCAGCCGGATCCTTTTGCTACGCAGGTATTGCCTCGCATGGATGAACCGATAGCGCAGATGTCCTCGCGCCGTGATATGCGCAGCATGCCCGCAGAATATGATTACGATGAGCCAGAAGCGGAAAGTTCGGTATTCAAATCGAAAAAATTCATTGCGGGACTTATCCTAGTCTTGTTCATGGGCTTCTTTGTTGGTGCATTCCTGAGTTACGGTAAGTTCTGGAGTAATGAGGAAGTCATTGTACCGGATGTCACAGGAAAGCAGATGACTTTGGCTCGTCAGATTCTCGAGGACAAGAAGCTGAGGGTCAATGTGGTGGAGACCTTTGATGCCAGCGTTCCTGCGGGAACCGTTGTTTCGCAGGATCCAGAAGGAGGCGCTAAGGTAAAGGAGGAACGGCTCGTTACCATTCACGTCAGCAAAGGCGGGGAAAGTTTGGAGATGCCGGACCTCAAAGGCCTTAACAAATCTGACGCAGAGGCAAAACTCAAGAAGATGGGGCTCAAAGTTGGCTCGGTCTATGAGCGCAACTCCGACGAAGAAGCTGGAACGGTAATCGCTACGGACCCGAAGGCTGGCAGTAAGATTACCAAGGGGCAGAGCGTTGATATCACGGTGAGCAAGGGCAAAAAAGAAACCAAGAACACCGTACCGGATGTAACGAACCTGCAGGTGGAGGGCGCGAAAGCCGCCTTGACCAGTGCGGGCTTTAAAGTCAGTGTGACGAAAGAAGAGAGTTCGAAAGCGGCTGGCACGGTTATCAGTCAGACCCCGGCAGGCGGCAGCTCGGTAACAGCTGGTTCCACCATCACGCTGGTGGTGGCAGAACCCAAGAAATCCAGTAGCAAGGAACCTGGCAAAGATAACGGAAAACAGGAGCAGGATAATCCGTCGGTATCCCGTAACGGTGAGGGCTCCAAGAGCCGCTAATCAATCGTAACTGTTTAGAAAAAGGAGCGTTCATGCAAGAAGGTCGAGTTATAAAGGCATATAACAGTTTTTTCTATGTGCTGGCAGAAGGGCCGGAAGGACCGGAAATGGTTACCTGCAAGCTGCGGGGGAAGTTCAAAAAGACCCGGCGCAGCGCTGGCGTTGTTCCAGGGGATTTGGTTCGCATCAATCGCTTGCCCGATGGCAGCGGGGTGGTGGAAGAGCAGCTTCCCCGTCAGAGCCTATTGAAACGTCCGGCGGTTGCCAATATATCCCAGGTGGTGCTGACCTTTGCTGCAGCCCAGCCTGACCTTCACCCGCTGCTCTTGAATCGGTTTTTGGTTCTGGCGGAGTGGTCCGGGATTCCGAAGATTGTCATCTGTGTGAACAAGCAGGACCTCTACGAAGGGGATATTTCCGCGTTCCTCAAGGAGTATGAAGCCATTGGGTATAAGGTGCTGCGGGTTTCCGCCGAGGAAAACCAGGGCATTGACTCCCTGCGTCAGTGCCTTTCCGGCGAAGTGACGGTTTTTGCCGGACCTTCCGGTGTTGGCAAGTCGTCCCTTCTCAATCGCATTGATGTGGGGGTGGCCTTGCAGACTGGTCAGGTCAGTGAAAAGATAAAGCGCGGCCGTCATACCACCCGGGTAGCCGAATTGCTTGCCTATGGGGATGGCTTTATCGTGGATACACCGGGCTTTAGTGCCATGGAATTAACGGAGCTGGACATTCAGGAACTGCCGGGCTATTTCCCCGAGTTCCGTCCATATCTTTCGGCCTGCCGCTTTGCTCCCTGCAGTCATACCCATGAGCCAGACTGTGCCATAAAGCAGGCGGTGGCTGCTGGCGACATTACCCAGGAACGCTATGACGCTTATGTGAATATTTACGAAGAAATCAAAGAGAATCAAAAGATTGCGCGAAAGAAGGAATATAAATGATTAAGATTGCACCCTCCATCCTGTCGGCAGATTTTGCTCATCTGGCGGATGAGGTAAAAAAAGTCACCGATGCTGGGGCAGAATACGTTCATATCGATGTAATGGATGGAACCTTTGTGCCGAACATCACGTTGGGCTCGCCGGTGGTCAAAAGCCTGCGCAAAACTTCAAAGGCCGTGTTCGATGTTCATCTGATGACGGAGCATCCGGAAACGCAGATTGAGGCGTTTGCTGAGGCTGGTGCCGATATCATCACCTTCCATGTGGAGGCAGCGAAACATCATCACCGCATCATCCAGCAGATTAAGGCCGCTGGCTGCAAAGCCGGTATTGCCCTCAATCCGGGAACGTCCTTAGCCATGATTGAAGAACTTATTGCCGACCTGGATATGGTTCTTATCATGACGGTCAATCCGGGGTTTGGCGGTCAGAAGTTCATTCAGTCCCAGCTCGAGAAGATTCATATGCTCTACCATACGATTCAGGATATGGGTTTTACCTGCGACATTGAGGTAGATGGCGGTATCAATGCGGAGACCAGCAAACTGGTTCGCGAGGCTGGTGCCAATGTCTTGGTAGCTGGTTCGGCTGTCTATGGTGCCGATGATGTCAGCGAGGCAATCAAGGCGATTCGCGGTTGATTCGGTCAGTGAGGAAAGCGGATATGCAGGATGTACAAAACCGGGAAGATGCCCGGGGGATTGCCATACAGCGCGTCGGAATTAAGGACGCCCATTTGCCATTCCTGATCAAAACAAAAGAAGGCGGGTTCCAGCAGGTGTTGGCCCGCATACGCTTCACGGTAGCTTTGCCCAGCGAATACAAGGGAACGCATATGAGTCGTTTCTTGGAAATCCTCATGCCTTGGAGTCAGAAGCCATTAGCTGAGCCGGAGATGGACAAGATGCTGATGGAGGCTTTGGATCGGTTGGATGCAAAGTCGGCAGAGGTGGAGCTTAACTTTAAATACTTCGTGGAAAAGACTGCTCCGGTCAGCGGACGGAAATCGGTACTGGATTTGGACTGTTGTTTTATGGGCCGGAAAGAGCGGGGCGGCGAGTTGGAATTTCAGCTGGGGGTCGAGGTACCCTTTACCTCCTTATGCCCCTGCAGCAAGGAAATTTCCCAGTATGGAGCTCATAATCAGCGTTCGGTAGCGCGGATTCAGCTGCGGTTTCAAAAGGGTGTGGAGTGTATCTATATCGAGGATTTGGCAGAACTGGTGGAAAAGCAGGGTTCTTCGCCAATCTATCCGCTGCTGAAACGTGAAGATGAAAAATTCGTCACGGAAGCAGCTTATGAGAATCCGAAATTTGTTGAAGATATTCTTCGCGATACCGTGCTGGTCATGCGCGGGCTGGAGGGGCTGGCTTGGTTCTCCGTAGAATGTGAGAACTATGAATCCATCCACAATCACAGCGCGTATGCTTCGCATGAGGAAACGTTGGCTTGATGAAAAGCTATCCTAAGGGACGGTTTGCATGAATAAATTTTATAAGCGGTTTGCGTTTTTGATTTTGCTGGTGCTGGTTATTTCTGGCATCGTCATTTATTCGACGGTGGATATCAATACCTTGCAAAATCTGGACAAGTTTCAGCCGTGGTCGATTGTATTGGCGGTGCTGGCAGTCAGTCTTGGCATGTTTTTTGATGGCAGCCGCTTGATGCATATGGTAAAAATTTCAAATGAGAAAATAACCCTGTACCAGGCGGTACAGGTGGTATTTGGCAATTACTTTCTGGCATTGTTGACGCCAGGCGCAACCGGCGGGGCGGTGGCTCAGCTGATGTTCCTGCGTCATGCCGGCGTACCAACGGGAAAGGCAACGGTACTGGTCATTGTGCGTACCCTGTTGTCGATTTTTTTCCTGGTACTTTGTATGCCATTTATATTCCTGCACGATGAGGGGATTCTGCCCGGCGTGTCCAATACCACGTTGATGGGGATTACCCTTACGGCCTTTGTGGTCATTTTGGTCATCGTCATCGGTGCCCGCCGTGGGTATCTCGATTACGTGGTGATGAAGGTTACTAAAGGCATGAAGAATCAGCGCCGCCGCAAGGTGTTTGCCTTCTATCGCGATACCAAGTGTGCCATTAGCCTGTTGTCGAAGGCGCCTAAGTGCATGCTGCTGGTATTTGCCGAGTCGGGCTTGAATCTTTTGTGCATCTATGCCATCGTGCCCTGCCTGCTCTTAGGACTTGGGGTAACCGATGCCGATTGGTATACGGTAATGGGGCGCATGATTTTCTTGAATATGCTGCTCTATTTCACGCCGACGCCTGGAGGTTCCGGGGTGGCGGAAGGTGGTTTCGTCTATCTGTTCAGCGAAACGGTGCCGGCAGGTACCGTGGGGATAATTGCCGTATGCTGGCGGCTTATCGCCGAATACATTCCCTTTCTGATTGGCTTGTATTACACGCTGACTGTATTTGGCCGCGACTTCCTAAATCGGCAGTTGAATAAGTAAAAAATGCCTTCTTCTGGAGAAGAAGGCATTCTGTTTATAGGAAAGATGAGAAGGTGAGCCCATGGAAAAGAAACTGCGCAGTGGGTATACGACTGGCGCTTGCGCAGCAGCTGGCGTAAAGGCCGCTCTGCTTTACGAAGCCGGTGAAAGTTGGCAGGTGGTGGAGCTTACGGCATTGGATGGAACGCAGCTTACCATCCCGATAAAAGGGGTGCAGGAAACCGATGGCGGCTTGTTGGCTGAGGTGGTGAAATTTTCCGGTGATGACCCGGACATTACCAATGGTGTTTCGGTCTTTACCTTGACCCGTCATTTGACCGGTCAAAAACCAGCGTTGGTTTTTAAAGCTGGGCAGGGCATTGGCACGGTGACGAAGCCAGGCTTGTCCGTGCCGGTGGGGGAACCTTCCATTAATCCCGGACCGCGGCAGTTAATCCGCAATGTGGTATCGGAAGTGCTGGGGCGAGAAGATGTGCCCTTGGAGGTGACTATCTCCATTCCTGCCGGGGGGGAACTTGCCAAGCAGACACTGAATCCGATTCTCGGCGTTGAGGGGGGGCTTTCGGTTATTGGCACCACCGGGGTATTGCGGCCTATGTCGGAGGAGGGCTTTAAGAATTCCTTGGTGCCGCAAATTGATGTGGCGAAGGCCGCAGGTTTTCGTGAGCTGATATTCGTTCCAGGCAAGATCGGCGAGCGGATTGCTACGGCTTGGAAGCTGCCCCGGGCGGCTATGGTGCAGACCAGCAACTTTATCGGCTTTATGCTCGATGCGGCGGCGGAGCGCCAGGTGGAGAAAGTGCTGCTCTTTGGCCATATTGGTAAGCTTAGCAAAGTGGCCGCCGGTGTTTTTTATACCCACAACCGCATCGCCGATGGACGGCTCGAGACCATGGCAGCTTATGCTGCAGCGGCCGGCTTAAGCCAGGAAAAGGTGCAGCAGTTGCTGGCCGCCAATACCACCGAAGATGCGCTAGTGGTGTTAGAACAGGCGGGACTAAAGGAAAGGGTTTGCCGGACGCTGGCCAAGCGGGCCAGCGCCAGGGCAGAGCGCTATCTGTTTGGAAAAATGAAAGTTGGAACGGTTATGGTAACTTTGCAGGGTAAGTTATTGGGGATGGATGATACGGCCAGAGAAATTGGGGAGGCATTTGGATGGAACATACCGGAGTAGTGCATCAGATTATTGTTGCTGGAATTGGTCCGGGCAATCCGGATTATCTGGTACCAGCCGCCTGCAAGGCAATTGCCGGGGCAAAAGCCCTGGTGGGAGGTCGGCGGGCACTGGCCCAATATGCGGCCAGCGATGGTGCCGGGCAACATATCATGGCGGTGACCCGGGACATTGAGGCCGTGATGGCCTTTATCCAGGAAGAACTCCATGAATGTGATGTGGTGGTCATGGTGTCGGGAGATCCTGGCTATTATTCGTTGCTGGATGCGATTAAGCGAAAATTTCCGTCAGAGTGCATCCGGGTTATTCCGGGAATTAGTGCCATGCAGCTGGCCTTTGCCCGAATGAATCTTCCCTGGCACGATGCTCGCTTGGTGAGCTTCCATGGGCGTCAGCCGGAACGATCGGCCCTTTTGTATCAGAAGGGGGCAGTTATGGGCATGTTGACCGATGCGAAATTCACCTCGCGAACGATACCACTCATTTTGATGGAATGCGGCTGGCCTGGGGATGCAAAGCTTCACATTTGCACGCGGCTGTCCTATGACGATGAAAAGGTAGTGACCATACGGCTTAGGGAGGCAGAAAACTATCCCGAGGCGAAAAACGGCATTTTGCTTGTGGAAGGTTAATCCTCGGCAATTTACAAGAAAGGTCCATTGACTCTTGACTCGAGTCAATGGACCTTTCTTTTTGGGGAATGAGAAGAAGTGCTTATCCTCAAAAATCAATATTTGTGGAACATTTCCTGGATGGCTTTTAGGTCGTGGGTCTTAGTCAAAGCCAGCTGCAGTAGGATACGGCATTTCTGTGGGTTTAAGGAATCGCCGTCGATGAAATGCTCGTCGATGTAGGACTGCTCAGCGGGGATGACGGAACCGGAAACAAGGCGCGTGCTGCGGACGACGACAATGCCCGCTTCGCTGGCTTTGGCCAGAGCTTTTTCGGCGTCCTTATGGACGGAGCCATTGCCCGTACCCGCATAGACAATGCCTTTTACACCAGCTTTGATGGCGGCGTCGACAAACAGTGCATCGTCATTAGCCGTGCCGTAGATGACTTTGACATAGGGGAGCTTGTCGAGTTTTGACACGTCAAATTCTGACTTAACCGTGTTGAGTCTGGTGGTCTGGCCATAGAACTCAGGGATTCCGTCGTTAACTACGCCAAGGGATCCAAACAGTGGAGACTGGAAGGTGTTGACGGAAGTAGTATTCGTCTTGGTGACATTGCGGGCTGCATCAATCTGGTCATTGAGTGCCACCAGCACCCCGCGGCCGGCGGATTTTTTGTCGGCTGCGATGCGAACGGCATTCAGAAGATTCATCGGGCCATCGGCGCTGATGGCGGTAGCCGGACGCATGGCACCGGTAATGACTACTGGTTTATTGCTCTTAACCGTAAGGTTCAGGAAGTAAGCCGTTTCTTCCAGCGTATCGGTGCCATGGGTGATAACAATGCCATCAACTTTTTTATCGCTAAGCAGTGCATTGCAGCGTTTTGCCAGTTTGAGCCAGATATCATCGGTCATATCTTTGCTGTCGATGCTGCAAATCTGCTCTCCGGACAAGTCCGCGTAATTCTTGGCTTCGGGAACGGCATTTAATAACGTATCGATGCCGAGGGCACCGGCCTTATAACCGGTGGTCTTGGTGTCCGAAGCAGCACTTCCGGCAATCGTTCCCCCGGTTGCCAGAACTTTGACATCTGGCTTGTCGGCAGCACCAGCATACCCTTGGCCGCTGACCATCATAGCGGCCAACATCATGGCCACCAATGGACGTTTCATTTTCATACACAACACCCTTTCTGATAATAAGTTTTTATTATGAACCCATAAGTAATTTTAGTTGGCGACTACAAAAAACTATAAAATGTTACAAGAATACTACAAAATATATTTGAAAGGGATAAGACCTGGGATAAAGTGCTAATAATGTTTCATAATTAGTAAACTTAGCAATGACTTATTGGTTGACAATTAATTATGAGAGTCGTATGCTAATGCCTGTAGGTTTATTTCGATTAGGAGATGTTGTTTATGAAAAAACTCAAGCTGCGGGAAATGATAATCTGTGCCCTTTTCATTGCCCTGATTACTATCGGCACCTTTGTGCGGATTCCGGTGGGAACCGATGTCTACACGCTGCAGTTTTTGTTTACGCTGCTGGCTGGGCTTATCTTGGGAGCCCGTTTAGGCGCTGTGGCTGTGACCGCTTATATCGTACTGGGGCTCATGGGAGTTCCGGTATTCGCTTCTGGGGGAGGCCCGGCCTATGTGCTGCAGCCGACGTTTGGGTATTTGCTGGGCTTTGCTTTGCAGGCTTGGTTTTGCGGGAAAGTTTCGCGGAAAATCAGCAGGATCTCTTTTCGCGCACTGCTGGCCGTGAACTTTGGCGGAATGGTCATTGTCTATTTGCTGGGAATCAGCTGGTTTTATTT
>NZ_JAILKR010000063.1 GCF_024693525.1 Selenomonas sp. | reverse complement strand
AAAACTGCCTTCCCCTCTGGGGAAGGTGGGCGCGAAGCGCTCGGATGAGGTCCCTTTATACGCATTACGATAAGCATAATAGCTTAAGTTGCTACCTCATCCGCCCCTGACGGGGCACCTTCCCCAGAGGGGAAGGCTTTTAGTTCCAAAAGTCAGCCGCCGCTAGGGGCAGTGCCATAAACGAAGCGTTTGATGTTTTCCGTGAAGAACGAAATTTTTATCCTCAACGTTCGTCGAAAAATTGCTACCGTTCAAGCGAAGCGCGTTTTGCAACTTTTTCGATGCTTAATTAAAGATAAAAATTTCGTTTAGAAAAACATCTCCCGCGTAGTGTTGGTACTGCCCCTAGCGGCGGCGAAGAGTTGCTTCGAATGAGATTCCTGTAACCTACAAACTGTAATTTTACAACTCCTCTTCCTCTGCTTCGTTACAAATTCTCTAGTAGGCGGATTTCATTTTTCATAATGTATTCCCGTTTTTCCGGCAAACGGCCATTGACCAAGTACGCAAAAGCGATATCGACTGCCAGATGCCCCTGCCGGTAAGGATGCTGATAAATCGTTGCCCGCACGACACCGAATTTCATCATCTCCACCGTGGTGGGCACACTGTCGAAAGTAATGACCATCGGCCGCTTCTCCTCCGGCAGCTGCATAACAGCCCGACCGATGCCGTATACGCCAGCCGCCAGCGAACAGATTGCCGTTGTCTCTGGATGAATGCGCAGGAATTCCTTGGTCCGCTCATAGGCAAAGATCTCATCATCGTCATGCTCAATCACATCGATAGCATAGAAGTCCTTGACCCGTTTCATGCGGTGAAAGAACCCCTCCAATCGCTGCTTATGACCAAGTACCTGTCGGCTTCCCAGGATAAGCCCGATTTTGGCCGAGGTTCCAATCATCGCCTCCAAAAGCGCACAGGCAGTAATTCCGCCATTATAATAATCACTGCCCACATAACAATGGCGTTTTGACCCATCCACATCATTATTTAGATTGACCACAAAGACCCCAGCATCCACCAGCTCATCAATCTTTTGGACAATCCGTTTATCATTGATAGGATTCAAAATCAACGCATTGACATCCGACTGAATGGATTCAATCAGTGCCAATTGATCTTCGGGCAGATAGCCCTTCATGGTATGGATTTCAACCTGCAGGCCGTAAATCTTATATTCTTCGGCTGCATCCTTGATTCCCTCAATCACACGATCAAAGAAGGCATTTCCCTCCGAGGAAAGGATGATACCGACCACCGGACGGTGTTTGCGGGCTGCCAGCGCCTTGCCGGCCGGATTTGGTTCGTAGCCAAGCTGTTTGGCCATTTTACGGATATTTGCTGCTGTCTCGGCGTTTACGCGTCCACGTCCATTTAAGGCACGGTCGACAGTTCCTCGTGAGACGCCGCAGAGTTCGGCAATTTTCTTCATTGTAACCATACTATTTCTTCCCTGCTATCTGCTTCTCATAATCTCTTCAGTCGTATTTTAGCAATTTTTTTATCATTCGTAAATAACGAAGAATGTGAAAACCAGTACGAGCCCTCCTCCGACGAGGACGGCTCGTACTTTTGCCACTTACTGGCTTATAACGTAAGATTTTTCCCCTTTAGTCCAATCCAGGCTCCATCCTGTTCCAGGCCACTTTCTTTATGAGCAATCAACCATTTATTCTCAGCAAAGAGCAGCCGATTTTCTGCTTCTTTTCCCACGGGTTCATGGAGCTCTTCATTCGTTCCCTTCGGCAGTACCACCCCGCAGCGGAACTCCTGGCCTTCCTTGCCACACGGCGCATAGTGAAGCGTCGTTGCATAGAGCTCGACAGCTGTGCCGGCCGGCACAAAGAACACTTCCATCTTGCTCGTGTCATAGGTATTGGTCTCATAATCAATATCCTGCTGGCGTCCCAGAATCAGATAAAGGTCGGTAGCCGCAATATCGATTTCCGAAGAACGATGATATTCGACGGCATTGAGCTGCTCATTCCAGCCGCTGCAATGACCAAACTCGATAGCCTGCTCACCATACGTCTTGTCCTTGAGTTCCTGATAGAGAGGCAGCTCCTCAAACTCACGCACCGATGGCTCATAGACCACCTCGCCTTTCTTCACTGCCGGACGAGCTTTGATTGTCTTTACAAAGCCCTCGACATCCAGCGGCAGCACACGGCCATACGGACGAAATTCTTTTTCCTTAACATTACTGATTTTCATGTTCTACACCTCGCGATTCTAGTTAACAATCATTCTTCGATTTCTTTATAGCTGAAATAGTCAAAGTCAGCGGGCAGCGCCGTTCCCGTAATGTCGATGCAATTCATGCCGACAAACGCGCCGGTAAAAAAGCCACCGCCCTGCACATAGTCATCGGACAGTTTCCAGCTGTCAAGGGTGACCGGCAGATATGTAAACGCCTTGCCATCAAACGAATACGCATAACGGTAATTCCGGCCGCGGACCTCCACCTTGAAGTGGACGGTCTTTACCTTCTCTGGCACCGGGATTTCCTGACCGGCTAGCGGCATGGAAAAGCTGCCATTGTCGGCTACAACCAAATCGATGCAACGCCCCTTGCTCTCATTCCAGGTCACATGGATGCTCGACCAATTCTCTGTGTTGTAATAACAGGTCATCCCGGCCATCTGCTGGAACGATACCGGCTGGAACTCTACGCTTGTCTGCGCATCAAACGAAAACGACTGCCAGCGGCGGGCCACATGCGCCTGCGTGAATTTCGACTGCAGGGATTCACGGCCATAGAGCCGCAGGAATCCCGGCCGAGCCGAAAGACTGCCGAGCTTTTCCGTAAACGGAATCCTGAGCGTCTGGAAGTTGATATTTAAACTTGCCGCATCAAAATCATCGACTTCTTCATAGGTGGCAGCCCATTCCTGCACTGGAAGATTCGGAGCTTCAACCTCCAGACTGCCCTGGCGGCCGCCGACTACGATGGGCCAGCCATCGCGCCATTCGATTTTCTCGATGGCCGTCTCCCGGCCCAACGGACAATAGGCATGCTGCTCGCGTTCACGGCTCGGGAAGCCAGCCGGCGCCGGCAGCGGACGCCCCGTCAGATGTGCCAGATACCACTGCCCGTCCTGCGTTTCTACGAGCGACGCATGGCCGCATTTCTGCAGCGGATTATGGATATCCGTCCAGGCCGACAGCAGGGGATAATCTGGCTGGATTTCATAAGGGCCGTGAATATCCTTGCTCCGCGCGATGGTCTCCGAATGCTGATACGTCGTGCCGCCTTCTGCCGTCATCAGATAGTACCTATCATTGATGTAGTAAAGATGCGGCCCTTCGGTGTAGGCGATATCCGTGCCTTTATAGATGATTTCCGGCTGGCCGATGAGTTTTTCTTCCGCCACCGAATATTCCTGCAGCGCAATACCATAGAAATTATGATGATAAACACGCTGATCCCAATACATATTGACCAGATATTTGCGGCCACTCGGATCGTGGAACAGCGACGCATCAAAGCCAGCACCATTCAAAAGCACCGGTTTTGACCACGGCCCCTTGATGTCTTCGGCCGTCGTAAGATAGTTGTGGCAGTCCTTCCACATGCCATCGACGACCTTGACATCGGTGTAAATCAGCCAAAACTTGCCATCGGCATAGCTAAGGTCTGGCGCCCAGATCCCACCCGAATCCGGATTACCTTTCATGTCCAGCATGTCCGTAGTATCGAGCGGATGTGCAATCAGCTGCCAATGCACCAAATCTCTGGAATGATGGATCTGCACGCCCGGAAACCATTCGAACGTCGACGTGGCAATATAATAATCATCGCCGGCCCGCACAATGCTCGGGTCCGGATTGAAACCTTTCAAGATTGGATTCTTTATCTTCATGGTAAGTGCTCCTTTTACTTACATGATTCCCGTTGCTGGCATGCCCTCATGTTCCTGCTCGTGTTCCTGCGCATGACGGCTCTCAAGCTCTGCTACAATCTCATGATAGCGTTCATCATCCAAGCCATAGAAGCAGATGTCAATGAATGCTACCGCCAAGAACAGCAGCGGAATCAAGGTCGTCGTCAGCAAGATACCCTGCAGGGCCTCCGGCGTCTGCACCTGATTGGCCACATAGCCAAACCGCGCGAGCATGAAACCCGGGACGATGCCGCCCAAGGCCAGGCCAAACTTGAAGAAGAAGCCGATAATGGCATAAATCATGCCGCTCAGCCGCTTGCCCGTCTTGTACTCACCATACTCGATGGTCTCCGGAATCAGTGCCCACATAAAGCCGCCTGCAACGATGATGCCGCACGAACCGATAAAGCGCGCGATGAGCACCAGCGTGATATTGTCTGCCGGCACCAGATAGGTGACGATGCAGCCAATCATGCCCAGCGCCAGGGAAATGCGCAGCAAATTGATTTTGCCGACGAGCTTATTGAAGGTCGGCACCAGCGGCAGCAGGAAGAACGCCGGCAAGGTACCGATAAGGCCATACCACTGGATGAGATCCGGACGGTTGCAGTTATAGGTAACAAAGTACGTGCCAATGGAATTCATAACCGCCATCATGCCAAAGAGGATGATGAAGAACAGGCTGAGGACAACGAGCGGACGATTTACCTTGAACTGTTTGAACACATCGACAAACCGCAGCTTCTCATCATTTGACGGGTCAATCTTGATGCGCTCCTTCGTCTGCGAGAAACAGTAGAGCAGCAACAGCGCGCCAATGACACTGTAAAGTCCCATGGTCACCTGCCAGCCAAAGCGGGACTCCTCCCCCGTATAGCTACCAGAAATCATCGTGACCAGTACGGGGATGCCGAAGGAAACGATAAGGCCGCCCAGATTCGCACAGAGCATGCGGATCGAAGTCATACTGACGACTTCCTTGTTATCACGGGTCATCGCCGCCGTAAGCGCACCATACGGAATATTGATGGTCGTGTAAACCAAGGACAGGCCAATATAGGTTGCATACGCATAGATGACACTCGCCCCCTGCGTGAGCTCCGGCGTGCTGAAGCAAAGAATGCCGAGCACCGCAAACGGAAACGCACCGTAGAGCAGATAAGGCCGGAACTTGCCGTACTTGAAGGTATGCTTATCCACAAACGTGCCGACAATCGGATCGACAATGGCATCCATCACGCGCACGACGAGGAACATCGTCGCAACGATTTCCGCCGGCAGGCCATAAACATTGGTATAGAAAAACAAGAGATAGGTGCAAACCGTGGTATAGATGAGATTGCAGGCCAGGTCGCCCATAGCGTAGCCCGTCTTTTCCCGCATACTCAGCTTATAATTTTTCAAAGCTTCCATTTTTCCCTCTCTCCCTGCAGATACTCAACAGCCAATATTGCGCAGCTTCTTGCCTTCCATGAGGTTTTTCTCAATATTTTCCAGCGTAACATTCTTCGTCTCCGGCACATAGGCCATCGTCAAGACGATAAAGAAACCATTGAGCAAAGCATAAAGCCAAAAGGTATGAGCCGACCCTAAGGTATCGACCAACGTCAGGAACGTTGCCCCGACAATCGCACAGGTAATCCAGTTGGTCATCGTCGAGCAGGCGACACCGAACTCACGGGATTTAAGCGGCTGGATTTCTGAGCAGAGAACCCAGACAATCGGACCAGCACTCATGCCAAAACCAGCAATGCTGACCATCGTCATAATGGCTGCCAAATACGAAATCGACACATCAGCCGTGCCAGCTTCGAGCAGCGACATGCAGACACCTACCACCGCCATGGAGAACGCCATAACACCAAAGCCAATCTTGAGCGTCGGTTTGCGACCGTTTTTGTCTACCATGAAGATGGCAATAAACGTGGACAACACGAAGACGATGCCATTGATAACCGTACCAATCATCTGATCTTCCGTGGTCGAGAAACCTGCAAGACTCAAAATTTTCGGCGAATAATACATGATGACGTTAAACCCGGTAAACTGCTGCATTGCCTGCAAGAGTACTCCTAAAAATACTGCCCGGCGGACATTCTTATTTGCCTTGAAAAGCCCCCAGCCATCCTGTTTGATTTTCAGGGCGTCTTTAATATCTTTCATTTCTTCGCGGGCGATTTCGACACTGCCATGCAGGGCTTCCAAAACACCCGAAGCCTCCTCAATGCGCCCCACAGCTGCCAGCCAGCGCGGGCTGTCCGGCAGACGAATGACGGTGAGCAGCAGCAAAACAGCCGGCAGGGCAATAACCATCAGCATCATGCGCCAATTGCCGCTGTAGCTGAAAGCTGTATCGGAAAGGAATGCGGCGAGAATACCCACGGTAACCATCAACTGATAACCGGATATCACCCGTCCACGGGCATTTTTATCCGACATCTCAGCCAAATAAAGCGGCGCCGTATAGGATGCAATACCCACGGACAGGCCCAAAATCAACCGAAAACCGATGAGCATATCCGCACTGACAGCAAAACCGGAACCGAGCGAGCCGACGATAAACAGGGTCGCGCCTATCATCAAGCTCTTTTTGCGGCCGATTTTCTTAGCCATAACCGATGCTACGATTGCACCAGTAGCCGCTCCTACCATCATCGAGCTGACGACCCATTCCTGGGCCGCACTGGATAAATTCCATTCCTGACTGATGAACGGCAAAGCACCAGATATGACACCTTGGTCCAGGCCAAACAGCAGCCCCGCCATACCAGCGGCAAAATAGATGAACATGCGAACATGAGCAGCAGCGCGCTCAGCTGCCTTATCAGCCATGTTCTTAGGTAACGAAGCATCCATTGATAATTCCTCCCTTATAATACTGCTAACTCGTTATAGCACTCCTTGAGCTGGTCATACAGCTTCTGATAGAGCTTATGCCCTTTCTCATAATAAGCATGTGCCGATGGTTCTGGCTGGCACCAGGTATCCTGCTCGATAAACTGCCGGCAAGCCGTCGGAACATCCTCGAATAAGCCAGCACCAACCCCAGCCAAAATGGCTACGCCAAGAGCTGGACCTTCCTGCGCTTTGATGGTTTTGACCTCACAGGCATACATATCGGCCAGCATCTGCCGCCAAATACGGCTCTTGCCACCGCCGCCACAGGCCATCATTTCTTGGACGTCAACCTTCATTTCCTTCAACACATCGAAACAATCAAGCAGGGAATAGCTGACCCCTTC
Organism: Selenomonas sp.; assembly: GCF_024693525.1. The sequence goes on along the minus strand of NZ_JAILKR010000063.1, from coordinate 32,471 downwards.
CATAACCGAACGCAGCATATCTGCCTTGGTATGAATGGCCGACAGCCCAAAAAATACGCCCCGGCAATCCGGATTGAGATGCGGCGTACGCTCGCCCATCAGATACGGAAGATAGAATAGCCTGCGGCTGCCGATTGGCACCTTGGCTACATCCTGATTGATAAGGTCGTAGGAGTCGACCCCCTTCAGGACAGCTTCATCTTTGTACTTCTCTGCCAGATTATCCCGGAACCATTTGAGGGACAAACCAGCAGCCTGGGTGACCCCCATAACATGCCAGCACCCAGGTACCGCACAGCAAAAGGTATGAACCCTGCCTTTGGGATCGATACGCGGCTCACTAGTATGTGCAAACACTACGCCACTGGTACCGATTGTCGTAAAAGCCCTGCCATCTTCTACGATACCTGTGCCAACGGCAGCCGCTGCATTGTCGCCAGCGCCGCCTACTACTACGGTTGCTGTCGTCAAGCCAGTCATTTCGGCAAACTCTGTGGATACGTGACCAGTCACCTCCGGCGACTCGTAAACTTTTGGCAAAAGCGATTCATCAATCTCGAGCTTCTCCAAGATTTCCTTGGACCAGCAGCGATTCGGAACATCCAAAAGCTGCATGCCGCTCGCATCCGAAACCTCGGTTGCATAATCCCCAGTCATGCGGAATCTGACATAATCCTTTGGTAAAAGAATATGACGACAAGCTTTGTAATTATCCGCTTCATGATTGCGGACCCAGAGGATTTTGGATGCCGTAAAGCCAGTCAAAGCCGGATTCGCCGTAATCTCAATCAGGCGTTTTGCCCCCACACGGCGTGTGATTTCCTCACATTCCTTCCCCGTACGCTGGTCACACCAAATGATAGCTGGACGAATGACCTCATTGGCCTCGTTCAACATAACCAGGCCATGCATCTGTCCGGAAAGCCCAATCCCCTTGATTGCCTCAGCGGGTACACCAGACTCCTGAACCACTTTCTTTATGGTACGCACCACTGCACTGTACCAATCCAATGGTTCCTGTTCTGCCCAGCCATTCTGTGGCTGATACAGCGGGTATTCTTGCGAAGCAGATTGTATCACCCGGCAGGTTTCGTCAAAAAGCACCGTCTTGGTCGCGGAAGTACCAATATCAATGCCAATCAGATAGTTCATTGCTTTTGCCCCCCATTTTTTTGCTTTCGTGTCTCTATTGCGTGCTCATGCACGCTCAAGCTCGTAATCAATATAACACAAGATAAAATACGAGTCAATACGATTTTGTATTTTTCTAAAAATTTAATAAAGTGAATGATTAATAAAAAATCAGGGCTATAATAGGTAGTTTCTCCGAAAATCTTGTTATTTTTACGATAAATAAAAATAAAACAATTGACAATGCGATATTCCGGTGTTATCCTAGGAATCGTGATAAGCGTGCACATGAACGCACGTAAAAGTTATCTGTGTTAATATTTCATAAAGGAGCGTTTACCATGACCATGAGCAACATTCCAACTGTCAAATGCGGCATTCTCTCTGTCAGCCGCGACTGCTTTATTATTTCTCTTTCCGAGAACCGCCGTCACGCGATTGTGGAAAGTTATACCAAAAAATACGGTTCCCTTTACGAAGTAAAGAAAACCGTTGAAAATGAGACAGATATGCTCGAGGCAGTAAAAGAAGCCAAAGATGCTGGCTGCAACGCCTTGGTAGTATTCCTCGGCAATTTTGGCCCGGAAACGCCGGAAACACTGATTGCCAAGGAGTTTGATGGTCCCGTTATGTATGTATCGGCTGCTGAGGAAAGCGGTAAAGACCTCATCAATGGGCGTGGTGATGCTTATTGCGGCATGCTCAACTGTTCCTACAATCTGGGCATGCGTCACTTGAAAGCCTTTATTCCGGAATATCCAGTAGGTACGGCCGACGATATCGCTGCGATGATTGCCGAGTTCCAGCCGGTTGCCCGCACCCTCATCGGTCTTTCCCATCTGAAAATCATCACCTTCGGCCCACGCCCGCAGGACTTCTTCGCCTGCAATGCTCCGATTCAGCCGCTCTATGACCTCGGTGTGGAAATCGAGGAAAATTCCGAACTCGATTTGCTCGTTTCCTATCGAGCTCATAAAGACGATCCGCGAATCACAGCTATCGTTGAAGAGATGGCCAAAGAACTAGGTCATGAAGGCAATCCTTATCCGGAAATGCTGCCACGCATGGCACAATTTGAGCTCACACTGAAGGATTGGATGAAGGAGCACAAAGGTGCTCGCGATTATGTCGCCTTTGCCGATAAATGCTGGCCGGCCTTCCCGAAGGAATTCGGCTTTGAGCCGTGTTATGTCAACAGCCGCATGGTTTCCCAGGGCATCCCCGTATCCTGCGAAGTCGACATTTACGGTGCCCTTAGCGAATACATTGGTCTTTGCGTCAGCGGCGATGCCGTAACGCTGCTCGACATCAACAACAGCGTACCAAAAGATCTTTATGAATCCGATATCAAGCCTTCTACCAGCTACAAACTCGAAGATACCTTCATGGGCTTCCACTGCGGTAACACGCCACTTTGCAAACTCCGCAAGGGCGGCGTAAAATATCAGCTGATTCAGAACCGTCTGCTCGAAAATGGCGGTACGCCTGATTTCACTCGCGGTACGCTCGAAGGCGATATTGCCGCCAGCGACATCACGTTCTTCCGTCTGCAAAGCACCTCGGATGGCAAACTTCGTGCCTATGTTGCCGAAGGTGAAATTCTGCCTACTCCGACACATTCCTTCGGTGGTATTGGTGTTTTCGCCATCCCTGAAATGGGCCGCTTCTATCGCCATGTGCTCATCAACAAACGTTATCCGCATCACGGTGCCGTTGCCTTCGGTCACTTTGGAAAATCCCTCTGGTCCGTCTTCCAGTACCTCGGCATTGGCGACATTGCCTTCAATCAGCCAAAAGGCATGCTCTATCCCGACGAAAATCCTTTTGCCTGATTCCCTGAAAATCCATACTGCCATAAAAAAAAGCAGCTGCCTACGCAGCTGCTTTTTTGGGGTTGGGAAAAAATATTATAGGGAAAAACAGGAAAGTCCTCATAATGATAAAGGGGATTAATCATTATTCGAACTGTAATTGCAACAGGTTGGCCTGTCATTCATTACAAGTTTATTATATTCACGATGAATCCCAATAACAATATTCCCGCTTAATCTTGAACAAACGTTACAGAAAAACACCCGTATTTAAAACAATGCTACAATTTTTCAACCAGCAAGCACCATGAGCTTCTCTGGTGGCAGATACAAATAGAGTTTCGTTCCCGCCGCTATCCGCTGCTGCCATTCCCTTTTAGGCAGTTCACAGCGGATAGCCTTGCCGTCACTGCCAGCTTTCCGGACCATCACCAGCATCGAAAACGTATCTTCAATCACCTGGACAACATCAACGGGAATCGTATTTTCTCCCGGCTGATGGCGAAACGCCAAAAAATGCGCCCTTATCCCAACGTATTTTACGTTAGCCGGCACATCGGCCACCATCAGGTCAGCCTGCCAATCCTCAGCCCGGATGTGATGACCATCGAGGCGGCTGGCAGCGGAAACATTTTTGCAGCCGGTCAAAAGCGCAGCCGCCAATGTCTCAGGCTGCTGGAAAAGCGCTCTTTTCTCATGAACTTTCTCCATTTTCCCGTGATTGATAACCGCCACCTTATCAGCCAAACGATACACCTCGCCACGGTCATGGGAGACTAAGAGTGCCGTGCCTTCATAGGATTGCAGCACCTTGCCCAATTCCAATTCCAGCTGCCATTTCAAATAACTATCCAAAGCAGAAAAAGGCTCATCCAAGAGGAGCAATTCCGCATCTGACGCCAAAATCCTGGCAAAAGCTGCCCGCTGCTGCTGTCCTCCCGAAAGCTCAGCCGGATAGGCATCCGCCAAATCCAGCAAGGAAAAGCGCTCCAGATTCGCCTGCACCTTTTGTTGCTTTTCGGCATCAGTACCACTAGCCGCAAACCGGATATTTTCCCGAACCGTCATATTGGGAAACAACGCGTAATTTTGAAACAAATAACCTACGCGGCGCTTTTGCGGAGCCAGGTTGATTTTCTTCTCACTGTCAAACAGCACACGGCCGTTTAATACAATATAGCCGCTGTCTGGTGTCTCAATTCCCGCAATGCACTTCAAGGTCATGCTCTTGCCACACCCCGAAGCCCCGAGCAGGGCAAACACTTCATCCTTCACGGCAAAATCGGCATCCAGGGTAAAATTGCGGAGCTTCTTCTTTATCCGCACCATCAATTCCATAGACAGCCCTCCTTGCCACTACGGGCAATCCACCAATTCATCAACACGACAAAGAACAAGGAAAAGAATACAATCACCATGGCCCAGTCAAAAGCCAGTGCATAATCATTTGCCTGAACAGCGGCATATATCGCCGTACTCATAGTCTGAGTCTTCCCCGGGATATTACCGGCAAACATAATGGTGGCACCAAACTCTCCCAAGGCCCGCGTAAAAGACAGCACCAAACCAGCCAAAATTCCCGAACGGGCATTGGGCAGTAAAATATGCCAAAAAATACGCCACTCCGATATCCCCAGCGTCCGCGCCGCAAAAAGGACATTAAGTTCCAACTGTTCAAAGGCTCCTCGCGCCGTCCGGTACATCAGCGGCAAAGATACAACAATTGCGGCAATGACAGCTGCCTGCCAGGTAAAGACCAGCGATACATCCCACTGCAGCAAAAATTTTCCGATCATACTGCGCTTTCCTAAGAAAAGCAATAAGAAAAAGCCAATTACAGTAGGTGGCAGCACCATCGGCAACGTAATAATGGCATCAGCCAGTCCTTTGAGGTGATTCATGCGCACCACCATCCAGGCCAGACCAATGCCAGCAAAAAACGTCACCACCGTAGCTGCACCTGCTGTTTCCAGCGTGATAACCAGCGGTGATAATTCCATATTATTTTACCTCAAACCCATATTTTTCAAATAGCTTCCGGCTGGAGTCACTGGCAGTGAAAGCCAGGAAATCCCTGGCCGCATCTGCCTGTTTCGCTGCCTTGAGCACTGCCGCCGGATAGATAACCGGCTTATGGGTCCCGGCCGGTGCTTTAGCTGCGACCCGTACCTTATCTGATACCGCGGCATCCGTGGCATAGACCACGCCGCATTCCGCTTCTCCGCTCTCTACCCAAGACAGGACCTGGCGGACGTCCGAACCATAGACTGCCTTGGCCTTAACCGCATCAAGGATACCGAGTTTCGTAAATACTTCCTCTGAATACTGGCCAACCGGCACACCTTTCGGTTCTCCCAGCGCTATGTGCTGGATATCAGCTGCCGTAACCTGCTGGAAATCGCTAAGGTCTTTGCCTCCATCTTTCGGCACAATGAGCACCACCTCATTTTCCAGCAAGTCCCGGCGCGTCCCCTCAAGCAGCAATCCCGCTTGTTCCAAAGCATTCATCTGCTTTGGAGCTGCCGAGAAGAATAGGTCGGTCTCACCGCCATTTTCGATGGCCTGCTGCAACGCTCCCGAACTGCCAAAGTTAAATACAATCCTGACATTCGGATGTTCTTTTTCATAGTCTGCGGCCAGCTCCTTCATAACATCGGTAAGACTTGCCGCTGCTGAAACATGCAACTCAACCGTTCCGCTTCCAGCAGACGAGGAAGAATCCGCCGTCTGCTGACTGCCACACCCTGTCAAGACTGTCAGGGCCATCACCATAATCCATACCAAAATCTTTTTCATCCGTTATTTCCTCCTTTTCAAAACGGAAGGGAGCGCGGTTTCCTGTGCTCCCCTGTGGGTATTACCCAGGCGCAGCATCATAGCGCATGACCTTAGATGCTTTTGCTCGGAGTTACGGTATTTATTATACGATAATGGCTCCAAAAAGACTATAGCAAATCTCACAACAAAAGAGCTCCTGCCGAAACGGCAGGAGCTTAAGAACTCAATGATTCAAGCCATCATTATCTTTTACGCCACGCAAGCGGCGGTTGATGGAACTCAAGCCACGGTAAACCGTACTGATGTCAATCTCATCCCCGCGGTTTTCCATGTACTTTTCTAATTTACGTTTTACCCGCTGAAGCGCATTATCAATCGATTTGACATGACGGTCCAATTCTTCGGCAATTTCCTGATAGGATTTTCCATCCAGATAACTCATCAGGACCTTCCACTCCAAGTCAGACAGAATTTCTTCCATTTTTTTCTCAATATCAATAAATTCCTCTCGACTGATAACGAGGTCCTCCGGATCGGCTGCCTTTGCACCAGACAACACGTCCAGAAGGGTTCTGTCTGAATCCTCATCGTAAATCGGCTTGTTAAGCGAGATATACGAATTGAGCGGTATGTGCTTCTGACGAGTCGCCGTCTTGATAGCAGTGATAATCTGACGCGTCACACAAAGCTCTGCAAATGCCCGGAACGAGGACAATTTATCGTTACGGAAGTCCCGAATGGCCTTATAAAAACCAATCATTCCCTCCTGGATGATATCCTCATGGTCCGCTCCAATCAAGAAATAAGAACGAGCCTTGGCACGTACAAAGTTCCGATACTTATGGATAAGATAATCGAGTGCGACCTTATCGTCATTGTCTCTGATTGCTAAAAGAATTTCTTCATCTGTCAGTTTAGCGAATCCCCCATATAAATCATCACTAAATAGTTCTGTAGTACGTTCTGCTTCCATCGCACTTTCCCCTTTGCTGAAAACCCCCGTTTTCAATTCATAACTCCCCTAATAAGAAAATTATACTCCCTCTTTGTTGGTATCGTCAAGAAATCCTCTAGGACTTTACGACTACTATTTAGCAATAAACGGACAAAACCAATCATAAATTCATCAATGACGCATTTTCCGTAAAATATCCAATTTTTTGACGGTCTCGCTATCCAAACGGTCTTCAACTTCCAAACGAGTGACGGGAAGGGTAACATGACCCAAATATTCTTTCTTTAATTGCTTTTTGGCCCGGTGAACTGCCTTTCGAAATTCCAGTGAAGGAATCCGATAGGCCCCCGCGCCCAATATCACGCTTTGCTCGGCTCCATCGGAAGTGACCACATGAACCTCCCGGCCCTGGCGAACGGAATCATAGGCCAGCCGTTCAATACGGCTGTCAGCAGTTTCCCCTTCGCCGGTGTAGATGATTTTCATGTGGGCGTTGACCTGGTCACAATGTTCTTCGTCATCGGTAAACATCGCGTCGAACACAATGGTGATATCGTATTTTTCGTATGCTCCATATTCCGCCAGCTGATGAATCAGCTGGTCCCTGGCCTCAGATAAATCATTGCGCAGGCGGATAAGTTCCGGCCAGGAATTGATGACATTATAGCCATCAATAATATAGTGCTCCCTTTTCCTGCTCATAAAAATCAGCCTTTCTTTGCCAAACGCTGACGCATGGATTCGTACATAAGGATAGAACCAGCCACCGATGCGTTAAGGGAATTTATTTTCCCCACCATAGGCATCTTGACAATAAAGTCGCAGGCTTCCTTCGTCAGACGACTCATCCCTTTGCCTTCGCTGCCAACCACTAGGACTAAAGCCCCAGTTAAATCAGCTTCATTATAGTTTTGGCTGCCATCCATATCGGCTCCAGCCACCCAGAAGCCCTTATCTTTGAGCTTTTTTAGTGTCTGGGCTATATTTCCTATACGAGCCACAGGTACATATTCAATCGCCCCGGCTGAGGTCTTGGCTACCGTTGCAGTAAGCGGCACACTGCGCCGCTTGGGAATCAGCACGCCGTGAACACCAGTCGCATCGGCCGTACGCAGCAAAGCACCGAGATTGTGCGGATCTTCCAGCTCGTCCAGCAACAGCAAAAAAGGAGCTTCGCCTTTTTCCTCTGCCGCCTTCAGGATATCCTCAAGTTCTGCATAAGCTACTGGTGCCACATAAGCCATAACGCCCTGATGGCGCAAGCCTCCAGCTACAGACTCAATCTTGCTGCGGTCCACGAACTGGGTGATAACCCCGCGCTCCTTTGCGAGCGCCAGGATTTCACCGATGGAACCTTCCCGGTCCCCCTCGGCCACCATTAATTTATTGATGGTACGGCCAGCCTTCAAGGCTTCGGCAACAGCATTACGGCCAATCAATACATCCTCTGGCAGCTCCCGATCCTTGGCCGGATTATCCCGGTGCTCACCTGACGACCGCAAAGGATGTCCAACATGCTTCTCACGCTGCTTGCCCCGTTCACGTCTTTCCGTCTGTTCCTGACGGCTTTTCCCACTATGAAAGGGCTTTTTCTTATTCTCACGAAAATCTCTCATATCAATCCTTCTCCCGAAGTTTCAGCATCTCCTGAAACTTGCCGCAGGTCATAGCCCCCTCCGGGCAACGTCCTGTATTGACGCAGCTCGCACCCGCATTGTGAAACAGCGTTGGTGCGACTTTCTTGACTTCTGCCAGCATCTTGTAGGCCATGTCACGAATCTCCCACTGCGCGCGGTTGCAGCAACGCAGATTAAAGAAATGGAGCAGCGAACGGGCATTCATCGTTACCAGAATTTTTGTCTCGGTCGCATTGGCCAACACGTAACGGGCATCTTCCTTGGGAACTCCCATCGCCGTGAGTTCATCATAAGTCTTGCGGATTTCCGCCAGCAGCGCCTCATACTTTTCCTTAGCCTCCGGCTTTTCCGCAATCGTCGGCGGCGTAATATACTCAAACCCATGCGCCGCAACATAGCGCTGCGACTGCTGATCGTAAGAAGCGATACGATGTCGCACCAATTGATGGGTTAGGACACGGCTTACCCCTTCGATACCAAAGGTGAACGTGACATGCTCAATCGTCGAACCATGGCCCAGCGTAACCATCTTGCGTACCATTTCCTTCGCCTTTTCGTCGCTGATTTTCTCGGCCAGCTCTTCCGCCCCGGCCGAGGAATAGCAAAGGCGGGCAGCCATTGCCACCACATGCTCCGGATTGGGCGTATATTCCAACAACTTGACTTTTATCATAAATTATTTCTTACTCCTTATTTCCTTCATCATAGCCTTTGAAATCACCTGGAAGGAGGCTTCTGCCAGTTCGTAAAGCCGTTCATTCTGCTCCGAGAGATAAAGACTACCCAAAAGGGCCTCAAAACCAGTACTTGCATGATACTCGGCAACACTGGCACTGCGCGGCGCATGACTTTTAGCATTGCGGCCCCGGCGATAGATTCCCTTTTCTTCCTCGGTAAGCATTTCTTCAATCCCACGATAGGCCTTTGCCTGCCAAACTGCCGATACGATTTGGGCACTGAACGAATGCAGTGCTTGTACCTTGCACTGCTCGTAGGAGAGCAGGCGGGTACGGACATAGAGATGGAAATACGCATCGCCCACATAAGCCAGTACCAGCGGATTGAGCTGCTTGACATCTACACCGCGGTAACGCTGCAAGATACCATTATCCCCATCAGGCTCAAACATCATATCGACGAGTTTCTGAAAATGTTCAAACTTCATGCTTTTTTCCACCGTGCTCCATTTGGCGTGTCTTCGATAACAATGCCAACTTCCTTGAGTTCATCGCGAATCTTATCGGCAATAGCCCAATTCTTTTCCTTGCGGGCGTCCTGACGGATGCCAATAATGAGTTCCATCAGCTTATCGGTGAGGCCATCGTCAGCAGCGGCCTCTTCCTGCTCAAAAATGCCGATAATCGAAGCCATTTCCATATAAATCTCACTTACCCGTGCAAATCCAGCAGCATCGAAGGCTACGCCCTTGTTCATAACTTCTTGATAGTAGATGTTGATGTCCTTGGAGAGACCAAAAAGCTGACTGATAGCCAAAGCCGTATTGAAGTCATCATCCATGGCCTCGTAGAAATTCTGACGATATTCCGCTGCTTTCGCGGCCAAATCCTTGGCGGTATCCGAAGTGCCCTCTTTCTTCAAGAGTTCATCCATAAAGGATTTGGACTGTTCCAAGCGGCCCAGGCTAACCTGTGCTTCCTTGAGGCGTTCATCACTGAAATCCAGCGGGCTGCGGTAGTGAGTCTGCAGAATGAAAAAGCGTACCACTTCGCCCGGATATTCGTTTAGAATGTCCTTAACCGTGAAGAAGTTATTCTTCGACTTGGACATCTTTTCGTTGTGGATGGTAATGAAACCGTTGTGCAGCCAATACTGGGCAAAGCTGTGCTCATCGCCAATGCAGGCCTGGGACTGAGCAATCTCATTTTCGTGATGCGGGAAAATCAAGTCACTTCCGCCACCGTGGAAGTCGAATTTCTTGCCGAGATATTTCAGCGACATCGTGGAGCATTCAATGTGCCAACCCGGACGGCCTTTTCCCCAGGGGCTGTCCCAGCTCGGCTCGCCTGGTTTTGCCGATTTCCAAAGGGCAAAATCCATGGGATGGTGTTTGCGCGTGTCGACCTCAATGCGGGCGCCAGCCTGCATATCCTCCAATTTGCGGCCGCTGAGCTTACCATATCCCGCAAATTTTTCCACACTGTAGAAAACATCGCCGTTATCCACAGCATATGCGTAACCATTATCGATAAGCTGCTGTACCATGGCAATGATATCCGGAATCGTTTCACTGACACGTGGATATACATCTGCGCGCTTTACATTGAGCGCATCCATGGCTTCAAAATAGGCCTTGATATAGCGGCCGGAGATATCGCTCCACTGAAGTCCTTCTTTGTTAGCCGTATTGATGATTTTGTCATCCACATCCGTAAAGTTCTGGATGTAATGAACAGTATACCCCTTTTTCGCGAAATAGCGGCGAATGACATCCCAGGTAACAAAGGGGCGCGCATTGCCGATATGCGGATGATTATACGGCGTTACACCACAGCAGTAGATGCTCACTTCGCCTTCTTTGAGCGGCTTGAACTCTTCTTTACTGCGTGACATGGTGTTATAGACTTTCAGCATATTTCTTCCTCCAACTATCTTACCGGCGCTGTTATAGGCGTCAGGCTTTTTCAATTCCGGCTACAGCATAAGCAGAAATGCCCTGCTCCGTTCCGGTAAATCCTAATTTCTCTTCCGTCGTTGCTTTGACATTTATCTGGTCGGATTTCACTCCGAGCACTCGTGCAATATTTTCATTCATCTGGGGAATGAAGTCCTTCATCTTCGGTTTCTGGGCCACAATCGTCGCATCAACATTGCCGACCTTATAGCCCTTTTCCGCTAAGAGCTCCCCCACATGAGCCAACAGTTTCAAGCTGTCAGCCCCCTCAAACCGCGGATCCGTATCGGGAAAGTGACGGCCAATATCCCCCAAAGCTGCTGCTCCCAACAAGGCATCCGCTATGGCATGCAACAGTACATCGGCATCGGAATGTCCCAACAGCCCCAGCGTATGGGGAATTTCCACCCCGCCAATAATCAGCTTCCGCCCTTCTACCAGGCGGTGGACATCGTAGCCCATTCCAAATCGAGTCATCACTTTTCCTCCTTCTGCCGGTGAGGAATTTTTCCCCTCATCGTATCCTTGGCAAACTTAGCCGCTGACCGGACTGCATCTAGCATACTTCCCTGTTCCTGCCGCAGGAATGCCTCGGCAATCAACAAATCCTCCGGCGTCGTCACCTTGATATTGCTGTATTCACTCATAACCACGTGAACCGGACGCCCCAAACGCTCTACCAGGCTGGCATCGTCTGTACCCAAAAAACCGTCTGCTTCCGCCTTGATATTGGCCTCCACCAAAATCTGCTTACGGAATCCCTGGGGCGTCTGCACTGCCCAAAGAGTTGACCGGGCCGGTGTCGACTTGACCACGCCATTTTCCGATACCACCTTGACGGTGTTCTTTTCTGGAACCGCCGCGATTGCACCGCCGTATTCCCGGGCTGCCCCAATGACTGCTTCAATGGTCTTGACCGTTACCAGAGGCCGGGCTGCATCGTGAACCAGAACCACATCAGCCTCCGCGGAAACCTGCTTTAAGCCATTCCAAACCGAATACTGGCGCTCCGAACCGCCCTCTGTCACCAGCCAAGGCTTTAATCCCGAGAATTTCTTCAAGAGATTCGTCACCGGCTCCACTTCCTCGGCACCTACCACTACGATGAGTTCCCCCACCTCTGGTACTGCCGAGAATTTCTGCAGGGTACGAATCAGCATTGGCCTATCGGCCAGCTCGAGAAAAACCTTGTTAATTCCGGCATTCATCCGCTTTCCCTGTCCCGCTGCGGGGAAGATGACACTGACCATTCCCATCACTCCTAATATAGCCTCAGATAGCCTTCTCCCATTTTGTGTCAAAACACGGCATAGGAGAAGGCTATGGCTTTAATTTTTTGGTTTTGCAAAAATCATTCGGCCTGCTGCTGTCTGCAAAGCCGACGTAACTTCCACGTCAATTATCTCATTCATGAAGCGGTGACCGCCCTCGATGACAATCATCGTCCCATCGTCAAGATAAGCAACGCCCTGTCCTGGCTCTTTTCCCGATTTGACCACCGTCACTCGCATATTCTCTCCAGGAATAACCACAGGCTTAACCGCATTGGAAAGCTCATTGATATTGAGGACTTCCACGCCGCGCAGCTGAGCCACCTTGTTCAGGTTGAAGTCGTTGGTGATAATCTTGCCGCCCACCTGCTGGCCCAGGCGAACCAGCTTGGAATCCACTTCCGCAATGTCATCAAAATCCACATTGGTCACTTCCACCCGTACCCGGGTTCCCTGACGAATGCGCTGCAGGATATCCAAGCCACGCCGTCCCCGCGTACGTTTTAAAACATCGGAAGAATCCGCAATATGCTGCAATTCCTCCAAGACAAAAACCGGAATGAGCAGCGTTCCTTCGATGAATCCCGTATCGCAGATATCGGCAATGCGGCCATCGATGATAACGCTGGTATCCAGCAGTTTATACTGGGTGTTTCCCTCCAGCATCGGCGCAGTTTCCGTCGAAGTCTCTTTCTCCGGCTCATGGTTTTTAGCCACCGCCTTCATAAACTTGGGGATAAAATCAAAGGCCCCTGCCAGCTCTTTGCGCTTGCGAATCATAATCGTGATTCCCAAATAGCCAAATACGATACTAAAAATAACCGGGATATACTCGCCGACGACGGGGATTTTTGAAAAGGCATAGCCCAAAAGATTAGCAAAGATAAGTCCGAGAAGAAGTCCCACTGCACCGGCAATCACATCGTGAGTCGGCATCTTATTCAGCTGTACTTCCACTTTAGCCGAAAACCGCTTGAGCTTATGGATAAAATACGAGGACAGGATAAAGCCAATGACTCCGCCCAGAACTGCTCCCAACAGGATGCAGACAAAGCCAGCCACCGTGAGTTTAATCCACCCCATATCCGCCTGGAGAATCTCCGTGCTGATGAAGGATGTCAACAGCGGCGAAGCCAGGTTTAAAAGGGCACCACCAGCGATTGCCATAAACAGCGTAATAAAAAAGCGCAATACACGATCCAGCATACGTTCACCTCCTTTCCTACTTATATTATTGATACTATAAAATCAGTATAGACAATTTATCCCTGTACTGTCAACCTAACGACGCCAATCCTGACGATTCTTAATCAAATGCCAATCTCAGCGGCTTTCAGCAAGTCCTGCGATACAAAAAAGAGGGCCGTACCATAGGTACAGCCCCCTTTCCAGGCGGGAATCAATGCTTGTATCGATTCTGGGATAAAATATCTTCCAGCCAACTTTCGACTTCCTCCGGAGTCTTATGACAGGCGTATACGAGTTCACTGACCAGGATTTGTTTGGCAAGGTCCAACAGACGGCGTTCCCCGGAGGAAATCTTCCGCCTCTGATCCTGCAAGATTAAATTGCGGGCAACAGCGGCCACATCACAGATATCTCCACTCTTCATCCGGTCAAGATTCTCATGGAAGCGCTTATTCCAGCTTCCCAAGGCCCGTTCAGGCTTATCCTCAAGCACATTCCGAACCTCATCCACTTGAGAACTGGAGATGACATCACGCAACCCAATGTTATCCACATTGTCGGTTGGAATCATCACCTTCATATTCCCCAGCGGCATCTGTAGAACATAATACGATTTTCCTTCACCCAGAACTTCACAATTCTCGATTCCGGCAATCACTCCGGCGCCATGCATCGGATAGACTACCTTGTCTCCTACCTGCAGCAAACACACACCCCCTATATTCAATATGACGTGACAGCCTCATGCGCTGCCTGCCACTATATTATAGCATCATTTACCGATTTTTTCAAAAGTAAATCTTGTATTTTAGCATACTAATATAGCCACGTCAAGGGATGTATATCATAAATAGCATAAATTGAAGGAATTAATTTCCAAAATATAAAAAATCAAGCCAATTCCGATTTGGTCTGCCGCAGAAACAGCTGAGTCAGCTGCTCTTTCGGGTCCTTATGATGGTGGACAATTTCATAAACCGTTGCCGAAATGGGAAGTTCCACCTGATATTTCTCGGAAAGCTCCATCAACGCCTCCACCGTATAGACGCCTTCCGCTAATTTGGCAAAAGGCTTACCGATGATAAGGTCTTCACCAAAGCGGCGATTGTTGCTATGGGGAGAGAACAGCGTCGCTTCGTAATCCCCAAGATGAGAGAGCCCATAAATGGTCATCTTGTCGCCCCCCATTTTTTCAATGAGCCGGGACAGTTCCCTGGTCCCCCGGGCCATTAAAGCCCCTTTGAGGCTGCCGTAGCCAAAGCCATCCAGCATGCCTGCCGCCAGGCCCACGACATTTTTCGCCGCAGCGCCGATTTCGGTTCCTAGCAGGTCTTCCCCATAATAGAAGCGTATAAGGGAACTGGAAAAGGAATCCACCAGTTCCTTGGTCAAATCCATATTGTCAGAAGCAATGACCATGCAGTTGGGAATCTTCTGGATAAAATCCTGCACATGGCCTGGCCCCACCCAGACAGCCACCGGCACCTCCGTGCCAACGGACTCATGAAAAACCTCCGACAGTCGTTTGCCCGTGCCGATTTCCAATCCCTTCATGCAAAGGACAAAGCGCTTGCCTGCCAGATTTCCCAGCGCCTTCAGCTGGGCACCGAAACTGCGCAACTGCTGACTGCTGATGGAAATCACGATGACATCGGCATAATCCACCGCCGCCGACAAATCATCCGTCAGCGCGACGGATTCCGGCAGTTCCAGGTATTCATTTTTACGGGTGTCCTTGAGTTCCTGCAAATGCTTGGACCCCTTGCGCCCCCAAAGCATCACATCATGACCGATGAAATCTGCATACCAGGCATGGAATGTGCCCCACCGGCCGCAACCTAAAACCGTTACTTTCATGCGGATACCTCCGTTTTGATGCCGGTTATATCCCGTACTACTTCACCGGCAATAATCAAGCCAACCACCGACGGAACAAAGGAAATACTGCCCGGCACCGCCCGTTTCATATCACAGTTATTGGCACTGCCCGGCGGACAGATACAATTTTTGCCGCAACCACTTTGCTTGACAGCCAGCGGTTTCTCTTTCGAATAAACCACCTTGAGCTTTTTTACGCGGTTTTCTTTCATTTTCTTGCGCATAACCCGGGCAATCGGATCCACACTGGTCTTATAAATATCCGTTACCTCAAACTTAGTCGGGTCCAGTTTATTGCCAGCGCCCATACTGCAGATAATCGGAATGTTGAGTTCCCGGCACTGCAATACCAGGTTGATTTTCCCTGTAACCGTATCGATCGCATCCACCACATAATCATAATGCTGGGTGAAAAACTTATCGGCATTTTCCGGCAGATAGAAATCCTCGATGGTATCCACTATGGCCTTGGGATTGATATCCAAGATGCGCTCTTTCATCATCTGCGTCTTTGCCTGGCCCACAGTTTTTGAAGTGGCATGAATTTGGCGGTTGATATTGGTCAAACAGATGAGGTCGTTGTCAATCAATACCAGATGCCCCACACCAGCTCTTGCCAGCCCCTCAGCAACGAAAGAACCAACACCGCCCACACCAAAAATTGCCACGGTGCTTTTTGCCAATTTCTCCATACCTTCTTCTCCCAGCAAAAGTTCCGTCCGGGAAAATCTACCCAAATTGCTCACTGTCATTTCCTTTCTCGTCTTCGTATAAACACTATAATTATAACGCCACCAGCCCAATTTTGCCAAAGACAAAATCGCCTTTTCATCCTTACGACGAAAAAAGGAACTGCAGGAATACCTCCTGCAATTCCTCTTCCTGATTATTTTTTTTCTTTGTCATCCACCGTCAAGCGAAATGCCGGAATCGCGAAAGCCCCCGAAGGTTTCTCATCGGCTGCTGCTGCGGGCTTGCTCATGAATGCCGGTGTATCCAGGGAAAACGTCTCCTTTTTCACTTTGCTCTCCGGAACCTTTACCGTCGGAGATTTCATCACGACACTGTCGACAAAATCCGTAGCGATAATCGTCGCCTGAACCTTGCCCCCCATGGAATTGTCGATGACGGTACCCAAAATGATATTGACTTCATCATCCGCGTTATCCATGATGTAGCGGGTTGCCTCATCCACATCGTAAAGACTCAGGCTGCTGTCGCCAGTAAGATTGAGGATAACGCCGCGGGCCCCCTTGAGGCCCTTTTCGATGAGGGGACTTTCGGCGGCGGCCTTTACCGCATCCATTGCGCTGCGGCTGCTGTTGCCAATTCCCAGCAGTGCATCACTGCTGTCACTCTGGCGGAAAATGGTAGTAACATCAGCAAAATCCACATTGATAACGCCGGTGGTAAGAATCAATTCCGCTACGCAGTTGATGGCCTGCTTGAGCACCTTATCCGCCGCTTCGAAGGCCGAAACCAACGTCATCCGGCGATTCTCCGGCAGTTTCATGAGGTTATCGTTTTCCACGGCAATCAAAGCATCCATCTGGGACTGCATCTTTACGATGCCTTCCATGGCCGTGCGCTTTTTGCGGTTGCCTTCAAAGGAGAAGGGCACCGTCACCACACCCACGGATAGCAGCCCCATTTCCTTTGCCATCCGAGCTACCACCGGTGCGGCACCTGTACCGGTACCGCCACCCATACCAGCCGTAATGAAGACAAGATCTGCCCCATTTAATGCATCTTTGATTTTCTTTTCCTCGGCCTTGGCCGCTTTTTCTCCCAGGGCTGCATCCCCACCGGTACCGCGTCCACGCGTCAAGGATTCACCGATTTGAATGCAGCGGACTCCTGCCTCATCTACCAACTGCAGCTGCTTGGCATCCGTATTGATGGCAATAAGCTCAATCTCTAAATCGTTATGCTGTCCCATGCGCATAAGAACGCTATTGCCGCCGCCACCGACGCCAAAGACTTTAATTTTGACTTTTGGTTTTATGATTGATGTTTCATCTGCTGTCATGGAACATTCCCCTCTCATTTCAACATACTTTTATAATTATTCTCCACAATCAGGGGCTATTCCTGCCTATCGCGCAAGAAAAGTCATCGTACCTATTTCCCGATAAAAAAGAAGGCAGGACTGCCTATCGATAAGCAATCCTGCCTCCCCTCTCCACCTGTCTATCCACAGTCAGCTGAAGAGAAATACCGCTAAACAAGCCAGAACAATCTTCAAGCTGTCAAGCTTCACGCCAAACACTTCCTAACTTCGCATCCAGCTTAATCTTCGCATCTAGCAATAGGTCTACCGTTTATACCGATTATACACTTGTCCCTGCAAAATTTCAATGCCTAAAAAAGAAAAGAAAGACTGCCAAGTGTAGCAATCTTTCTCTTATTCTCAGGCCGCTTTCTGTTCCGCTGCTGCCGGCGTATCCTTGGGCAGCTTATCATAAGCGTTAATCGCTTCTTCAAAACGCTGCTGAACATCTTGGAGGCGATACAGGCCATCTTTGTTTTCTTCCAATCCCTTGAGCTTCACCGGATAGATTTTCGGTGGATTGTTAAGGTCTAACATCTCACGGTCCCGCAATTGGCTGGTGGACTGATAAACCATGTTAAGGGAGGCGTAACTTGCCCCGTCTTTGCCAGCCCACTTTTCAACCACCAGCTTGCAGCCAATGGGAGTCTTCTTTTCAATGCTGTCCGGAAGCTCATAAGGCTCGGCATCGAGGGCAGCCAGCACGCTGGCAATATTGGAATCATGACCGCACAGGAAGGTAAATTTACGGTCCTTCATGGATAATTCCTTATTCATCTCCTGCAGCAATGGATGCGCAACATTTACAGCCACTGACGGCGCCGTGAACAATACATCCCCATAAATATCCTTGACACTGGCTATGGTTTCCCAGTCACTTTTCTTGAGCTTGTGGCCAAACGCTGCCTTTACCGGATCTTTTTCTTCATAATATTGCAGGATAAAGGCATCACTAGCTGAATTTGCCTGCTTTAACGAGCCTTTCATGGCCGGTTCCTTGTTCACATCCAGAATAATCTTCAAATCGTCATCCCGGAATTTTGTCATCCCGTCTTTTTGGGCAGCGGGAGATTTGGCCAGATCCAAAACTTTTTCCATCAAACGGTATTGTTTGTCCATGTTCTTGCCAATGCCCTGCAGGCCGTCCTTTCCACCCATAGCACTGATTTCCTTCATGGCCTGGTTGCGGAAAGCCTCACTGACAAAAGTCAGCTGGGGATTAAACACCGGGTCCATCTTGCTTGGCGCATATTTATGCTCGATTTTGACATTGGCCACCGGCAGCATGCCGCTGGAAAAATACTGAGCCGTCGCAATGGTACGCTGCATGGAGTTGGCATAGAACCGCACCACACCATTTTCCGGCTGGTAATTCTCTGGCATCAGCCCTTCTGCCACTGCGTATTTGCGAAAATACTGGCCCATCATCGTCTCCAGTTCACCGCCGCGAAGGGAAAGTTCACTGGGAGCCGAGGTCCAATTGAACCAGCTGTGAGGCGTCAGATTGGCCAGGGCAGAACCATTGCCGCTCAGGGGCGAACGGATATTATGGCGGCTAAGCACCACCATTTCCTGCAGCTTGTACTGGGATTCAAAGGCATCGGAATGGGGCGCTGCCGCCACAACAGTTCCGGCAGCCATAAGGGTCAGACAACAAAAGGCAGTCAAAGGTTTCAACATAAATACTTCCTCCTATACAATTCCCAAAGGCAGTTTTCAGCGCTGAATTCTTTATCTGTCTGCATTCTAACAAATATTGCCGGTGCGAACAATACTAAATAATACACATTTATCCTTTATTTTGAACTCCCCCCCTTAATCCTGTTCTTTTCCCATCCCGGACAAAAACTCACTAGGCGCCATTCCCAGATATTTCTTGAATACCTGGCAGAAGTTCTTATAGTCACTGAACCCGCATTCTGCGGCCACTTCGTAGATACGCCAAGTTCCTTCCTTGAGCATGCTAATACTCTGCTGAAGCCGATATTTGGCCAGCAGGCTGCTAAAGGTATTATCCGTCTCCTCCTTGAGCTTCCGCGACAGATAACTGACCGATACCTGCTGCTTTTCCGCAATGGGTTCAAGGCTGATACGCTCCTGCCAGCTCTTTTCAATCACAGCCAAGACCACCCGCACATAAGGATTCTGACTTCTCCTGGCCATGGATAGTTCTTCGGTAAACGGCAGTGAAGTTTCGCCCCGTTCCTCTGCCAGCCGTTTTAGCACCGCCGCCAATTCCTCTTCATCCACAGGCTTCAACAGGTAGTCATCCACATGAAGCCGCATGGCCTCCCGGGCGTACTCAAAGTCGGCGTGACTGGTTAAAAAAATCACCTGAATGGACGGGGCAATTTCTTGCAAGTGACGCGCCAGTTCCAAGCCATCCATAACCGGCATTCGCACATCGGTGAGCACCACATCCGGGGACACTTTAGCGATCACCGCCAGTGCCTCCTCGCCGTCGGCTGCACTGCCGCTCACTTCAGCCCCCATCGCCTGCCAGTCTATCGTTTCCATCAGCCCCCGCCGAATGATATCTTCATCTTCCACGATTACCAGTTTCAGCATGTTTTCCTTCCTCCCAGATAATGGGCAGCACCAGTAACACCTCGGTTCCGCCGCCTTCCCTTTGTTTCACCTGTACACCATAAGGCTTCCCATACATCAGCCGGATGCGCCGATGAATATTGTAGACTCCCATATGGACAGAATCATTTGCCTCTGAATCCAACAAAGCCTGCAGCCTAGAAATGGTGGGCGCATCCATCCCACGGCCCCTATCCTGGATGCGAATCTGCAGCGTATCCCTGCCAAATTCCACCTGCAGCGAGATAGCAATCCGACCCTTGGCATCGGCACCGTATTTCACGGCATTTTCCAAAGCCGGTTGGAAAATCAGCTTGGGAATCTCACAGGAAAGACTTTGCGGGTCGATTTGTTCCTGATAAACCAGCCGGTTTCCAAAGCGGCGCTGCTGAATTTCCATATAGCCCCGCACATAGGCCAAATCATCGGCCAGCTTCACCCGGCGAACCGTATTATTGATGCTGTACCGCAGCAATTTCGACAGGGATTTTATCATGCTCATAGCCGCATCACTGTCCAATTTCACCATGAATTTGATATTCTCCAGGGTATTAAACAAAAAATGTGGATTAAACTGTGACTCCAACTGCCGGATTTCCGAAATCACCGAGGCTTTGGCCTCCTCTTCGTTCTTTCTCATCAATTCCTGCAGACTTCGGGTCATGTGTTCGTAAGCTTCCTGCACCACCGCCAAGCCGCTTGCCGGCTGCAGATTGAGGGGATGGGTCCAATTCCCAGTCTTTACAGCAGCAAAAGCCTCCACGAGTTCGTCGATGGATTTTGCTTTTCCCCGGCTTTCCCGCAGGACACTGACGCCGATAATCGGAACCATCAGGATAAAGAGGGCCAACAAAAGGGCAGCTCCCAGCACATAACGGGAAAGCAGATTGGTGACCGGAGTAACAGCTAAAACCGTGAAGCCATGCCCCACGTCCCGTCCCGTGGCGTAGTAAAGCTGCTGCTCATAATGGACCAAGGATGCCTTGTTATGCCGAAAAACAGCAGGAGCTTTCCCCGCTGCCGTCTGCTGGCTCCAAGGAAACAGTAGATTATCAAATTGGTCCAGCAAAATAGCATCCTGCTTGCCACTCATTAACCGATTCTGCAAAGCCTCCCCTGGCAGCACCAGCAGGATAAAGCCATCTACCTGCCCCGCCGTCTTCACGGCCTTTCCCATGAGCAAATACCGATTGGTTCGAGGGCTTCCTCCCGCCAGCTCCGCTTGCATCTCCGCCGGTGACCTTCCCATGCGCTGCAAAAATCCCCACTCTTCGGATAAATCCTGCAGTCCAGGGGGCAGCTGCTGCCGGCTGCCCGCCACCACCTTTCCCTGGTTGTCCAGCAGATAGAAAGTCAAACCAGCATCGGTGTTATCCAATTCTGGATACACCGCGGCCATAATTTCTGCCCGGCTTTTCCCATCCCGCTGAATTTTTTCGATACTCCCAGGAGACTTCTCCAGCTGGTTCCCAATCCGCTCCACCCGCCGGGCGCCATCTTCCATAACCGTCTCGATGCCGCTGACCAACTGGGTGCGATGGCGAGCATTGTCTTTCACCACATAATGCTGCCAGCTGCCCACCATCAAGAGCAGTCCCGCAACAGTTAAGAGCAGCACCGGGAGAAGTGCATACTTCCACAGGGCCTGCCGCAATTCATCTTGAAATTGGTGCATAGCGCTTCTCCTTATTCCTTCTCACCATGAAAAATCCGCCGAAACCGTTCCAGCCACTGTTGACGAACCTCCCCTATATCGCCAGCAGCTGCGGAAAGCATCACGAGATTATCCTTCTCCTGCAAACCTTCCGGCGCCGCCACATCCTTGCGCACACTGCGCCGATGAAGATTCCGGGCAATAAAGGACTGAGCGCCATGTCCCGTAATAAAATCCACGAACTGCTTTGCCACCGCCATATGCTTGGCATTCCGCAGGATATAGACCCCATCCGGTTCGCTGATGACGCCCTCCTTCATATAGACAATCCGCACGGGGGCCCCAGCGCGCTGATAGGTGAGCGCCGCTTCCTCAAAGGTACATCCTACCACATAACGTCCCCGGGCCACGCCATCATAGACATCCGCGGAACGTTCCAATAACCGGCCATCGAGATTTGCCGCCAGGGAACCGACGTAATCCCAGCCCCGTTCTGGATTTCCCTTCCCCATGGCATAAAGCATATTGATAAGCTGTTCATAGGAAGACGAAGACACGGCGGGGTCCGCCATGGCGATTTTGCCATGCAGGCGCGGGTTTAACAAATCTTCGTAGCCTTCAATACTCCAATCCCCAGCCAAATCGGTATTTACCAGCAGTACACTAGGAACATCAGTAAACCGTGTCATAGAGCCTTCCCGATTCTTAAACTCCGGCCGCATCATAGGTTCATTGACCGATTCATAGTCTTCAAACAAGCCAGCATCCGGTTTTATCATGGAAACCGAACCGCCCCAGAGGATATCCGCCTGGGGATTTTCCTGTTCCTCCTTGACCCGCTGCAACAGCTTTCCCGTACCACCATTTATCAAGCGAACCCGAACGCCCGCCTCCTTTTCAAACTCGTCCAATAGCGGCTGTGTAAATTCCAACGGATGCGGCGAATAAATCACCAGCTCCGGCAAATCCTCAGCCTGTTCTTCCTCTTGGCCCAACAGCTGCCAACTACCCAAGACCAGGATTCCTGCCACCAGCACCAAAAGAACCAGTGCCCACCGCCAGCACTTCTCCCTTTTCATCTTCCCACCTCATTATCTTCTTGGTTTGGCAAACAACAGCCGTGACTGGGTAACCAAAACACCTGCCATCATCAACGCACAACCGGCAATCTGGGTACCGCTCATGAGTTCCCCCAGAATAAGCCAGCTCGATACCGCACCAAAGAGCGCTTCAAAGCTCATGACAATGGCCGCCGGTCCCGGTTCAGCATATTTCTGACCGACAATCTGCAAGGTAAAGGCTACACCGCCTGACATAACACCGCCGTAAAAAATAGCAAACCAGGCAGCAGCAATAGGTCCCCAGCTGATAGTCTCGAACAATAATGCCGCCAAAGTGCTGCCCAGCCAGCAAACTGCAATCTGAGCGACCGACAGTTCAATAGCATCCACCCGCTCCGCATAGCGGTCGATGAACAAAATCTGAGCCGCCCAGAAAAGTGCACTGAGGAGAACCAAGCCATCGCCATAGCTTAACGAAAATTCGCCGTGAATGGAAAGCAAATAAAGGCCAGCCAGTGCAATTCCAGCGCCGGCCCAGTTTTCACCAAAGATTTTTTTCCCCAGCATTGCCGCCCCCATGGGAACCAGAATGATGTACAGCGCCGTAATGAAGGCCGTCTTACCAGCAGTGGTATAGAGCATGGCCACCTGCTGCAGGGATGTTCCCACAAACATGATGGCTCCAGCACCAAAACCAGCCCGCCAGCCCGGATGATAGGTTCCCCGCTTTTTTTCCTGCTCCCGCTGGTTCCGCCGCAGCCGCCATAGACCGATTAAAAACAAAAAGCCCAGGAAATAACGCGACATGGCATAGGTAAAGGGCCCCAAATCTTCCATGCCCACCATCTGTGCCACAAAAGTTGTTCCCCAGATAAACGCCGCTATAAGCAGCAGCAACAAACCTTTTAATTGCATAATAACTCCTCAATCCCCATAGTTTACTCCGCTTCCTGATGGTCACGGAAATAATTGATTGTAAATTGCTGAAAACAAATTGCCGCCGGTGTCAACGGCCGCCGGGTATTCCAGGCAATCCCCACCGCCCGCTTGCAGGCAGGAAAAGATACAGGAATGTAACTGACCCCCATTTGCTCGGTGCAGGGAATGTGTGGCAGCAGACTGACCCCCAGTTTTGCCGCCACCAAAGAAATCAAATTGTGAACCTCATCCCCTTCGAAAATAACCTGGGGCTGACTTTCAGCCAAATCCAACAACTGATTGACCTGCTGCCGCAGATTGTACTCCGTCTTCAAAGTAATGAAGGGCTCCCCATCAATTTCCTCTAACCGAACAGTTTCCCGCTGGGCCAACGGATGGGAATCCGGTACCACCAAGAAAAGCTCCTCTGACCAAAGATACATCCAGGCAATATCATCACCATTTAACATGGAGCAAAGGCAGATATCCGTATCCCCCTCCATGATTTCCTCAGACATCACCGCCGAATTTTGCTGATTGAGCTTGATGCCAATCTGAGGATAACGGGCATGGAACCGGCTTAGAATCAATGGCAAATAGGTATCCCCCAAGGAATGAAGGAAGGACACGCTGACCGTTCCCTCACCGCCGTTATCCATCTTGATTTCCTGCCGGGCTACATCCATCTCACGAAGCACTCGGTCCACATGAAACAAAAATTTTTCACCGGCTGCCGTGAGTTCGGTCTCTTTCCCATGGCGATTTAACAGGGGCGCCCCCAATTCCTGTTCCAATTTGGCAATGGAGCGGCTCAGTGCCGATTGCGATACCAAAATGGATTTGGCCGCCTGGGTAAAGTTTTTATGACGTGCCAAAGCCTGAAAATATTTTAATTGCGTTAACTCCATTGTCGTTACGTCTCTCCTCCAAAAATTGACCGGTCAAGTTTGCATCATATGCATAATAATATACAGATAAATATATTATACCCAGCAGAATCTGCTCTTTCAAGAAACGAGGGCTATTTTCAATGATTTTTATGCATAGCTATGGTGAAATTTTCTCATATATGCTTTGTTTTTTGACAATTGCTTGTCAATATGCATGATTTGCAGTTTTTCTTTGCCTATTATGCATTAGACATTGTTCACTGCCCCTCCTATAATGACTGATTGAAACTTGTAGTTTATATATGACAGAAAGGTGAATCTATGACCAGTCAGATTTCACGAGATTACATTCATGAGCTAAGCGTCACAGCTCATGTCGACGCAACGGATGCGGCAGATTATCTGCAAACATTGCCCTTCCCCGTCTGCCGTCCTTTCCGGTGCCGTCACGCAGTGCGAAAGGAGACTTTATCCATGTCATCTGTTTCTGAAGCAGCTCCAGAACGTCTCTGGAGCAAAGATTATGTTTTCGATATTGGCATCAACTTCCTTGTTTACAGCGTTCATTTCCTGTTGATGCTTTGGTCTACGGCTTATGCCATCCATACCTGGAACGCCTCCATCGGTATGGCAGGTCTTGCCTCTGGCCTCTTTATTGTGGGCGCACTTTTCGCCCGGATTCCTGCGGGGCGCTTTATTGACTTTGTAGGCCGCCGCAAAATGTTTTTAGGCGGCACCTCCCTGTTCTTCCTGTTGGTGCTGTGTTATGAACTGGCGCCAACCTTGGGAACTTTTATGGTGGTTCGTTTTCTTCACGGCCTTGCCTTTGGAACCACCTCCACCGCTGCCAGCACCGTTGTGGCTGCACTGGTTCCATTAAAGCGCATGGGTACCGGCATTGGCTATTTCACCCTGGGGGTTACGCTGGCATCGGCCATCGGCCCTTTCCTGGCCATGAATATCACCCAGGCCGGTGCTTTTTCCCTTGGCATTGAGATCTGTACTGCCGCAACGTTTTTGATTTTCCTTCTTTCCTTCTTCCTAAAAACACCGGAGCGCGTCATTTTGCCCTCGGAGCGGGAAGATTTGCGCCATATTTCCTTTGACCGCTTTTTCTCCATAAAGGCCTTTGGCATTTCCACCATTGCCTTTATGGGTGGTGTCTGCTACTCAACGGTTTTGAGTTTCTTAGGTGCTTATACCAATGCCATCGGCGTCACGGGCATCGGGGCTACCTGTTTCTTTCTCTGCTTTGCTGCCACATCCTTTATCAGCCGCCCCCTTACCGGCTTCCTGCTGGATAACTACGGCGGCAACATCGTCATCTATCCGTCCCTGCTCTGCATGGCCATCGCCATGAGCATCATCGCCCGGGCAACTTCGGATATCCCTCTGCTGATTGGCGCCTTATTCCTGGGATTTGGCTATGGAACCGTGACAGCTTCCTGCCACGCACTTGCCGTCCATTGCGCCCCCATGCATCAGGTGGGCATTGCCACCAGCACCTATTTCGTCCTGCTCGACCTGGGCATCGGCGTTGGTCCTTATACCTTAGGGAGCTTCGTCCCAGACTTAGGCTTCCAAGTCGTATACATCGGCGCTGGCGCCATTGCCCTCCTGGGTATCGGACTTTATTACTATCTGCTTGGCCGCCACCATCGTTTCACCCGTCATCAGATGGATCGGGATAGCGAAGCTAAGACTATAGTCGCACAACGCCGTCAACATTTTTACGAAAAGCGGCTCACGCTGCAGCATTAATCTGCTTAGTATCCGCAAGGGGAAAGCTTCGGAACCACCTTCCGAAACTTTTCCCTTATTTTTTATTTATTTTCCCTCTTGCGACTAAAGACCTATCTATGCTATAATCAATACATCCCTTAAGGATACAACCCCATTACGTATCTAAAAAGGTCCGTATACCTGGTATCATCCCAATAAGGATTTTAGTCCTTTTTTCTTTGGAGCTGGTATCACAAATCTTCTTTTCCGAGGTGATACCATGAATACGATGAAGACGATTCTTATGATAATTACAATCCTGGCCATGCTCTTAATCGGAGGAACGATTTTAGCGCTGTCCATGTATTCTTATCATTCCCAATCTTTCCATGCATTTAGCTTGGTTTCCGTGCTGTTGTTACTATTCGGCAGCATCGAGATGTTAATCATCTGGAACCATCGCCATGATAATGCATAAGTCCACAATCAACAGCATTCAACACAATTCACAATCACCAGTTCCGAACGATTGACAAAATCCAGAAAAAAAACTTAGGCCCAAAACCAATTTGGTTTCGGGCCTAAGTTTTTTAGCATATTCCCGTCAACATATAGAATAGAATACATAAGAACGGAACGAAAAATTTCAACCCCATAATCACGGCAATATCGTAATAGGAATCATTATGGGTAAGGCCGCATATTGCCAGCAAGGTGACCAAGGCACCACAATGGGGAACCGGGTCAATCCCCACCGATGCAATGGCGACAATGCGGTGGAGGACCTCCAAGGGGATTCCAGCCGCCGTTGCCATTGCCGCCCATTGGTCTCCCAATGCCGACAGGGCAATGGTCAAACCACCGGATGCCGACCCGGTAATGCCACACATGATATTCGTCGTAATGACCGCCGACAACAGCGGACCAAAGGAATCAGCAATGCCAATGAGCCAATCGGTGACCGGCAGGAATCCCGGCATAGCCGTAATGACGCAGCCAAAGGCGTAACCAGAAGCAACATTCAACACAGCCGTTCCCGAAGAAAGGGCCGCGTAGTTGATGGGTGCCAAGAAGCCATCCATAACCATAAAGCGCTTGCGGCCAATGTAGGCAGCCGCAAAGCTGCTCAGGATAAGGGCAACGCTAATCGACCAGATTGCCGATACCTTACCGACCTTCGCAGCCAGCAGGGATAAATGAAGAGGCTTGAATGCCTCAAGACTTTCTTCATTCCAATGGAAGCCCCATTCCCAGCTAAAGGGATTGGACAGAATCACGTTGATGACAATGACCATGAGCAGTGGCAACAGCGCCCAATACCAGGGAATGTGGATTTTCGGATTGCGTTTTTTGCGCCCCTCGGTAACGTGGTTTCCATAGCCTTCCCCCTGGGCCTTTAGCAGCTTTGCCCGGCGGCCAATCCAGCCCCAGCCAATCAACAGGAAGAGCAGGGAAGCAAACACGCCGATGCCCGGAGCCGCCCAAGTACTGGTCTGAAAATAAGAGGACGGAATAATATTCTGGATTTGCGGCGTACCAGGCAAGGATACCATGGCAAAGGAGAAGATACCCACCCACAGGGCTGCCGGAAGCAGCCGTTTCGGAATATCGGCCTTCTTGAATACTACCGCACCAAAGGGATACATGACAAAGGCAACAACGAACACACTGAGTCCGCCGTAAGTCAGCGCACCACAGCCCATCAGCACAGCCAGTATTGCCCGCTTTTCCCCAAGCACATCGACAATTTTAGCAGCTACTGCTGATGCCAGCCCGCCCTTTTCCATCAAACGTGCAAATACTGCACCAAACAAAAATACCGGGTAGTAGGTTTTGACGTATTCCGCCAGTCGCGTCATGTACAGCTCACTGTACACCGGCAGAATATCAAACATGCTTGCCAAGGCTGCCAGCCCCGCAAAGAAAGGCGCAATCAAGATGATTGACCAGCCGCGGTAGGCAAAGTACATCAACCCCAGCAAAGCGACTGCGATACAAAATGCCTCCATGTAGTCCAAAGACTCCCTTCTAAAACAGGATTTAATAATAGAAACTTGTAGGAATTCGTAAACGGTGATAATTGAAAATAATAATTTTTTTACTCATAGGAAAAGCAGCCGGTGTTTGAATTCCGCAACCGACTGCTTTTCGTAAGAATATCTTCACAATTATTTTCTTTTCCGTTTACGCATTTTATATTAACATTAATGTTGTTTATTGTCAACGCAATTAATATACTTTTTGCACTAAATAGATAATTATCATAACTTTCAGATATTAATTTCCTGCATAAAAAATAGACCATATTCCCAACTTTCTTGGCAAAAATGGTCTATTTCCCTCAATCGTTTGACTTATTTGCAGACATCTTTGCGCTTGGCCGCCTGCTTTGCCAGAAACCGTTCCTTCATGACCAGCTTGTGCTCCATGTGCAGGACAAAATCCCTCGCCTCGCCAATATCCTGTTCATCGGGATGGGTCGAGGCTAATTTCCAACGCTCGATGCTCTTGGCCCCGCCATGAGGGTCATCGGGGCCGGCCTGAGCCCGTTTCTTCTGCATCGCCGGATTGATTTTCCCCCGGCAGCCAAAGGTTCCCAGGATTTCACAGCCCTCTCCCAAATAGTAGCCCGCCCGAGCAAAGGAAGTAATCGCATGCTCACTGGTGGGGGCAGTTCCATGGGTCTGAAAAAAGCACACCCGGACATTTTTTACCTGAGGCAGATATTTAAGCATCAACGGATCCGGCTGCCCCAAACGAAGCCAATACCCCAGCGCTACCACATCATAGCCCGATACATCTGTTGGTGCATCCTGTACCCGAAATATATCGGCATCACCAGCCTGCTGGGCAATCGCCTCAGCAATCTGCCGCGTGTTGCCAGTAACCGAAGAATAAATCACAGCCCATTTTGTCATAAATACGCTCCTCCCTGTTCCTTAACAACAGTTTACCATAAAACAAAATTCCAAGCCGTGTGTTTTGTTACAACGCCCCTTCTTTTCCTTTTGTTGACGACCTGTAAAATTGTATCGTTTCTTTTCGTAAATTATGTTACAATTAAAGCGATTATTTTTATTAAGATTTCTATAGAAAGAAGTGCTTTCCTTGAACGATTTACTTGCAAATCCAGCTGCTACTGCACTGCTGATTGGCTTGCTTGCCCTGGTACTTGGGTTCATCCGCATCCGTCAGGAAGAGCTCAGCACCCATACCATTATTTTTTCCGCTTTAATGCTGGCACTAGCAGTCATCCTGCAGCAGCTCCGTCTCTTCCACATGCCCCAAGGGGGCAGCATAACCGCTGGCTCTATGGTGCCATTGCTGCTGATTGCCTACCGCTTCGGACCCGGCATGGGCATGCTGACGGGATTCCTTTACGGGATGATAAATCTCCTGCAGGACCCCTTTATCCTGCATCCTGTACAGGTTCTCTTCGACTATCCTCTGCCCTTTATGGCCATGGGACTGGCGGGCCTCAGCCCCCATCATCCATTTCTCGGCACGACAGCGGCCTTTTGCGGACGCTTTGCCTGCCATTTCCTCTCGGGGGTTGTTTTCTTTGGTTCCTATGCCCCAGCTGGCACCTCGGTCTATCTCTATTCCTTTCTCTTTAACATCACCTATCTCGTGCCAGAATTCTTGATTTGCTGTGTGATTTGGAAACTCCTGCCCGTCAAGCGGATTGTTTCCGCCATGGAGGCCTCTTGATGATTCCCAGTACCCCACGCATAAACACCCTGCTGCTAAGCGCTGGCCATATGCTCAACGATTTCTACTGCAATTTTCTCCCCATCCTGCTGCCCATCATCATGCCTAAGCTGGGGCTTTCCCTTACGCTAAGTGGACTTTTGGTCATGGTCATGTCGATTACCAGCAATCTCTTGCAGCCGGTTTTCGGCTATTTTATGGACCGCCATAACTGGCATAAAGTTCTGGTCCCGGTCCTCCCCTTTGGCGCCGCCTGCATTTGTACCATTGGCTTCGTCGAATCCAAGGCCCTGTTATTCCTGCTGATTGCCCTAACGGGGCTTTCCGTTTCCCTATTCCACCCGCTGGGTTCGACCTTGGTGGAAAAATCGGTGGCAGCCAAAAATCTGGCTGGCTCCATGTCCTATTATATTGCCGGGGGCAATTTCGGTTTTGCCTTTGCCCCCATTGCCCTGGTTGCCTTTACGGAAACTCAGCCACTGACCGCCCTGCCTTGGCTCATCCTGCCCAGCCTGCTTCTGGCCTGGATATTCTCCATCAGCAAACTGTCAACGATTTCCACGCGGCCCACCAAGAGCACTGCGATTCCCAAACCACCAAAACTTACTGCCCTGCTTGCCAACCGCGCCGTCATAAAACTCAATCTTTCCATGGGACTGCGCTGCTGGACTCATACCTCCGTAGCCACCTTTCTGCCCCTGCTGTTGATTCATGCCGGCTACAGTTCGCTTAACTCAGGCCTCCTGCTCACCTTATTTTTGGTGGGCTGCACGGCAGGTGGTTTAGTTGGTGGCTGGACTGGCGGCAGGTATCTTTCCCACAAAAGGGTCATTATCGCCTCCCTGCTGCTGGGCACTTTGCCAACCTATTACTTCTTCACCCACGCCGGCACAAACCTGCTGGCACTTATTGCCCTGTTCTTCTCGGGGTTCTTCCTGCTGGCCCCCCAGCCCAGCTCCATCGTATGGGCTCATAGCCTGATGCCCGGCAATGCCGGCATGGCTTCTGGCATGATGGTGGGCCTCTCCTTCGGACTCGGCAGCATCGGCACCGCACTAACTGCCTGGATGGCTGACTTCATCGGCCTTTTCACCGCCCTGCTGCTGACCACCATTCCCATGCTGCTTTCCGCACTAGTCGCCTTCATCACCCCACTAAAATCCAACGGAAAATAACAACAGCAAAAAATCCCGCATAAACCAGTAAGCCGGTTTATGCGGGATTTTCTTATCCAAAACTTTAGGCAACGCCACAGCAAAGGTCTATGACGGTATGCTCGAGAATCTCATTGCCTGCCTGACCAGTTTTGAGCCAATAATCCGCATCAATGAGTTCTAACATCGACCGTTTGAGCACCGATTCAGGAAATCGCTGTGCCGCCTTTCCAAGTTTTTCGGCAATAAAGGGATTGAGCTCCAACGGCTTGGCCAAGGCCTTGCCGCGGATGCCTTTCTCCTGCAGGACTTTTGCCTGCCAAAGCTGACGGACATGACGGGTCAATAGGGACAATATCACAGTAAAATAAGTACCGTCATCGAGCTGACGCCGCAAAAGCATCAAAGCCTTCTGCGCATTGCGTTCGCTGATGGCATCCATCAGGGCAAAAATCGATACCTCCGGAAGTCCGGCAAACACCTTAACCAAGGCCGCTTTGGTAATCCGACGGTCATCGGAAAACAAGGTCAGCTTATCAAATTCCCGGTCCAAAAATTCCAAGGATATCTGCTGCATCATGCTGACAGCCCCCTGAAAATACGCATAGGCATCCCGGTCCATATCTCGATTCATCGACTGCAGTTTTCCCTGGAGCCAGTCGTTGATATTCCAGGCACGGATAGCCTCCGCCTCCAACACCATGCCGCATTTCTCGACCTGCTTATAGATTTTGCGCCGTTTATCTGCCTTCTCCGGCGATACAAATATCACATAGCTAAACGACGGCATATCTGCCAACACATTTAGCAGGCGCTCCAGCTTCTTGTCCTTCCCCGAAGCCTTCTGCTCCTCCTCCT
This sequence comes from Selenomonas sp., assembly GCF_024693525.1. The sequence continues at coordinate 586 of NZ_JAILKR010000063.1, read as the reverse complement.
TTTTGCGATTATCCTTAAACAGGGTCGTATTCCGGATAAGGAGGACATTCTTCTCCGTGAAGAATGGCGCTGTGTTAATCATGCTGACCAAATCATCCGCATCGACTTCGCCATTTAGCTTCTGCACCGAATCCGCCGCTTCCTGCTGCTCCGAAAACAAACCGGCCATAATCTTGGCCAGTGCCTTATCGATATAATAATGTTCTTCCCCCGCCAGCAGGAACACATGAGAATCCTGCTTCGGAAGCTTTACCATAAATTCGCCAAATTTCACAAGTTGCACGCATCTTTCTATGTCAAAGTTCTATTTCGTACCTCCTATTATACCCCATCAAGCTATATTTCCAAAGACAAATCCCCCGACATACGATTTAAACCACATCATCTCTGATATGGTAAATTGCAGTTTATCGGTTAGTGGAGCCTTATTCGAAGCAGCTCTTCTCCGCCGCTAGGGGCAGTGCCAACACTACGCGGGAGATGGTTTCCTAAACGGAATTTTTATCCTTAAATAAGCATCGAAAAAGTTGCAAAACGCGCTTCGCTTGAACGGTAGCAATTTTTCGACGGATAGTGAGGATAAAAA